>PLBO01000039.1 GCA_003134555.1 Actinomycetota bacterium
GAGTGGCGCACCGCACTCCGTGGCCGTCGCCGCCCAATCTGGAGCCGCCGTCACGCCGACGCTCGAGTTCCGCGTTGTCAACGGCACCGTGGCGAACGCGACGACGCACTTCACGACCGCGGCCGGCGTGACCTATGAGCTCTCGACCGCACCCGGCGTTGCCAGTCAGGGGTCGCAGCCGGATCAGGCGATCTACACCACGCGCGACGGTGAGCACTGGACCACCGCCAACCAACACCAGGCCTGGATCTCAGGTCTCACCGAACACGACGGCGTGCTCAAAGCAATCGGTACCGCGCCAGGTGCCGCCGCCGGCGAGGTCCGCTACCTCGTCGGTACGTCACACGACGGCGGCGCGGCATGGTCCGACACCGACCTGCCGTTCGATCTGAGCGGCCCGACCGCAACCGTGTCGATGAGTCGCTCGTCAGCCGTGCAGATAGCGAGCGGAGCAACCGCAACCGTCGCCCTGCTCACCGAACAGTTCTCGCCCGGCCTCGACGCGCTCGTCGCAGCACGCACCCCGGGCCACCCCAACGTCACAACGAGAATGACGAATGACGGCTACGACATCCTCGACCTGACCGACTGCACCGCCCTCAAGCAGGGCCTCGCCGGCCGCGCCCAGTCCGCGCTGACGAGCGCGCAGAAGCCTCGCCTCGCTGCGAAATGCACCGACCCGCCCGTGCTCGGCACGATCAGCTGGTCCGATATCGGCCTCTCCGGGCCCGGAGACCTCACGCACCAGGAGATGCTCATCAGCGCCGACGGCACGCACTGGACTTCCACGCCCGCGCCTACCACCGGGGCCGTACGAGACCTCGTCGCCGACAGCGACGGCTTCCTCCTCATCGCCGACAACAGCAATCCGTCGCTCGGCGCGCAGCCGCCCAGCGTCGGGACACCACTGCTGCACTCGACCGACGCGCGCACCTGGACCACAGTCGACACGCCACCCGGCCTCAACGTGCAGGCAATAGCGGGCGACCTCATCGTGGGAACCGACGCCTCCGGCGCCACGCAGACGTCCGGCAACGGCGGCACGACCTGGAACACCACCGACGTCAACTCCCTCCTACCCGCCGGCACCCCAACCGCGTCAGTCACCACCTCCGACGCCGGCCCACTCGGCTTCGCGGTACTCGTCACCGCCGACCAAAACCCGAACGATCTGACACCCGGTCACGGCTACCTACTCTTCAGCACCGACGGGATCGACTGGACAACGACCGACCTCGCAACCGTCGGCGAGCCCCCCACCGGCTACCCAATGCAGGTAACCGTCGGCGCCGACCACATCAGCATCGACTACGGACTCGCCGGCCCAACACCAGGCGGACCGATGCAAGTCACGACACTGCTCGCCACTCCAAAGAGCTAACCACCGCGGCGCAGCACGCCGACCGCGGCCGCGCCGACACGCGCGACCCCACGTGTCCCGGAACGCGCGTCCCNNGGGCGCGGTTCATGGGCTCAGACTGAGACGAGGGCAGGCGGATCGGTTCGCGGGCGACTCCGCGCGCATGGCTGCTGATGCGTGTTCACCCGGTCGCGCCTCGCGGCGTTTTCTTGTTCGGCCGGGCGGTCTTCGGCGCGGATGCTGAGCCCAGCCGGCGTTCGAACGCGGCGAGATCCGCCTTGGTGACCAGGCCGAGGCCGCTGAGTTGGCGGTCGGCTCCCGACCGTACGATCCTGCGTAGCTCCTCGTTGCGGTTGCGGCTCATCGCAATGAACTCACCGAGCACTGTGCCGAGGCGGTCGCGGGCGTGTTGCCCTTGGGCGGCGAGATCAGCCGTGAACTGGCGGGCGTGACGAAACGGTGCGAGCCGCATCCCGGTCGCGGGCAGGTGGTTCCAGAGCGGAAGCTTTGACAAGGGATCNNCTTCACAGGAGTCGCGCGCGTATCTTGCGCCTCGCCGATCAACAAGGCCAGGAGTCGTTGCCCTGTCGCGTGTTCTTCTCTACCCTGGAGGGCGCGATGGTCCGGCTGCTCACAACCGCATCGTGAGGCTCGTGCGGCCTCCGCGACGACGGCGGCAATCCGAGTGGAGACCGCCTCTGTGTCGAGTGGTGGTCACCGATCAATGCCGATCCATGTGGTGCGCGGTCATTGGGGCGCGAGCGAGCCTCCGGGGATGACGGCCAGGAATCGCTCGATCATCGGGTTCAGTTGCTCGGGCACCTCGAGCTGGAGGAAGTGGCCGGCTCCGACCGTCTGGCCGAGCGTCATCGTGGGGTTCGCGGCAAGCAAGGACGCGGCATCATTGGTCGGCACCGCTGACGAGATCGTCAGTACCGGCACCTCGCACTGCCGCAGCACCGCCATCGCGTCAAACGCGGCAATGGCCTGAACCAACGGGATCGCGATGTCGTTGGGCACGGCAGTCATGGTCTCGATGATCTTGGCTCGTNNTCGACGAACTGACGGCGACCAGTCGGCCCATCCGGACCCGAGAACGAAGCAACGAGCTGCGGCGCGAATCCCTTCCACACCTCCTTGCTCAGCGGCGGCGGATCGATCAGCGCCACCGCGCCCACAAGCTCGGGCGCCAACCGCGAGAGTGCGAGCGCGACCATCGCGCCGATGCTGTGACCAAACACGACGCTGCGACCCAGGCGAAGCTCGCC
>PLBO01000019.1 GCA_003134555.1 Actinomycetota bacterium
ACGCGGGTGTATTTGCATCTGACGAACGATTGGTTGGCACGGGAGTATCGACGGGCGTCGGATCTGATCGAAGCGACTCACGCCGCCGAACTCATCGCGATTCAGGAACTCGCCCGATGAGCGCGATCGAACCCACGACCGTGCTCTGCGACACCGCGTCGGATCGGGAATGGGTGGTGTTGTCGGCGCGGGCACCCCGACTCACGGCAACGATGCGCCGCTACCTCGCCCAATGCTCGACGTTCTTAGCGCCGAGCAGTGTCGACGCGGCCGACAACACGCTGCGTCAATTCACCCGCTGGCTCACCACCAACACCGATGTCGCCGTCGCCGGTGAGATCAGCCGCACGAACATCGAGGACTACAAGGTCTGGCTCGCAACCCAACCTGGCACCAACGGCGCGGTGATGGCGAAGAACACCCAACGGCAACGGTTGCGGACGATCCGGATCTTCTTCGAGCGGCTCATCGAATGGGACTGGCCCGACGCACCCGCCCGGAACCCGATCTTCCACGGTGACATCGCACCCCGCACCGATCCACTCCCGAAATTCCTCAACGACCGCGACGCCGCCAAACTCATCGCCGCGGCACGCGCCCATCGGATCCCCCGATACCGGCTCGTCATCGAGATGCTCGCCCGCACCGGACTCCGCGCCAGCGAACTCTGCGACCTCGCCGCCGACGCAGTCACCCTGATCGGCGACGGCTACTGGCTACGCGTCCCGGTCGGCAAACTCCGCAACGACCGTTTGATCCCCCTCCATCCTGACCTCGTCACACTCCTCGGCGAATGGACCGCCACCAACAGCGAATACATCAGAACCCAGAAACGCCTCCTCGCCGATCACCACGCCCCGATCGATCGGCGCACCGTGCACCGCATCGTCGCGACCACCGCAAAACACGCCGGGATCGGCCAAGTGCATCCCCACCAGCTCCGACACACCCTCGCCACCCAAGCCATCAACCGTGGGATGCGCCTCGAAGCCATCGCCGCGCTCCTCGGACACCGGTCCATGGAAATGACGCTCACCTACGCGCGGATCGCGGATCGGGTCGTCGCCGACGAATACGAAGCCGTCACCAAACAAATCGACCTGCTCTACAACACCGCCGGCACACCGGGGGCGCTCCCCGCCGAGATCGAAACCGCCGCGATGACGCGCCTCCGACGCGAAGCCCACGCTCGCATGCTCGGCAACGGCCTCTGCACCCGACCCGTCGAACTCGAATGCCGCATGGAATCCGCCTGTGAGCCCCGCGCGTACTTCCAAACCGGCCCCGAGTTCGTGCCCATCATCCTCCGCCAACGGGCGACCACGCCCGAAACCACAACCAACCCGACCGCAAAGCCCTCTTCGACGGCCTCGTCCAACAAATGTCCACCACCAGTGCTTGACAAGATCACCCGTTATAACGCCGGGTGGCCGCGGTCGATCTGGGTGGAGACCTCTGCGGCGAGGCCGCAAGCGAGGCCGTGCGTGGTGACAGGTCGGGTGACGCGGGTCGATGTTTGGCCGGGTGGTTCCAGTCAGTGGTTGGGCTTCGCGCCGGCCTTCGACAACTCGGCTTTCTTCACCTTGGGGCAGCTCGCCAGGTGGTCGTCCTCGCCGTGGTCACAGCGCCGGCACGTCCAGCGCTCAGTCCCGGGCGCGCGCCACAGCATCGAACCGCATGCGGGGCATCGTTCGAGCCCTTCGGTGCATTCCCAGCCCGCGTACCGTTTCGACGACAGTGGACAGCCGCGGCCGTAGCACACGGCCCATCCCGGGCTGGGTTCGAACGCGTCGACGGGGCACAGCGGCATGCACTCCTTGCAGTCGTTGCATAGCAAGGGGGCGATCACGTACGCGACGGGGAATCCGTCGGTCTGTGTGATCGCCCCTTGTTGACAGGCGAACTCACAGCCGCCGCATCCGAAACATTGGTCTGTGATGCGAAGTGCCATGGCCGGGCTCGGTCCGCCGTCAGACCTGGGTGAGTCGCGATGCCGTCGCGTCAACCAGCGTTTGGAGCGTCTCGGCGTAGCGGAAGAATTTGTCCCGCCCCATCGGATCGACAGCGACGAGCCGCAGCGGCGTGCCAGCGAGGCAAAGCCGGATCAGCGTGTGCTCGACATCAGCTCGGCCGTTCGCCTCGATGTTGTCGACCATCTCTCGCCACGCGTCGAGCGGCCCGCTGAGGACTGCATCGAACGTGCCGATGTCGGCGAGCTCCCCGGCGTACTCGACGTCGTACCCGTCGAGCACGAGCCCGAAGCGCCGAGCGTCGTCGCCGGCTACGACCTCGAACACGAGCCGGAACTCGGCGAAACCCAACCGCTCGTAGATTTCAGCGTCCTTGCTTGCCGACGTCACCATGCGTTCGAACCATTGATCGCAGGGAAACTCCATCACGGCACCTCCCGGTCTGTGAGCCCGACCACGCCCGTCAGCATCTCGGGCGGGAGCGTGATGCGATCCCAGCGCGGCAATCCGGCATGTTCGCATCGCTCGAGATACTCCTGGACCACGCCGCCGCGCACGATGTCGGTCGCGCCCATGGCCAGCTCCTGAGCCTGCTTCACGCCGCCGGCTGCGAGGATCGCGGTCGGCTCCACGACATCGGGTGTCGTGAACAACATCGAGATGATCTCCTCGCCGCGGTCGAGGTAGGCGTGATAGTCGGCCGCGAGCGAGGGGTCGCGCGCGAGCCGGTATCTCAGATGCATCGTGCCGTACGCGACATGGCGAGCCTCGTCTTGCATGCAGAGCCGGAAAATCTTCTTCTCCACCGGCGACGGAGACAGGAACTCACCCGCCCGGAACAGCGACAGGACGATGCCCTCACCGAGTAGA
>PLBO01000044.1 GCA_003134555.1 Actinomycetota bacterium
CGTCGGCGGTAGGTCCCGACGAAGAGAATCGTCGGTCGAGCCTCGTGCTGATCGCCGGGGGTGAACCGTTGTACGTCGACCCCGTTGGGGATCACGCGGCGAAGCCACGGATACCACCGAAGCGAGTTTCGCGACACGCCAACCAGCTCGGGAGTGCGCACCGCGCTCACAGCTTCGGTGACACCGAGCAGGAACATGCGAAGCCGTTCCCACACACCGTGGATGTGCAAGGCCTCGTCAAAGCACGAGCCGTGGAGTGTGCGCACATGGGCCGGCCATGCACCGCGAGCAACGAGATGGTCATCGCCGTGTGCGTGCAAGACGTCGAAATCTGTCGGGTCGAGCTTCGCGACGCGCCAACCCCAACGAAAGCTGCGGAGGTTGCCGCGGACCTCAACCTGGCGATGTTGATAGCGCGCGTCTGCCGGACGGGGAGCCGGGCTGAACATCGTCACGCGATGACCTCGATCCACGAGGGCGTTCGCCATCCGATGCGCCATCCACCCGACCCCGATCTTGCTCGCGCTCGGTAGGTAGTAGGAGGCCATCGCGATCCGTAGTGGGCTGACCTCGGTGTCCCGCCGGCGCTTTTCGTCGCCGGCAACGTCGAGGTTCGCACGCCGGAAGGACGCGCGGCGCTGACGCGAACTCATGCGCCGATCTGCTCCGAATTCACTACGCAACGTCGGACGAGTCCAACTGATCGACACGGGTCTGGCCGCGACGAGCAGCGCAAACACTAACGATGTAGTTCGACGCAACATGTTGGACNNGTGCTCGCTGATCCAATCACAGTGTGGCCTCACTACGCGTCGCGGCACCCAGACGTGATGTTCGTGCAGATCGGTTCCCACAACGGGCTCGACGGCGACCCACTGGCAAGATGGATCGATCAGAATCCGCGCTGGCAAGGCATCATGGTGGAGCCAGTCCCCGCCCAGTTCGAGGCCTTGAGCAAGTTGCGCGGCAGGGACCCCAGGTTCCGACTCGTTCGTGCGGCGATTACGGACCACGACGGGACAGTCGACATGACCGTCGTGGACGGGTCCGCTCGTGCCGGCATGTTGTCGAGCATCGATGCTGAGATTGTTCGCAAGAATGGCGTGTCTGCATCCCAAACTCGGCAGGTGGCCGTGCCCGCGATGACGTTCGCGAGCCTGATCGAGGGAGTACCGCCCNNTATCGACACCGAAGGGCATGATGCGGTGATTCTTGACCAGGTTGACCTGGTTCGTGTGCGCCCATCCGTCCTCATGTACGAGTCAGTGCATCTCTCGGCCGCCGACCGCGAACGTTGCGAGACGCGATTGATCGAGGCGGGCTATCGCGTGGTGAGCAACCCCTTCGACACTGTCGGAATCCTCGACGGGTAGCCGGCGCATGCGCTCAAGAGGACAGCTCGCATGTTCGCGGCTTGGTGAATCCGCACGGCGTGCGTGAGCTGCACCGCAGGTTCAGGCATGAGTCGGAGCAAGGAGTCGTGCCAGGCGGCGGGCAACGGTTTCGACGTTCAACTCCGTTTCGATCCGTCGCCGACCGTCGCCGCCCATTCGAACCCGCAGATCCGGATCGGCGACGAGCCGAGCCAGAGCGGTGCTGAGCGCCTCGATGTTGTACGGGGGAACCAATGCCGCGCCGTCGCCGACGACGAAGGGGATGGATCCGCTTTCAGTCGAGACCACGGGCAGTCCACTTGCCATTGACNNACTGCTCCTCCCAGTACGGCGTCGGAAGGCTCGGCATCGCGAAGATGTCGGCTGATGCCAACACCGAAGGGACCTGCGCATGCGGAACCCAGGGTACGAACGTCACACGATCCTCGAGATGTAGCGCAACCACGGCCCGCTGCAGGCGAGGTAAATCGCCCCCCGCGCCGACGAGAATCACGCGGAAGGGCAGGTGCTGTATCTGGGATGCGGCGATCAGGAGGTTGGTGAGTCCCTTCTCCTGAATGAGCCGGCCGGCATAGAGCACGACGACCTCGTCGGGCGCCACCTTCCACGATGCGCGCAGCGAGGCGTCGCGCTCGTTCGGCGAGAAGCGCGCGGCATCGACGCCGTATGGCTGGACCGCGATTCGTTGCGGCGAAGCTCCTTCCAGGCATAGCGCGTTCTCGGCGGCCGGAGTAAGCGCGACGAACAGATCGGTGTGCGTACGTACGAACGCCTTGCGCGCTCGAAGCAACGGATCGTCTTCGTACCGAAACGGGATGTTCTCGTAGCACACCGTGACGACTCGCATTCCGGGTTGCCGGTTTGCGATGCGACAAGCCTGTACGGAACTCACGTTGTGCGTCTCGTTCACACACACGATGTTTGCGGGCCCCAGCGCTTTCTTCAGGCCGAGCAAAGTTTCCAGATCGAGCCTGGGAGACATGAGTCGCGCGATCCGCCGGCCGACCCGAGCCGGCCCGAGGAAATCCTTCACTCGGCGCAGGCGCGTGACCGGGACGCCAAGTCCGGAGCCGTCGTAGGGGCCCGATTCCCCCGACGTCACGAATCGAACGCGGAAACCGGCGGGTACGAGTGGTAGGAAGTTCGCGAGCTCGCGGTCCTCGAGAACTTCTCGAACGACGACAAGTTCCGTCACGTGATCGACGGAGTCGCCGCGGCGGTCGAGGGGGTCCGCGACCGAACTGCCGTGGGCGCGATCAGACCTCGATCGACCATGAGGTCGACGAGAGCGTCAGCCCGCACACGCCAGGTATTGCGAGACGCGAAGTCGCGCCGACTCATCGAGGCGGCACCATCATCCTTGTTCAGCAGCTCACGGATGGCGGCAACCCACTCGTCCGGAGTTCCCGCGCAGGAGACAAGATCCATCTCTCGGCACTCGCGGATCGGGCTCGCGAGCACGGGAACACCAACTGCCAGGTACTCGTAGACCTTGACCGGATTGATCGCGTCTCCGATGAAACCGGTCCGGAAGGGCACGATCCCGACCGAGAACCCACCCAATGTCGCCGTGGTATCCGAGGGCGGGACCGCGCCGGGAAGGTCGACGTTGACAAGGCCGCGCAGGGCTCGGAGCTGGGGCTGCAGGGAATCGAGTTGTCGACCTGCGAGAACGAAGCGCACCTCGGGCATCGCTCGTGCGACCTCGGCGACAAGCTGGACGTCAAAGCGCCAATCGAGACTGCCGAGGTATCCAACGGTTGGGACAGCCGGCCGGATCGAAGGTAGAGGTGCCACCTCAACGCAAGCATTTGGCACAACCACCGCTTCGACGCCGGCTTGGCGCGCCTCGTCCGCGAGTTCCGCCGAGGTCGCCGTGACCAGCCGAGCGCCCTTTGTCAGGATCGGAACCTGTTGGCGGAAGATCTCGCGGCTCGCGGCAACGAACGGCGGATCGATGAGATCGACGACCGTCCGCCGGCGCTGGAGTCCGAGTGTTGTGTGGGGGCCTCGTGATCCCATGAGGAACAGTGCGTATTCACGTATGTCCGCGGCGCGGAGCACAGCGTGAAGACTCGGAGCAAGACCCGGCGTGGCCCATCGCCGGAGCCGCCGCGGGCGCAAGCGGCCGAGGGCACCCAGATCTATGCGAGCGATCATTCGCTCGGTGCCCTCTTCCTTCGCAATGGTCGCACCGGGGAGCCCAAATGTCGGCTCGATGAAGTCCGTGGTCACGAGCGGCACGCGCTCGGCGAGTGCGATTGTGAGTTGGTTCTGACGACTCGGGATCGCAGGACGAGCGTCGCC
>PLBO01000065.1 GCA_003134555.1 Actinomycetota bacterium
GTCGATCGGCTCGCCCTGCACGACGAGCGTCAGCGCGACCCGGCGCGCGCGTCGCCGGGCGAGCTCGACGGGGGCGTTGGTGTGGCCGGCGACCCATTCGGCGTGGCGGGCCTGGAGCAGCGCCGGCAGCCGTCGCACGTGGCGGCGTTGCACGGGCGGAAGCGTGCGGCGCACCGAGATCGTGGTCTCGTCCTCGGAGCAGGCGAGCTCGAACTGGCGGAGCCGGCCGAGGCTCTTCATCAGCGGCGAGTTCTGCCCGTCGCGGGGCCCGAGTCCGAGTGCGGCCGCGGTGTCGGCGACCGGGAGGTCCACTCCGGCCGGTGTCTGTTCGAACCGGTCGGCGAGGTGGCGCATCAACAGCAGCGCCGTGGGCCCGAGGGTCGGGAGCCAGAACGTCTCGGCATACCAGGAGCGGGGGTCGTGCCCCAGCACGTCGAGCACGGGATCGGGCCAGGGCGTCACGCGAATTGCGACCGGCATTGCGCATCTCCGTCCGTGGGGAGCGAGGGCTGAGCATCTGAGATGGGGATTATCTACTTGACACACCGGCCCTGGTGAGAGCATAATTAGGGCATGGAAATCGACGGCCCGATCAACCTCACCACCCTCGCCAAGCACTTCTCCGACGAGGAGGCCGCCTACCTGCTCATGGAACGCATCCGCTGGGGCAACCCGGTCGAGCCGTCCTGCCCGCATTGCGGAGTCATCGGCGAAGCCACCTACCTCCAGCCGAAGGGCGACGGCCGCACCACCAACCGCGGCAAGGTCAGTAAGCGCCGGGTCTGGAAGTGCCGTGCCTGCAAGCGGCAGTTCTCGGTACTCGTCGGAACCATCTTTGAGGGCTCCCACGTCCCGCTCGCCAAGTGGCTCCTCGCGATCCACCTGATGTGCTCCAACAAGAACGGAGTCAGCGCTCACGAGCTGCACCGCGGCCTTCCAGTGTCATACAAGACGGCCTGGTTCATGGAGCACAGGATTAGGTATGCGATGACTCAATCGCCATTGCGCGAGAAGCTGAGTGGTGAAGTCGAGGCTGATGAGACGTACTTCGGTTGGCTGACCAAGCACGGCTACGGCGGCAGGGGCAAGACCCCGATCGTCACCCTCATTGAACGCGAGACGGGCGAAGCGCGCTCACAGATCGTCCCACGCGTGACCGGAGCGAAACTCCACCGCATCCTGCTGGAAGAAGTCGAGCGCGACGCGGTGCTGATGACTGACCAGCTACCTGGCTACCGCAAGGCCGGACCAGACTTCGCCGAACACCACGCGGTCAACCATGGCAAGGATGAGTACGCGCGCACCACTCGGAACGGCCGGCGCGCGCATGTCAACTCCGCGGAGGGCTTCTTCTCACAGCTCAAGCGCGGCATCGACGGCACACACCACCACGTGTCGGAAGAACACCTGCACCGCTACGTCGCCGAGTACGACTTCCGCTACTCGACCCGCAAGATGAGCGACACAGCCCGCACAATGAAGGCGATCCAGCAGTCAGCTGGGAAGCGCCTCACTTATCGGGAACCAACCGCGAACTAGTCAGAGAAGTCTTCGAAACTCACGGTAACCACGTCGAGAATCAAGACCTTCTTCTGCTCCTCCACGATGGTGTAGTCAATGAACGCTTCACACATCTGGATTCGGAGCGTGAAGGCCTGCACTCCGTCGGCACGGATCAGGCGAGCGGTAGCGATACCGCGAGGGTCTTCTGCAAGTCGCGGTATCCACGAACGAAAGTCCTCGCGAGCNNCATCTAAGAAGATGTCCGTCCGGATCACTGATCTCATACACAGAGCCAGCATCGTACTTGCGACGCCGTTTCTGAAATCAGTTCGGAAGCCGCTCGAGTAGCGCTTCCGCTGACTCGCTATCCGGTTCCCATCCTTGAGCGAGACGCGCGTCAATGTCTGTAAGCCGCTCGCGTAGGCCACTCTGTTCGATTTGAGCTACGTGATAGAGCAGTAACGCCTGCTCCTTGATGTCATCTAGATCCGCGATGAGATCACTGAGACGATTCAACAACTCAGCGGGAGTAGGTAGAGGCTTGAGTTCTTTTGCAGCTCTGATCAGTTGCAGTCGCACTTTCTTCAGCGACTTACCCTCATCAAAGTCTTGCGTTTCGACCCTCGGCACGACACTCATATCGTCAGCGTACAGGGTCCAAGTTAGACCGAAGGGGAATTAGGCGCGCGAATTGCCGCGTTTCGCCGGACAAGGAATCCGGACAAACCGGAAATTGGGGCAACGGTCCTTGCAATTTGCTAAAGGTCGGAGTTGAGACCTTGTCACATCTCAGCCCGCTTCTGGAGAGCCAGAGTCAGCCTCGGGCTTGACTGCCAGCAGACTTTCGAGTGCCTCTTCGAAGTCAAGCGGCGCGAGGGATGGGCGCGGCTCTGCCTTCGGCCGCGGGCGTGCTCTGTCAGATTTTTCTTCCGCTTTTTTGTCCGGTTCGCCCATCATAGCCCCAGTTTCGCCTGAATTTTTCTGTCACAGCGGGCTCGTAGTGTTCGCCGTGCCGCCGTGCACAGAATCACACCGCTGTTTTTCCCCAGGCTGTGGGCTTAGGCACCCACAATCCACAGGTAAGTCACACGGTTGTACCTCTTACGTTCCACAGGCCGTAGGTGTCACGCTCTCGCCCACAGCGCGCCGCCATCACGGCTCCGGAGTTCACCCCCCAAACGGCCCGGCAATCCCAGTGGCCCAGTCCCAGACGAGCGGGAGTCAGATTGGTTCAATCGCTCGACGATGCGAGACGGCGTCCCCCCGGACCCGACGGGCGCGGCGCGCGCGGGTTGGCCGGAGACGGTGTCGGCCGGATCCCGCCGCACAACCTCGAAGCCGAGGAGTCACTTCTCGGAGCGATGATGCTCAGCCGGGAGGCGATCACCGCCGCGGTCGAGGCGCACATCGAGACGAGCGACTTCTACAAGCCCGCGCACGGTGTGATCTTCGACGCCGCGCTCTCGCTGCACGCCCGCGGCGAACCCATCGACCCGGTCACGGTGGCCGAGGAGCTCCGTCGCTCGGGTCATCTCGACGCGCTCGGCGGGAGCCCGGCGCTGTTGCGCATCCAGGCTGCCACACCCGCGTCGGCGAACTCGGCGCACTACGCGCAGATCGTGGCGGAGCTCGCGATGCTCCGGCGCCTCATCGGGACGGCGGGCGACATCCAGGAGATGGCGTTCACCAGTGAAGATGACGTCGACGAGACGCTCGACCGCGCCGAGGCGTTGATCTTCGAGGTCGCGGAGCGGCG
>PLBO01000018.1 GCA_003134555.1 Actinomycetota bacterium
CCCGTGCCCGGGGCGCATTGATTCGCCATCGGCGCGGCGGTCGTCGAGGTTGTTGCCGGGCTGGTGCCGGTAGTGGTCTTGGCGCTGCTCCCACACGCAGCGACACCCAAGACCAAGACTACTCCGCACAACACTGCACGCCGGGTGCTTCGCATTCGATGACCTTCCACTCGCGATGGATTGCGGCGACCGTCCGTCGATGACGTCCTGCAGGCCGTTCGAACGGGAGCGTCCGTGCCATGTCGTCGCCGCGAACCTATCCGGCGTGCTCGGTCCGTGCACCCGTACGCGGTTAACGATTTCTTTTGTGTCGTGGCCGTCCGGTCAGGCCGCTGCGGCTCGGACGGCAGGATCCGCCGGGCCGGTTCAGGCGACGATATCGACGTCAATGGTGTGGTAGCCGGTTGCGCCGCCGGGCCCCGGAGCCCGGTCGTTGCCGTCTTGGGGCGTGCCGGTGCCGTCAGTCGCGCGCACACGCAAGCGATGCGAGCCGGGCGTCGCGTGCCAGACGTAATCCCATTGGCACCACGTGTCGGTGCTGAGCGCGTCGGCGAGGCGGNNCGCCAGGGTTGGTCGTCGACTTGGACTTCGACGCGGCGGATACCGCGCGTGGGTGCCCACGCGACACCGGCGATCGGAACCGTTCCCGCCCGGACGGTTCGTTGGGGTTGGGGGACGTCGATGCGGGATTGGGTGAGGATGGGGCCTTGTTGGGCCCAGCCCCGCTGCACCCAGTAGGCGTCGAACTGATCGAAGCGGCTGAGTTCGATATCGGAGAGCCATTTCGTGGCGGACACGTACCCGTACAAGCCGGGCACAATCAGCCGTGCGGGAAAGCCATGCTCGAGCGGTAGCGGTGTGCCGTTCATGCCGATCGCGATCATCGCACCACGGTCATCGAGTGCCGCGGTGGTTGGGAACCCCACGGTGAACCCCTCGACGGAACGGCCGATGACTTGATCGGCGCGCGGGTCGGCCCCGGCACGGGCGAGGAGGTCACGTAGCCGCACCCCACGCCACGCCGCGGTCGAGACGAGGTTGCCGCCGACGAGGTTGGACACGCAGCCGATCGTGACGTACTGCTCGATCAGTTCCATCCCTGCGAGGTCATCGAAGCTGAGCTCGATCGGTGTGCGAACCATCCCATGGATACGGACCCGCCAGTGTTCGTAGTCGATTTGCGGGTAGGCGAGCGCGGTGTCGATCCGGTAAAAGTTCGCGTTGGGCGTCACGACCGGGGTCACGTNNAGGCGGCCGGCAACCCTATCCGCTGGCGGGCGACCGCGACCGCATGTACGCCGCGTTCGAGGAGCTTACGGCCCACGAGCGCGCTCGTTGCGGCCAGTTCCGCGGCCCCCGCCGCAAGTTGCAGAAAGGCTCGACGGTCACCCACGACCGGCGGTTGGTCGTGACTCGGCGGGGGTCGAAGGAGCAGCCACAAGGTCATGACTCCCACCGCGACGCCACACACCGCGGAGAACACGGCCGATCCGACCGAGGGTTGGGTGTCTGCTAGCGCTGCCAGCATGCCCGTGACCCCGAACACTGCAATGCCGATCACTCCGGCTTCGAAAGCGCGGCGGGTNNACGTCGTTGGTACCGAAGTTTCGTTTCCCGTAATCGACGAGCGCATGGGGAGCGTGATTGATCACCCAGTCGCCGACCGCAACGACCAACGAGCGGCCGTTGCTGAGACCGGCCGCGAGTTCCGTGACCGCCAGCGCCACCGACGCGGCCAGCAACCCCGCCACCGCAGCCGCGGGAATCGACCGTCGTGAACGTGAACCTGACAAGACTCCGATGCGCGCCACGATACGGGCCTTCACAAGCCCAACCGGGTGCGCCCGTCAAACGGCCGCACGCTGCCGAGCCTCCCGATTCCGAGCTCCGAGTCCCACCTGCACAGCGCTGCCAACCTCACCTTGCCAATCCTCACCGCGCCACAGTCGAGCCCGAGCCACAACGACAGTCCCAATCTGTGCGTCCCGAACAACTCGCCGGCGGTGGGGCGTTCGCGAGTGTGGTCGAGACACCCGCGCTGAACTCGGCGAGGGCGGGGAGGATCAGGTCCGTGACGACGAACAAAAGCACAGTGGAACTGTCGTTGGAGCCCTGGCGTCGGAGCGTGCCGGTCGCGGCGGGCGATACGCCGGAGATGCGCGTCTGGGTGAACAGCTCGTTGCACGTGCCTGCGAGTCGGGGTCCCGCGTACCCAGCCGACGGCAGGAATCGGCCCGGACGAACCGAGGGAAGCTCAAGCCCGAGTCCGTCCGGCACCGATCCCGGAACTACTCACTCGACAGGACGCTCGAGCGCACGATGATGCATGTGCATCACGCGGACGGGCTACGGTCGCATGCGCGACGATTGTGGCGATGGAATCCAACGGTTCAAGCATCGGAAACAGTGCGCGTGTGTATCAAGCGCAAGGCATGGTCTCCGTACAAGCCGGCTGCAGCATGGATGAGGCGCTCGCGTTGATGATCAAGACTGCCCAAGTGACCGAGGAAACTCTAGAAGCGGTTGCGAAAGAAGTCGTCAATCACAACGTGCGCTTCGACTAGTTGACGCGCATACCCCTCCTCAGCGCGCAGATCATGGCGGAGTGTCCGCGTAGGCGTTGAAGCGAGCCGGCATGGCTCGGCGACGAGACAACCACACGTGTGCTGCTTCGGTCGACGTCGTAGCTGCATTCGGGCGCAGGATGGTTCGAGCGCTGAGGTGTACTCGGTGTCAGCCGTGCGCCACGCCGCTTGGTCGTGAACTCTTCTTCGTGATTTTCAACGGATGTGTAGCGGAGTTCGCGAATCGTGCGCTGCTGTTGCCGGAGGCCGCCCGGCAACTCTGCCCCATGGCGCCACGAGCGATGTCGGCCCCGTGGACGCCGAACGATCGACCTACAAC
>PLBO01000066.1:0-1637 GCA_003134555.1 Actinomycetota bacterium
GCGACGTATAGTCGAATGGGGTTGACGGGTCGACACCCCGGTAGGCGACGATCGTTACGTCGCTGATGTTCGTGCCACACGTGTAGGTCGGCGCCTCAGTGCCGGTCGCAATCCGATACCCGATCACCATGGCCGCATGCTGAGCCGGATTGCCGTTCGCGTCGAGCGTCAGACCCGCGTTCTCGGCCGGCGCAAACGCAGAACATGCCAGCGTGTTGGTCTCCCCAACGAACGCCAATAGCAGATCCCCGGGTTGCACCCCGGACGGCATTGCACCGATACCACCGCCTTGCGGCCGCGACGCGCCAACGAATGTGATCCGCGGCGTATCGGCGTATGCGGAGACCCGAGAACCGTGACCGATCGGGACGGTAACCCCAACCACGATCACACACACGAAAAGCGGCACAACCCGAGAAATCCAACCCCGACGACGCATCGTGTGCTCCCCGTCCGGCGATCTGCCTAGCGAACGCTCGCGCACTTCGGAAGAACGCGCAACACAAGGCGCTATCGACATCTGAGTTCGATGACGCGGCGCTTATGACCTTGGCTTCGAGCCACGACCCCATCCCCGACAACACAAATGAGGCACGACTCGTCTGAACCCCCGGTTTGTGGAGGCTGTGGGTGCCTTGGTTCGTTTCGCGCCCGATCAACGTCGTCGAATGCACGTTGTGCGAAGCGCGTACTTCCAGTTGTGATCCCACAACAAATCGCAGGAACTCGATACCCGCGCATTTACTGAGCCTTTACGCGCGTCGGCTATGACTCGTCCCGCGCGGCGAATCACCCTCGAACCCTGCCGCGGGCTGACAACCGCTGACCGAGGCCCGGCGACACCGAGTTCAGTGTCTCAACCCATCAGTACCGTCAGGAGTACTGACCCACGAGGAGCGTACGTACATGGCTGATGCGCCCGTTCTGGACTTCGATGACATCCAGGGAAACATCCTGGCCGGATTCAACAAGGATCATCAGACCTTCCTGTTCGTGCGCTTGCCCGAGGCCCAGGCCGACGCGCAAGCCTGGATGGCGGAGCTGGTCGATCAGGTCGCTAGCCACACCGAGGTAGTCGCGTTCAACGACCTCTACAAGCGTTTGAGAGCTCGACGCCTACAGCGCATCGACGGAGTACTTTCCGTCGTTTGGATGAACGTGGCCTTCACCCCATCGGGGCTCGCCAAGCTCGGACACGCCGAGCCAGTCGGCGAGAAGCCGGATGCCTTTGCGCAGGGAATCGCGGCACGGGCGCCGGCGCTGGGACATGTCGGTGCCAGCGCACCTGAGACGTGGTTGCCGTGCTTCCGTCAAGCCGGACTGATTGACGCAGTCTTAGCAATTGCTGGCGATGATCCTGACGACCTGTGCGAGGCGGTCCTGGGCTACGTCGACGCGATCGGGAATCACGGCGGTTCCGTTGCGTTGCGCCTCGAAGGTGACGCCCGCGTCGACGAGCCTGGCCATGAGCACTTCGGATTCAAGGATGGTGTCTCTCAGCCCGGCGTGCGTGGTGTCACACCCCCAAACCCGAACGATCCAAACCAAGGCGACCCCGGCCAAGATCTGCTCTGGCCCGGCGAGTTCGTAGTTGGGTACCCGAGGCAACAGCGGCCGGCGCCGCCTCCGGGTGGTGG
>PLBO01000066.1:1674-2755 GCA_003134555.1 Actinomycetota bacterium
CACCTTTGTGGGAACGAACGCGCCGACGATCGGGCTCAGCGAAGAGCTCCTCGGCGCCAAGCTCGTCGGTCGTCACAAGTCGGGCTGTCCGCTCGAGGTCATCAACGGCCCGGGCGACATCGGCCAGACCACAGCCGACATCGGCCTCACGAATGCCGATGTACTCGACGCCGCACACATCAACGACTTCGGTTACCAGACGCCGGATGCGGATGGTCACAACGTGCCGCGCGGTGCGCATATCCGCAAGGCCTACCCACGCGACGAGGAACCGCCAGGTGAGCTCGATGTCCAAACTCACCGCATCATGCGACGCGGTGTCGCTTTCGGGACTTCGTACCGGCAGGGTGCACCGGTCGGCAGTCCAGCGCATGCTGCCCAAGACCGAGGACTGCTGTTCGCCTGCTACCAAACTTCCCTCGAAGACCAGTTCGAGTTCATCCAGTCGACGTGGGTGAACAACCCGAACTTTCCCCAAGGGAACGATGGCGTCGACGCCGTCCTGAACGAAACTGACGGCACCACAACCACGATCCCAGGCGCGAACCCGCCAGCGGTTCCACTTCAGGCCTTCGTGAAGATGACCGGTGGTGCGTATTTCTTCTCGCCGGGGATCTCGGCGCTGCGTTTGCTCGCGGGCCAGACGTAGACGACTCGGCGTCCGACGTCGCCACTGTGAGCAATATGCTCGATCTGGACGGCTGACTCGACGAATCGCGGCGGGCCGCAACCCTGCCCGATCGCCCGAAACCTGTGACATCCTGTGCGCGTGTCAAAGGTTCTCGATCTCGCTGAGCGAGTAGTGACGCGTTCCGTTGCTCGAATCTCAGGACGAGAAGTCGGAGGCCTCGCGCTCGGTTTCTATGCCGGGATTGGGATCGCGCTCCCGCTGGCGCTTCATCGATCGATCGCGGGTTTCATCGAATTAAACGTTCTCGGCTCGTCGCTCGCGGGCTTGGTGATCGTCGCATGGCTGGCTGTACGCGTCGAGGCCAGTCATCGTCGCCATCTCATCGAGTGGACGACGAGCCTTCGCCTTCTTGATGCTGTCGAGTTCGAGTGGCTTGTCGGCGAGCTATTC
>PLBO01000017.1 GCA_003134555.1 Actinomycetota bacterium
ACCGACTACGCCGCGCGGCGTAATCGGACTCTCGTGATCCGCAACATGTCACCGGCGTGCGCAACCATGATGCGCCTCTACGACTGGGACCACGAGCTTCACTTCGAGCGTTGACCCCAGGATGGGCGCGGGCTGGCGAGGCGTGACAACGCCGAGGTGTACCATGCAACTAGCAATTCGTTAGGCGTTGCTCCGGACCCTNNGCAGAGCGCCGACTCGGCGTCGACCCGGCCGCGTCGAGAAGCACGCGGATCGCCTCCGTCGTCGTGGAGCGGTTGGCACGAACGAACCTCGACACGACTCTTGGCCATGGTCGGCATTGTCGGCCTCGCCACGATCTTGAGCGCGGTGCTCGTGAGCCAGAACGTGGACGGTTGGGTCGTCGGACTGATCGTCGGGCTCATGTCGGCGACCGTCGCTGCTCGCTTGTGGTCGTCTCGACCGGCCTAGTCGCCTACTTCGGAACTCAGACGTTCGTCACCGACAGGAGCACACATGGATCCAAACACTGATGATGTCAAGGGCCGAGTGAAAGAAGCTGTCGGCGATCTCACCGACAACGATCACCTGAAGCGAGAGGGCCGCGCCGATCGCAAGGTTGGCAAGGTCAAGGGAATCATCGATGACGCCGGCGAGAAGGCGAAGGACCTCGTCGACGACATCAGGGACAAGGTGCATCGCCCGGACAAGAAGTAGAAGCCCAGTGTGCAAGGCCAGTTTTCCAGAGGAGAGCAAATGAGTGTTGTCGAACATCACGATGTCGTCGAATCCGGCGATGCGCGAAGTGATACGAGGGTCGCGACATCGCGGCTCGTTGTGAGCCCCGGACAGGTCATTGCCGGTGTCCTCGGTTTGGTGGTCGCGGTGATCGGGATCATGGCGGTGTCGCGCGGCGGCATCGACGGCTCGATGAACGTACCCATGGTTCGAACCGCCGGCGTGGACCAGAGCGCGATGCTCGGCGCAGTCGAGCTCGGTGTCGGCCTGCTGCTCATCCTCGGCGCGTTGAGCTACGCGGCGCGCAGTCTGATCGTCGCGGTCGGCGTTGTGATGGTGCTCGGTGGCGTGTTCGTCGGCGCGGCCGGGACGATCATCTTGCGTGACCTCGGGACGGTCCACGGGACCGGCTGGGTGATCATGGTCGGCGGCATCATCGCCATCGTCGCCGGCAGCCTGGGCCGAATGGTCCGCACGCGTCGCAGCGTCAAGACCACCTGACCAACAGAAGCTGACAAGGGAAGAAGCGTGAAGACATGATCGTTTTCGGAATCGTCCTTCTCCTCATCGGAATGCTGACGGGCATTGCCATCCTGTGGTCCCTCGGCGTGCTGCTCGTAATAGTCGGCGCGATCTTGTGGATCCTCGGAGCGGCCGGCCACCAAGTCGGCGCGAGACGCGACTACTACTAATCGCGGGCCGACACGTGGCGGGTCGCACGCTCATATCGACCCGCCACGCGGTTTGTCCCGAAACTGCACCGGTAGACCAACGATTCGTCGTTGGGTCCAAGCGAGGGGATGATCGGGTCCCCGTTTTGCCTTCGCACCTCATTGAGGGTTGACGGATACAGAGGCGCGCGTCATGGTGGCCAGACTCGAGCCGGAACGATTCGCACAAATCGTCGCCGCGCACCACGATCAGCACCGCGATCCCGCAAGTTCATTGTGCCTCGCGTGCGTCGACGTTCTGGGCGTGTCGGGGGCAGGTTTGGTGCTCATGTCGGGAGGACGCTCGCTCGACTTCATCGGCGTGTCTGATCGCGTGTCCGATGCGGTCGAGCAAATGGAGTACACGTTGGGCGAGGGCCCATGCGTCGCCGCGTTTCACACCAAGCTTCCGGTCTTCGACGCCGACCTCGCCGACGAACGAACCGCTCGCTGGCCCGAATTCCGTCGCGGCGCCCTTGCCGCCGGAGTCCATGCCGCGTTCGGGTTCCCGTTGCTGGTCGACAGGATCTGCATCGGCGCGCTGAACCTCTACCACGACCGGCCCGGCGCGCTCAGCGACGATCAGATCGCCGGCGCGCTCGTGGTGGCGCAGTGCGCGAGCCGATCAGTATTGGCCTGGCAGGCCGACGCCCCGCCCGGGAGGGTCGCGTGGCAGCTCGAGCAAGCCCCGAATCACGGGGTCGAGGTACATCAGGCGACGGGACGGATCTCGGTGCAGGCCGGGATTTCGCTCGACGACGCCCTCGTGCTGTTGCGGGCGTACGCCTTCTCGCACGACCGGCCAATCGGCGATGTCGCCGCCGACGTCGCGGCCGGGCGCCTCCGCCTCGATTGATCGACTCGATTGATCGACTCGAGCAGATCTCGTGCCTACAATCGGGGCTGAACCTCGGGAGGGGGCGCGTATGTCCCGGGAGCAAGACCTACTCGCAGCGTTCACCGAGTTTGCCGACACGTTGGTCGCCGATTATGACGTCGTCGAGTTCCTCCATCGGCTCGCGGAACGCTGCGTCGAGATCCTCGATGTGTCGGAAGCCGGGCTCATGCTCGCCGATCGGAACGGCACGCTGTGTTACATCGCTTCCTCGAGTGAACGGATGCGGCTTATCGAGCTCTTCGAGCTACAGCACGACGAAGGTCCGTGCCTGGACGCCTACCGAACCGGAGTCGCGGTGCACAGATCCACGAGCGACGACGCGAACGAGCGGTGGCCGACCTTTGTTGCTCACGCCCGTGGAGTCGGGTTTCAGTCGATGTCGGCGCTGCCCATGCGGCTTCGTTCCGATGTGATCGGTGCGCTCAACCTCTTCTCGACGGCTCCCGAGCCGCTCAGTCTCGAAGACCAGCAGGTCGCCCAGGCGCTCGCCGACATTGCCACAATCGGCATCCTCCAAGAACGAGCCCTGAGCGACGGACAGGTGGTCACGACCCAACTTCAGTCCGCGCTCAAATCGCGAGTTGTGATCGAACAAGCCAAGGGCATTGTCGCCGAACACAACCACGTGAGTGTCGACGACGCCTTCAGACTGTTGCGCGGCTACGCCCGTGGTCACAACCGCCTGCTCGGGCAGACCGCCGTCGAGATCCTCAACGGGACCCTCGCCAGCGAAGCGCTCGCAGAACCGACGCGAAACCAGCCCGCCTGAGCACCTCGTCAATCGCGGCGTCAAGTCTGGTGGTCGCCCGGGAACACGTCGGTCTCTGACTCCGTCGATCGCAGCCAGTCCCAAAAGTCGGTCAACGCCGCGAGCACTGAGACCACCGCGCCGCCGATGAACACGTACGTGCCCGCACGGAAGACGTCACGCGCCCAGGTGTCGTGCCGGCCGAACATCGAGATGACGTCGAAGACCGCCTGCCCGACGAATTCACGAATGCCCCGAACTCACTGTCACCGAGTGGGAAGTCGGAAGCGACGATCCCTTAGCGGGGCCGTTGCTACGCGTCTGTCGTAGACACACGAGGAAACATGAAGAGTCGCAAGAGTCCCGTCCTTATCCCGAGCGAGGTCTCCGAGCGGGTGGGGCCATTCGATTTGTTCGCGGGGCACTCGTCGCGGATCGCGAGCCGCGCCGCATTCTTCACCTTCTGCGTGCTGCTCGTCGTGATCTGGGCTCCGACCATCTTCTTGATACGCGACGTGGATACGTGGC
>PLBO01000119.1 GCA_003134555.1 Actinomycetota bacterium
TGACAGGCCGCTTGAATGATGCGGATGTTGGCCTGGTGGGGGATGACCAGACTGAGATCGTCGGCGGTGATGCCGGCCATGGCGAGCGCCTTTTCGGCCGAGTCGACCACCACGCGCACGGCGCGGCGAAAGATCGCGGCGCCGTCCATCTGGAAGTAGCCCCCGTGCTCGCAGGTGAGCAGGTCGGCGTCGGCGCCGTCGGCGCCGAGGGAAAACGACAACAGGTCGTTCTCGGTGGGGTCGTACTCGAGCACCGTGGCGCCCGCGCCGTCGGCCAGCAGCACCGCCATGTTGCGGTCGCTCCAGTCGACCCAGCGCGACAGGTTCTCCGAACCGATCACCAAAACGCGCTTATTGCCGGTCTCAAGCAGGCCGTAGGCGGTGCGCACCGCGTACATAAAGCCGCTGCAGGCCGCGTTGACATCCATCGCGGCGCAACTCAGACCAAGTTCGTTGGCCACCATGGGCGCCGTCGCCGGGGTGATCCGATCGGGGGTGGTGGTGGCGAAAACCAGAAAATCGATGTCCTTGGGCTCTACGCCGGCGTCCTCGAGGGCGTTACGTCCCGCGATGACGCCCAGGCTCATCGCCGTGCCGCCGATACGACGTTCGTGGATGCCGGTGCGCTCGACGATCCACTCGTCGCTCGTGTCGAGACGTGCTTCGAGATCGGCGTTCGTGACGCGGCCGTCGGGGACGGCAGTACCCCAACCGACGATGCCGGCCGAGACGGTCACGCGACGCGCATCCAGGCGACCGGCTGACCGACGCGCATGCGCTCGCCCGAATGTGCGAGGACGCCCATGACGACGCCGTCGAACGCGCTGCGGACCGGTTCACGGGTGCCCGGGCCTTCGACGACGCCCACGATCTCTCCCACGCTCACGGTCGCGCCGGTCTCTACGCCGAGCGGCCGGAACACGCCGACGACGGGCGCGACGATCATCCTTTCGACCATCGCTACTCGCTCGCCCTCGAGTTCGCGACGCGGGCTCATGAGATCTCCTCGTTGAACAGTTGCTCGCAGTCGGCGGGAGTGCCGCATGCCACGACGGAAACGTCGGGAACCGTGCGCTTGGCAACGCCGGCGATCATCGAGCCATGACCCACTTCCACGAACGTGGAGACACCGAGGCCCGCGAGTGTTTCCATCGAAGCGCGCCAGCGGACGGGAACGGTGACGTGTTCCGCCAGACGCGCGCGCCAGCCGGCGGCGTCGACGTACGCGGTGCCATCGTGGTTCGACACGACGGGCGCGCCGGGCACCGCGAACGGAACCTGCTCGAGCGCGTCGACGAGACCGTCGCGCGCGGAACTCATCAGCGGAGTGTGGAACGCGCCACCGACGTTGAGGCTCGTCGCCCGCCGCACGCCGATCTCCTTGGCGCGCGCGACCGCGAGCTCGACGCCTTCGGGTGTACCTGCGATCACGACCTGGCCGGGCGCATTGTCGTTGGCGACCCAAGCGCCGGCCGGTGCGGCCTCGCACGCCTCCTCGGCCTGTTCGACAGTTGCGCCCAGTAGCGCGGCCATACGACCGGGGTGCTCGTCGGCCGCGGCTTGCGTGAGCTCGGCGCGACGCGCCGCGAAGCGCACGCCGTCGTCGAGGTCGAGCGCGCCCGACGCGATGAGCGCCGTCACCTGTCCGAGCGAGTGGCCCGCGAACCCGACGACGTCGTCGAGCATCGGCCGGGCTGCTTCCCACGCGACGAGCGACGTGCACAACACCGCGAGTTGCGCATCGCGCGTACGTGCGAGTTGTTCGGCCGGCGCGTCGAGGAGCAGTGGTGCGAGCGGTTCACCGAGCGCGGCTTCGGCCTGCTCCACGATCTTCCACGCGGGATGCTCGCGCCACGGCGCGCCCATACCGGGTGTCTGTGTCCCCTGGCCGGGGAACACGATCGCGACGCGCACGAGCAGACCTCCGGGGGTGAGATTGCGGGGTGGGGCTCGAAACCGGGGGGAGTCGGCAGGGAGTCGACCCAATTCGACTCCCCATCACCACGCAGGGTTACACGCGCGTGTGACCGGCCAATGCATGATGCATGAACGAGACGTTTCCTACGGGACGGTAACCCGGGATACCGCAAAGTAATGTCGGTCGCCATGTCCGACGCTGGGAGCGCACTCGTCGCGCTGCTGCCGCATCGTGCCCCGTTCCTGTTCGTCGACGACGTCGACGTGTGCGAACCCGCGGTAACGGTGCGGGCGCACTACCGGGTGACCGGTGCCGAGCTCTTCCTCGCCGGGCACTTCCCCGGGAACCCGGTCTTTCCGGGTGTGCTGCAGCTCGAAGCGCTGGCCCAGGCCGGCGCCATCGCCGTGCTCGCCGACGCACGGTTCGCCGGCAAGCTCCCGCTCTTCGGCGGTGTGGAGGAGGTGCGGTTCCGGCGGGTCGTGCGCCCGGGCGACGTCCTCGATCTCGCCGTCGACATCGAGCGGCTCAGTGCCCGAGGAGGTTGGGGACGCGGCGTGGCAACCGTCGACGGCGCCGAATGTTGCCGGGCCCGGCTGCTCTTCGCTTTTGCCTGACGGCCGAGCGCGTCAGCGTTTGCGGCGCCGCTGTTGTTCTTCCTGGCCGAGGCGCTGGAGCGCGGCCAACTCGTGAGGCGTGTATTGCCGCTGGTGCTCGACTCGCGGCGACGGCGGGATCGTCGGTTGTTCCGGATCCTGGCCGAGCAGGAGCTTCGTCTCGACCTCACGCGGCAGCGGCGGCTCGGCGCGGACGCGCCGGGACGGACCGATCAAGATCATCAATAGGCCTGCTGCAGAAGCGCCGACGACGATGCCGACTACGAACTCCACCACGTTCCGGATCGTACCGAAATGGCATGATGCCTGGATGCGTTTCACGCGTCTCGTGGGAAACGACGGGCCCGAGTGGTGGAATGGCAGACACGGCGGACTCAAAATCCGCTGCTCGCAAGAGCGTGAGGGTTCAAATCCCTCCTCGGGCACAGCGGTTCGACCTGCGCCGACGCGACCATGTCCGTCGTCGCTGAGAAGCGGTCACGACATCGGTTCCGGGTCGCGCTCGCCAATCTTGAGAGCCTCGGTGTAGCGAGCGAGCGCGAGCGAAGCGCCGATCGTCAGTCCGAAGCCGAGGACGGCGACGATCTCGAAGTGCGCACGCGTGCGGTCGCCGAGCGCCGCCAACCCCACGATCGATGGGACGACGGCTTCGACTGCGAACATCACGGCGCTTGTCGCGGTGACCGAGTTGCGCTGCAATGCACTCGCGAACATGAGCATCCCGCAGATGCCGTAGAGGACGAGTGCGATAGCGATGGGCTCGAAAACCACGTGCCACGCGGGTGCGGGGACGTGCAGCGCGCGCGCCGCGACGGCGGTGCCGGTGAATCCGAGTCCGGCGAAGACGGCGAGGCCCATGCCGCCGCGGGGGTCACTCAGTCGCGCGACGACGGCCCCGCCGACCGCGACCACGACGACACCCAGAAGGAGCAACCAACCGCCGAGATGCGACAAGTGCGCAGCATCCTCGCCCCGCGCCGACGCACCGAGGAGGCCGAGCCCCACGAACAGAACGGCGACGCTGAGCGTGTCGGATGGACGGAGGCGGAACCCGAACACGAACACCGCCGTCAGCGCGGTGACGCCGACGCTGCCCGCGATCGCCGCTTGGACGACGAACAGCGGCAGCGTGCGCAACGCGACGATCGATGCGGCGAATGCGATGGCGTCGAGCCCGAGTCCGGCAAGGTACGGAAGCTGGCGGCTCAGGCGAGCGAACAGCTTGACGTCGAGATGTCCCGCCGTGGATACGCGGCGCGCGCCCGCCGCCTGCAAGATGGTGCCGAACCCGTAGCCGAGGTTGGCCACGAGTGCGCAGAACAATGCGAGAAGCATCAGTTCTCCGGGGCGCCCGGCGCCCGGAACTCGGTTCGCTTCGGGAAGCGGTTCATCCACACCAACGCTGCCACACCGGGGGCGAGCGTCGTAGACTGGTGGGTTCCATGTCCAAGTCCTTGCTGGAGCGCCGGCTCATAGATGTGAGTGACCGTCTGAAGCGTCTGCGCGCCGAGATCGCGGTCGCCGACGAGCAGTGCGCGGTCCTCGTGGGTGAGGCCGAAGACGCGCGGTTGCGGTCTCTCGTTTCGGAGACGCCGTTGGCGCAGGCGGAGGCGCACGAGATGCGCCGCCATGCGGATGCGCAGTTGCACCAACGCGATTCGCTGCGCCGTTCCATCGAAGAGCTCGTACGCGACCAGGACGCGTTGCTCGATCGCATGGCGAACGAGCTGACGCTCCCGCGAGCCCCTACCTCCTCGTCGTAATCGATAGGTGAGAGGTTCAGAACCGGTGACCAAACCTGTGCGCGTCGTGATCGCCGAGGACGAGGCGATCATCCGTCTGGACCTCAAGGAGATCCTCGAGGAAGAGGGTTACGAGGTGGTCGGCGAGACCGGTCGTGGTGATCATGCGATCGATCTCGTACGCGAGCTCAAGCCCGACCTCGCAATCCTCGACATCAAGATGCCGGGCATGGACGGTCTCACCGCGGCCCGCACGATCGCGGGCGAACGGCTCGCCGCGGTGCTCATCCTGACCGCGTTCTCGCAGCACGACCTCGTCGAGCAGGCCCGCGACGCCGGCGCGCTCGCGTATCTCGTGAAGCCCTTCCAGACGAGCGACCTGCTCCCGGCGATCGTCACCGCGCTGGGCCGGTTCGAACAGATCGTCGCGCTCGAGCAGGAGAACGCCGATCTCGCCGAGCGGTTGGAGGCGCGCAAGATCATCGACCGCGCCAAGGGGCGCCTGATGGACGAGCACGGCCTCTCCGAATCCGACTCGTGGCGCTTCCTCCAGAAGACCGCCATGAATTCGCGTCGCAAGATCCACGAGGTCGCGCACGACGTCGTGGGCGGGGTGCTCACCCCTTAGCGCCTGGGACTCGGGCCGGGTCGTCGTAGCATGACGTCGATGCCGAAGTTGCTGCTGCTCGACGGCCATTCGCTGGCCTACCGGGCCTTCTACGCGTTGCCGACCGACCTCGCGACGAAGGCCGGAACCGTCACGAACGCCGTGTACGGGTTCACGTCGATGCTCACCAAGGTCATGGCCGACGAACACCCCGATCTGATCGCGGTGGCGTTCGACGCGCCGGGCGGCAGCACGTACCGAATCGAGCTCGACCCGGAGTACAAGGCCGGCCGCAAGGAGACCCCCGATCTGTTCCGTTCGCAGCTGCCGCTGATCCACGAAGTCCTCGAGGCGCTGGAGATCACGCAACTCGAGATCCCCGGAGTCGAGGCCGACGACGTGATCGCGACGTTGGCAACGAGCGCGGCCGCCGAGGGAACCGACGTCGTCATCGTTACGGGCGACCGCGACTCCTATCAGCTCGTCCGCGACCCGCACGTGAAGGTGCTCTACAACAAGCGGGGCGTTTCCGATTACGCGCTCTACGACGAGGCGGGCATTGCCGAGCGGTGTCTCGGCGTCACGCCCGCGCAGTACCTCGACTACGCGAGCCTGCGCGGCGACACGAGCGACAACCTCCCCGGCGTGCCGGGCATCGGTGAGAAGACGGCCGCCAAGCTGATAACGACCTACGGCGGCCTGGAAGGCATCTACGACCATCTCGACGAGTTGCCGCCCAAGCAGCGCGTGAACCTGGGCGACGCCAAGGACCGCGTATTCAAGAACCGCGAGATGTCACGCCTGAATTGCGAGGTCGATCTCGGCGGTCTGCGCGTGGCCGATCTGCAGCAAGGCGCGTTCGACCGCGAGCGCGTACGCGTGCTGTTCAACCAGCTCGAGTTCCGGCTGTTGCTGCCGCGGATCCTCGACGCGGTCGGCGACGTCGCCGAAACGCCCGACGCCGACACGCTCGAGGTCGACGTGGTCATCGCGCGCGACGCGGCGGCCGCGGCCGAGGCGTTGCGCGCCGCGGCGAACGGCGACCGGGTCGCGGTCGAAGCGCGCTGGGCCGGCGTGGTCGGGCGGAGCCCGGTGACCGGACTCGCGATCTCCACGGGCGACGACGCGACCTACATCGCCGGCGATCTCCTCGGCGACGAGAAGGTGCGCGACGCGCTCACCGCGATCGAAGGACCGCAGAGTCCGCCCCTCATCGTCCACCGCGCCAAGGAGTTGATGCACGGTCTCGGTCGAGAGCTGCAGTCGCTCGAGCGCGACACCGCGGTGATGGCGTACCTCCTCGATCCCGGTGAGGGGAAGTACCTGCTCGAAGACCTCGCGGTGCGGTATCTCTCGCTCGAGCTGACGTCGCCCGACCAAGTCGAAGGAACACTCGACTTCGACGGCGAAGCCAATGCCCGCGAGACCGGTCGGCGCGTCGCGGTGCTCGTGCGCCTCGCCGACTCGCTGGGCGAGGCCTTGGAGGCGCGCGAGCTCGTCGACCTGTACGAGCGCATCGAACGCCCCCTCGTTCCGGTGCTCGCCAAGATGGAAGACGCGGGCGTGCGCATCGACGTCGGTTTCCTCGAGGACCTCGGCAAGGAGCTCGGTGAAGAGTGCCGGCGGCTCGTCGGTGAAATCCATACGCACGCGGGGGAGGAGTTCAACGTCAACTCCACGCCCCAGCTGCGGCTCATCCTGTTCGAGAAGCTCGGCCTCACCCCCGTCAAGAGGACGAAGACCGGCGCCTCCACCGATGCCGACTCGCTCCAGAAGATGGCCGAGGCGCACCCGATCGTCGAGACGTTGTTGCGGTACCGCGAGGTCGAGAAGCTGCGGAGCACGTACGCCGATGCGCTGCCGCCCCTCGTCCGGGCCGACGGCCGCATCCACGCGACGTTCAACCAGCTCGCGACCACCACCGGCCGCATCTCGAGCGAGGCGCCGAACCTGCAGAACGTCCCGGTGCGTACGTCGGCCGGGCGCGAGTTGCGGAAGGCGTTCATCGCCGACGAGGGCTGCGGTCTGCTGACGGCCGACTACTCGCAGATCGAGCTGCGCGTTCTCGCGCACCTCGCCGACGACCCGGGCCTGATCGAAGCGTTCGAGCGCGGCGCCGACATCCACACCACGACGGCGGCGCGCGTCTTCGACGTCGCCGAGGAGAAGGTCGACTCGTTCCAGCGGCGGTTCGCGAAGGTGGTGAACTACGGCCTCGCCTACGGCATGGAGGCGTACGGCCTCGGTACGCGCCTCGACATCCCGACCGACCAGGCCCGCGAGATCCTCGACGCGTACTTCGCCGCCTTCCCGAACATCGCGGCGTACATGACCGAGACGGTGCGCGAAGCGAAGGCGTGCGGCTACACCACCACCCTCTTCGGCCGCCGCCGCCAGCTCCCGGAGCTCTCCTCCGACAACTTCCGGATCCGCCAGATGGGCGAGCGCATGGCCCAGAACGCGCCGGTGCAGGGGAGCGCGGCCGACGTGTTCAAGCTGTCGATGATCGACCTCGACCGCGCCCTCACGGCCGGTGACTTCACCAGCCGGATGGTGTTGACGGTCCACGACGAGCTCGTGCTCGAGGTGCCGGTCGCCGAACGCGAGCGCGTCACCGAGGTGGTGCGCGAGACGATGGAGAACGTCACCGAGCTCCGGGTGCCGCTCGTCGTCGACATCGGCTTCGGAACCACGTGGGCCGACGCGAAGTAGGGCCCGAGCCCGAGGGGCACTGGTTCAACCCGCTCGCCGCCTTCGTCGGCCCGGCCTATCTGCGTAACGCGTTCACCAAGGGCACGGTCCAGGAGATCGACTTCCTCGTCGACGCGCTCGAGCTGCGGCCGGGGATGCGGGTGCTCGACGCCGGTTGCGGACCCGGGCGCCACGCGCTCGAGCTGGCCCGACGTGGCATCTCGGTCGTCGGCGTCGACACGTCGCCCGACTTCGTCGCGTTGGCCCGGGCCGCGGCCGGTGATCTCCCCGTCGAGTTCCACGAGGCCGACGTGCGGGAGCTGCCCTACGCCGATGAGTTCGACGCCGTGCTTTGTCTCTGCCAGGGAGGGTTCGGGCTGCTCGGCGGCGACGAGGGTGAGCTCGACGTCGTCTCCCGATTCGCGGCCGCGCTGCGACCGGGCGGGCGGCTGGCGCTGAGCGCCTTCTCGTCGTATTTCGTGGTGAGGCATCTCGAACCGGGCGAGACCTTCGACGCCGATACCGGCGTCAACCATGAACAAGCGGTGGTGCGCGACCCCGAAGGCCGTGAACGCAGGTTCGATCTCTGGACCACGTGCTACACGCCCCGGGAGCTTCGGCTCGTCGCCGCGCGTGCAGGCCTGACCGTCGACGGTGTTTTCGGCGTGCAACCCGGTCGGTACGCGCGCGATGAGCCGTCGATCGACGTCCCCGAGCATCTCCTTCTCGCGCACTGGCCCGGATAACGGGAGTTTCCCCGTCGGCGGGAGGCCTGTACCCTTGTCAGGCCGCTCCACCGGAGCGGCGATGGGCGCGCGCGCAGACCAAAAAGCGCGCGGCCCGTGAGTCCCGAACAAAGCAGGAATCCAAGTGTTGGATCAGGAACCGGACGCGACTGCGCCGCCTACCGCCGCAGTCGCCGAGACCACCGCCGCCGAGCCCGAAGCGGGCACGGACGACACGGCGGCGGAAGCGGCGGAAGACGCCGAACCCGAGATGGAGCAGAACATCGTCGTCGACGACCTCGGGGGCATGTCGCTCGCCGACGCGATCGACGCGACCATCGTGGCGTTCGACGACGGCGATCTCGTGCACGGGAAGGTCGTGAAGATCGACTCGGACGAGGTGCTGCTCGACATCGGCTACAAGTCGGAAGGCGTCATCCCGAACAAAGAGCTCTCCATCCGCAACGACGTCGACCCGCACGAGGTCGTCTCGCTGGGTGAGGAGATCGAAGCGCTCGTCCTCCAGAAAGAGGACAAGGACGGCCGCCTGATCCTTTCGAAGAAGCGCGCGCAGTACGAGCGCGCGTGGGGCACGATCGAGCAGAAGAAGGAAAACGAAGAGGTCGTCTCCGGTCCGGTCATCGAGGTCGTCAAGGGCGGTCTCATCATCGACATCGGGCTCCGCGGCTTCCTTCCCGCATCGCTCGTCGACCTCCGCCGAGTGCGCGACCTGCACCCGTTCGTCGGACGAGTTCTCGAATGCAAGATCATCGAGCTCGACAAGAACCGCAACAACGTCGTCTTGTCGCGCCGGGCGTACCTCGAGGAGACGCAGCGCGAGCAGCGCGACGAGTTCCTCACCAACCTGAAGCCGGGCGAGGTCCGCCAGGGTGTGGTGTCGTCGGTCGTCAACTTCGGTGCGTTCGTCGACCTCGGCGGCATGGACGGACTCGTCCACGTCTCGGAGCTCTCGTGGAAGCACGTCGACCACCCGTCGTCGGTCGTACAGGTCGGCGACGAGGTAACCGTGCAGGTACTCGACGTCGACCTCTCGCGTGAGCGGATCTCGCTCTCGCTGAAGGCGACGCAGCAGGATCCGTGGCAAGAGTTCGCGACCGGACACCAGGTCGGCGAGCTCGTCTACGGACGAGTCACCAAGCTCGTGCCGTTCGGTGCGTTCGTGCAGGTTGGCGAAGGCATCGAAGGTCTCGTGCACATCTCCGAGATGGCCGCGCACCACGTCGAGGCGCCCGAGCAGGTCGTCACCCCCGGCGAGGAGCTGTGGGTGAAGATCATCGACATCGACCTCGAGCGCCGGCGCATCTCGCTGTCGATCAAGCAGGCCGCCGAAGGTGGAGAGGTCGCGGCCGAGTACCGCGAGTTCTACGGCGAGCACGCCTACGACGCGCAGGGCAACTACATCGGTCCCGACTACACCGAGGGCGAAGAGGGTGCGGAAGGCGGCCCCCCTCCGAGCGCGCCCCCGGTCGCGGTCCCGGGCGCCGACCCGGGCGAGACTCCCGCGGCCGAAGCGTCGACCGCAGAAGCGGGCGTCGCGGAGACTGCACCGGCGAGCCCCGAGCCCGAGGTCGCGGCCGAGACCCCCACCGAGGTCGAGCCCGAGGCCGAGACCGCGACCGAGGCCGAGGCCGAGGTCCCGCCCGCCTGATTGGCGTCGGAACAACGACAACGACATGTCGCGCGGATCCGCCCGCGCGACATGTTCGCGTAGAGATGACTGATAGCGCGGGTGATAGCACCGGCGATAGCACGGGCGATAGCGCGGGTGCTATCACCGGGATTCGGAGTACACACCTCCGAATCGGGCAGGCCGGTTCGTAGAATCCGCGCCGATGCTGATGGTCGGGTTGACAGGCGGGATCGGCGCGGGGAAGTCGACCGTGGCGTCCATGCTCGCGGCGCGTGGCGCGGTGGTGATCGACGCCGACGCGATCGCCCGCGAGGTCGTCGAGCCGGGAATGCCGGCGCTGGCCAATCTGGTGGACCGGTTCGGGCCCGGGATCCTGCGCCCGGACGGCTCGCTCGACCGGCCCGCGCTCGCAGCGGTGGCGTTCGTCGACGACGAGACCCGCAAGGAGCTCGAGGCCATCACGCATCCCATGATCGGTGAGGAGTTCCTGCGGCGCGTGGCCGAGGCGCCCGCCGATGCCGTGGTCGTGCACGACGTGCCGCTCCTCGTCGAGTCGAAGCGGGGTTTCGAGTACGGCGCGGTGATCGTGGTGGAGGCGCCACTCGAGATGCGCCTCGACCGGCTGGAGGCACGAGGGGTGGCGCGCGACGACGCTCGGCGCCGCATCGAGCTGCAAGCCACCGACGAGGACCGCCGGAAGATCGCGACCTGGGTGGTCGACAACTCCGGCGACGTCGGCCGGCTGGAGCAAAAGATCAGCGAGATCTGGAGCGAGCTCGAGCGCCGCGCGGCGGCGACGTAACTGTCTCACCTCGCCGGTACTCTCGCTCCGTGCCCGATTTCGAGCTCGTTACCGACCTCGCGCCCGCGGGCGACCAGCCCGAGGCGATCGCCGCGCTCGCCGTGGGCCTCGAGCGCGGCGACCGGTTCCAGACGTTGCTGGGCATCACCGGCTCGGGCAAGAGCTTCACGATCGCGAACGTGATCGCGAACGCGCAGCGTCCCACGCTCGTGCTCGCGCCGAACAAGTCGCTGGCCGCCCAGCTCGCGGCCGAGTTCCGCGAGCTGTTCCCGAAGAACCGCGTCGAATACTTCGTCAGCTACTNNACTACTACCAGCCCGAGGCGTACCTGCCGACCACCGACACGTACATCGAAAAAGACAGCTCGATCAACGACGAGATCGACCGTCTGCGGCACTCGGCCACGAGCGCGTTGCTCACCCGGCGCGACGTGATCATCGTCGCGTCGGTGTCGGCGATCTACGGCTTGGGCTCACCCGAGCAGTACGGCAAGCAGTTGCTGATGCTGAGTCCGGGAGACGAGCGCGACCAGCGCGACATCCTGCGCCGGCTCGTCGAGCTGCAGTACGAACGCAACGACTTCGCGTTTGCGCGCAACAAGTTCCGCGTGCGCGGCGACACGATCGAGGTGTTCCCCGCGTACGAGGAGCGCGCGATTCGCATCCAGCTCTTCGGCGACGAGGTCGAGCGCATCTGCAGCGTCGACCCGCTCACGGGTGAGATCGTCGAGGAGCTCGAGATGCTCGCGCTGTTCCCGGCGTCGCACTACGTCACCGACGAGGAGCGGCTCGCGCAGGCGATCGAGGGGATCCAGGCGGAGCTCGCAGAACGCCTGGCCGAGCTCGAGAGCCAGAGCAAGCTGCTGGAGGCGCAACGGCTGCGGATGCGCACCAGCTACGACCTCGAGATGTTGCGTGAGGTGGGGAGCTGCTCCGGCGTCGAGAACTACTCGATGCATCTCGACGGCCGCGAGCGCCATCAGCCTCCGTACACGCTGCTCGATTACTTCCCCGACGATTGGCTCTGCATCGTCGACGAGTCGCACGTGGCGATCCCGCAGTTGCACGGGCAGTTCGAGGGCGACCGGTCGCGCAAGACCACGTTGGTCGACCACGGCTTCCGCCTGCCGTCGGCGATGGACAACCGGCCGTTGCGCTTCGAGGAGTTCACCGAGCGGGTGAACCAGGTCGTGTTCATGTCGGCGACACCCAGCGCGTACGAGCGCGAGACGTCGACGCAGATCGTCGAGCAGGTCGTGCGTCCCACGGGCCTCATCGATCCCGAGGTCATCGTGAAGCCCACGAAGGGCCAGATCGACGACCTCGTAGCGGAGATCCACGGGCGCACCGAGGTCGACGCGCGAGTGCTCGTCACCACACTCACCAAGAAGATGTCGGAAGACCTCACCGACTACTTGCTCGAGCTCGGGATCCGGGTCCGCTACCTGCACTCCGAGATCGACACCCTGGAGCGCATCGAGATCCTGCGGTCGTTGCGACTCGGCGAGTTCGACGTCCTGGTCGGCATCAACCTGTTGCGGGAGGGCCTCGACCTTCCGGAGGTTTCGCTCGTCGCGATCCTCGACGCCGACAAAGAGGGTTTCCTGCGATCGTCGACCTCGCTGATCCAGACGATCGGCCGCGCCGCGCGCAAC
>PLBO01000012.1 GCA_003134555.1 Actinomycetota bacterium
CGAGCTCCTCGCGATTCATCATCGTCAGCAAGCCGGTCGTCGCGGTGATCGCAGCCTTGTTCGGGCTGACGCCAGTCGCGAACGCGTTGGGAGATGGGTCATCGATCACGTACACGGCCGGTTTGGGCAGCCCGGCACTGATCGCCATCGCCTCNNCCGCGAGCACCAGACGTGCGCCCGACGTCAACGCGTACGCGGTGGCCAACAACGCGAAGATCGCGGCGATGGCGGTACCGGTCACGACGGCCGAGCCGCGCGAGCCCGAGTTCCCGCCGAATACGGCGCCCAGCAACGCGCCGATCCCCACCCAAATCACAACGAACGCCAAGATCACGAACACACTCCGCCGTTTGTTCCGGGCGATCTCCTCGAGCACGCACGAACGATACGCCGCCCGCGCCGACACGGCAGCCGTCGACCAAGCACAGATCGCCCAGGCGCAGTGACGCCAAACCTGCGGAACAGGCGCGTCGCCGCAACCATCACCTCACGCCGGCTACGCGCGATGGTGGCGCTGTTGTGGTTGTGTCTTGACGAGACACGCGGCGGGTTTGGGTTTCGCCGCGGCCGGGACGTCAGCGAGGGGTCGCTGAAATGTTGGGGTGGNNGTTGGGCTGTTCAGTTCCCGTCGACGGAGATCGTGTAGAAGCCATTGGTTCGGGTGCATTGGAGGGCTTCGCCGCAGGTCGTCCGCGACGCAGTGACGGTCGCTGTTCCGTGTTTGAGTGCGGTGAAGGTCGCGGTCTGCGTGCCGCAGCCGGCGCCGGGAACGCAGCCGTTCGGCTGGGGTGTGGTGACGGGTTGGCCGTCAGAGCGCAGGACGGTCGGTGCTGAGGCCGTGTGGATCGTCCAGTAGGTGCTCGCGAGGCGAACCCGCAGCCGTTCGCCGACATGCAAGGTCACGGTGGTGTCGTTGTTGCGATCGCTGACCGTCTTGGTCGTCGTCGACTGTTGGGTGGTCCCGGCCGAGCTGCATCCGGCTGCGAAGACGAGTGCGAGCGTGGCGGCGGCGACGCGATGCACGAAGTTCATAGCGGTCTGACGCTGGTTGGAGACGAAGAGTTCCGAAAAGAATGCAGCCCGGCCGGTTCGTGCTANNCGACCGTGCCGTCGCCGGGCGGGATGCCCGATTGAGCGCGGCGGGGTTCGGCTCGGGTTCAGTCGACGATGACATCGATGACGAGCGGACCGTTGTAGTAGTTGCCGTCGAGGGCGGTGAACGTGACGGTCAGGGCTTGCGTCGCGTGTGGTGCGACCGTGAAGGGGACGGCGGGGTCGGTGCTGCTGATCGAGATGGGCGGGTTCGCGCCTTGGAGGTCGACCTTCCCGATGGTGAGGTCGATGCTGCCAGGTGGGCAGCCGTTGGTGTAGTGCACGGTGTAGGTGAACGCGCGGCGGGGGTTGGTGACGTGGGGCCCGACGACCTGAGTGTTGGAGTTGTCGGTGGTGCTGGCCGAGATGCAGTGCTGATACACNNGGGTAGAACTGCCATGTCACCGTGGTGATGGTCACGCACCCGAAACAGGATGCTTGTCCGTTGCCACTCCCAGTTCCGCCGCCGCTGCCGCTTTGGCTTCCGCCTGGTGTGTTGGTGCTGCTGGACGAGGTCACCGACGTGTTGGGTGCCGGCACGGCCGGCGTGTTCGTCGGCGCGGCTGTCGAGGTACCGGGCCGGGTCGCTGTGTTGGTCGCCGTTGGCGAGGGTGGCAGGCCCAGGGCGAGACGCATGCGGTTATCCGCTGCCTTTGCGATGGTGTCGTCTCGCCCGAATGTCATCTCCCAGCTCGAAGCGTCGGCGAGGTTCACGGTGGCAAGTGCTTGCAGGTCGCCAACGATGGGCACAGTGTCGGACGCCAACGTCGTGGCATCGTGTTGAACCAACGACGGCCAGACGGTACTTACCAGCTTGTGTCTCAAGTGCTGCAGCGCAACGATCGCGGGTTGGGCCTGACGTGCTGCGTGCGCGTCCGTGGTCTGATTGGTCCACTGCGCGGCCTCGCGACCGAACGTGTCCACGGCACTGTTCACCGGGCGGATCGCAGCGAGGTAGGCCTGTGCGGCGGCCGCACGACTCAACACCGCGGGAGTGTCGGGGATCTTCGGATTGGTCGCGACGTTGTTGAACGCGACGGCCGCAACAATGAGCGGAACGAGCGCGACGCCCAGCCATCCCAACACAATCCCGGCGACGGCCAGGCTGCGCCCGCCTTGGCGACCAGCTGAGCGATCAATGTGGTTCTTGGCGACCGACCCGAAGATGATCGCCAGGATCGAGCCAACACCACCGACCCATACGATCCCCAGCACCAACGAAGCGACCGAGAAACGGCTGGTGTCCGCTCCCACCGATGGCTGAGACAAGTGATCGCCCGGCGGAAAATCCGCCGGCACCGCGTCCAACGCGTCCGCTGGCGCGTGATCCGAGACCGGATGCAAGTCGATCCAGGGTCTGCCGTTCTTGCCGAGGCATGCGAACACACCGAACGAGCCCATCAGCGCCGAACCTGCCGGTCCGCACGCAACGTGCGCGACCTCGCCGACACCGACCTCGACCGACAAGACCCGGCTTCCCGTCCAATCCAGCTTGAGCCTGACCTCGTGACGACCCGCAGGAATACTGAAATCCACCGTCTGACCATCACGAATCGTGCCCACGACNNAGACCCGATACGAGCGGACCCGGTCGCGCCAGCGAGCAGGCGTGCGCGTCACACGAAGAATCGCGCCATTCGACCGCGCTAGACCCGGATCCTCACGAACTGGCCCCCACACGCCAGACGCCTCGCGCTGCGGGGGGGCCTCGGTCACTCCAGCCATACGAAATCATCGGCCGCCACCCCATCGAGCCTGAGCAACCCGCCGACCCTGCCAAACCGACTGACGACCATCCCCGCACCAACGGCCACGCCGAGCCTGGGACACCGAATCACGCTCGCCGCTGAAACCAACCAACCCAGCGATGTCTAGCTTGCGGTCGGCGCCCCGGACGGCGCTGGCGCTTCCGATCGTCTTGGCTGCACGGATTTCGCTCTCGGAGACCACGCTCGCCCAGTTCCAGGCGACGCTGTCGGCCGGGACGATATACCGGCTGTGGGCACGCCATGCGGATCGCGGCGCGTAGGTGCCGAGGGATGGCCGATTGCGATGAGTGAACGCCTGGTCCTGCGAGGCGATCTCAGCATTGACAGTCNNCGTGTCGCAAGCCACCGCGGCGGTCGCGGCGGCGGATGCTACGGGCACTGGCGCAGAAGTGGATTGCTCAGCCGTCGACGTGTTCGGCCCGGTTGACGACACGGTCATCGGCATGCTGGTCACGCTCGCGCGCGCCGCACAGCGATACGGCGCTCGGATCATGTTGATCAGCGCGCCGAAGCCGATGCGCGCCCAGTTGGAAGCAGCTGGGGTCGCGCACTTCTTCGACTTTCGACGCGAAACCTCAAGACTGCCTCGGGCCACACCTTGACGGGCCATTGAGGCCGGATCGCTCGAGAGGTGATCGTCGCGCGACGGTGAGGCACGTAGGGTGCGTGTGTCGTGTGCGCGCTGGTGTGCCGGACGTCGGGTGTGGTTCGAGATGCGGTAAGTCGCTGTAACCGCGAGTTGACTGATTCCGCCGTTCCCCCGGACCTTGCGGTCAGTCGCGGGGTAGGTAGGTGGCGCTCAAGGAGCCTGACGCCATCCTCGGAGTACTGCCGTCGTCCTTCCTTTGAACGCGCGTCCCCGAATAACGCCGCAGCCCTATCCCATATCGCCGGCACTGAGGCGCTCGCGATCGTTGCCGTCGATCGCCCCTGCTAATGGTCGCGAGCGCCGCGCTGATATGCGTGAGCTTCCGGCCAGAGGTGAACTCTGCAGCTTCTTGGGCGGGCGGCCAGGCTCGGCTTTAGCGGCTGTCTGCGTTGAGCACCGGGGTGACCTTGAGGTCGTCAGGCGGGGCGATACCGCCTGCCTTCATCCCTTCGGCCAGGGGGCCTTCCGCGAAGCTGTTCCAAGCTTCCGCGCTCGGCCAGAAGTCCACGATCCCGACCTGGGCGCCGCTTTCGTGCGAGGAATGGAACAGCATTCCGGCTGGGAGAGCCAGAGCGAGCATCTGCGCGTGCAAGCCCTGGTAGGTCTTGACGTCAGTCTTGAGGGTGAACGTAACCATGACCGCCATCGGTCTCTCCCATCTCGGCAAACTCGGCTC
>PLBO01000142.1:0-4441 GCA_003134555.1 Actinomycetota bacterium
GTTCTTGAACGCCGAGCCGCACAGCACCGGTACGAACTCGAAGGCGAGCGTTCCCGTGCGGATCGCAGCCTTGATCTCGTCGGCAGTGAGCTCTTCGCCGTCGAGGTACTTCTCCATCAGGTGATCGTCGACGTGCGCGATCGTCTCGAGCAGCTCGTGGCGCGCGGCTTCGGCCACGGCGGTGTATTCGGCGGGGATGTCGACGACCTCGAATTCCGCGCCTTCGGTGTCGTCGTCGAGCGGCCACAGCACCGCTTTCATGGCGACGAGATCGATAACGCCCCGGAACTGGCTCTCGACGCCGACGGGGAGCTGGACGACCGCGGGCACGGCATCGAGCCGGTCGCGCATCATCTCGACGCAACGCTCGAAGTCGGCGCCGACGCGATCCATCTTGTTCACGAAGCAGAAGCGCGGCACGTCGTACTTGTTGGCCTGCCGCCACACCGTCTCGGTTTGCGGCTCGACGCCCGCGACGGCGTCGAACACCGCGACCGCGCCGTCGAGGACGCGCAGCGAGCGCTCGACCTCGACTGTGAAGTCGACGTGGCCGGGCGTGTCGATGATGTTGATCTGGCAGTCGTGCCACTGCGCGGTCGTGGCGGCCGAGGTGATCGTGATGCCGCGCTCTTGCTCTTGGATCATGTGGTCCATGACGGCGGCGCCTTCGTGCACCTCGCCGATCTTGTAGGTACGACCCGTGTAGTAGAGGATCCGCTCGGTCGTCGTGGTCTTACCCGCGTCGATGTGAGCCATGATCCCGATGTTGCGGGTCTTTTCGAGGGGAAATTCGCGTGCCATCTCTCGGTGTCCTGTTCGGGGCAGTGTCTTTCGGGGAGCGGAGTCGGGCGCATTCAGCAGTCGACCGGGCCAACCCCGATCGCTCGGGGGCCCGGTCGGGAGGCGCGGGGCGGACCCGCTCGGCGTCACGTCGCGCTCAGCGGCGTTCGGCCGGCTCCCTGGTCACTGCTCGGATCATCATGTCTTGATCGTCCCTTTTCACCGCGCTACCAGCGATAATGCGCGAAAGCCTTGTTTGATTCCGCCATTTTCTGCAGGTCTTCCCGGCGCTTGATCGACGCCCCGATGCCGTTGCTGGCATCCATCAACTCGCCCGCCAGCCGCTCGGCCATCGTCTTCTCCCGGCGCTGACGGCAGTAGCCGACGATCCAGCGGATCGCGAGCGTCGTCGCCCGGCGGGGCCGAACCTCGACCGGCACCTGGTAGGTGGCGCCACCGACGCGGCGGCTGCGCACCTCGAGCTGGGGACGAACGTTCTCGACCGCCCGCTTCAACACCGCGACCGGATCGCCCTGGGTCTTGCGGCCGATCTCCTCCAGCGCGGCGTAGACGATGTGCTCCGCCGTGGATCGCTGGCCCCGAAGCAGCACCTTGTTGACGAGCTGGGTAACGACGACCGATCTGTAGATCGGGTCGGGCATCAATTCTCTTCGGGGCGCCGGTCCCTTGCGCGGCACTAGGACTCCCTCTTCGCGCCGTAGCGGCTGCGCGCCTGCTTGCGGTTGGCGACACCCGACGCGTCGAGCGCGCCGCGGATGATCTTGTAGCGCACTCCCGGCAGATCTTTCACACGACCACCGCGCACGAGCACGATCGAGTGCTCCTGCAAGTTGTGGCCGATGCCGGGGATGTACGCCGTTACCTCGATGCCCGACGTGAGCCGCACGCGCGCGACCTTGCGCAGCGCGGAGTTCGGCTTCTTGGGCGTCGTGGTGAAGACGCGCGTGCACACGCCCCGGCGTTGCGGGGAGCCCTTGAGGGCCGGGGTCTTGGTCTTTTCGGCCTTCGATTCCCGTCCTTTACGGACGAGCTGAGCGATCGTGGGCACGCGTGTTTCCCTCTGAAACTTTCCTCTGAACTCAGAGCTTGCGGGAGGCCCGGGAGCGCGCCGAGGCGCTCGGAGCCGACGAATCAGACTAGCAGGACAAAGGTCCGGCCCCAAAGTGGAGCCGGACCCTCGAACCTTCGATCGTTCGATCGTTCGATTGCACGTCAGTCGCCGGCTGCGACATCTCCGTGGTCGCCACCGCCGACATCGACGGTGCTCGGAACCTCGGACCCGTCCCCTGAACCTTGACCGACGACACCGAGTGCCGCGGGCTCCTCGCCGGGTTCTCCGGCAGAGGTTTCGAGATCGGCTTCGGTCTGACGGTTCGTGCTCGCTTCGCGCAGCCAGGTCGCGAGGTCCATCTCCTCTTCGACCTCGGACGTGTAGAACGGCAACGGCTCGTACTCGGGCGCCTCGGTGCGGATGTTGCGATACATCGGCATGCCCGTTCCCGCCGGGATGAGCTTGCCGATGATCACGTTCTCCTTGAGGCCCTCGAGCCCGTCGGAACGACCCTCGATCGCCGCCTCCGTGAGCACGCGAGTGGTCTCTTGGAACGACGCGGCCGACAGCCACGAGTCGGTGGCGAGCGACGCCTTGGTGATGCCCATGAGCTCCGGGCGTCCTTCGGCCGGGCGCTTGCCTTCCTCGACGAGACGACGGTTCTCCTCCGCGTAGCGGCGGGCGTCGACCTTCTCGCCGGGCAGGAACGCGCTGTCGCCCGGCTCCGAGACGGTCACGCGCCGCAGCATCTGCCGGACGATGACCTCGATGTGCTTGTCGTGGATCGACACACCCTGGTCGCGGTACACCCTCTGCACCTCGTCGACCAGGTACTGCTGCGTCTCGCGCACACCCTTGATCTCGAGGAGCTTCTTGGGGTCGAGCGGGCTCTTGTCGTCACCGACCAGACGGTCACCCGCGGTGACCTCCTGGCTGTCGCGCACGGCGACGTGCGCCCGACGCGACACCGCGTACTCGAACTCGGTGCCGTCGTCGGCGACGATCGTGATGACGCGCTCGCCCTTCTCGTTCTCGCCGAGGCGCACCACACCCGACACGTCGGCGAGCAGCGATGCCGCCTTCGGTGTGCGAGCTTCGAACAGCTCGACGACGCGCGGCAGACCGTGCGTGATGTCCTCGCCGGCGACACCGCCGGTGTGGAACGTACGCATGGTGAGCTGCGTGCCGGGCTCGCCGATCGACTGGGCCGCCACGATTCCGATCGCTTCACCGAGATCGGAGATCTTGCCGGTGGCCAGCATGCGGCCGTAGCACTTCGAGCAGACCCCGGACACCGTCTCGCACGTGAGCACCGTGCGCACGCGCAGCCGGGTGATGCCGTCGTCGTCGGCGAGCAGACGCATCGCGTCGTCGTCGATCTCGACGTTGCGCGGGATGACCGAGCCGTCGGTCAAGGTGGCGTCTTCGGTCAGGCAGCGCCCGAGCAGGCTGGTCTCGAGCACGCGCCACGACTCGGGGCCGGGGAGCACGTCCTCGACCCAGATGCCGCGGGTCGTCTCGCAGTCCCACTCCCGCACGATCAGTTCCTGGGCGACGTCGACGAGACGACGGGTCAGGTAACCGGAGTCGGCGGTGCGCAGCGCCGTGTCGGCCAGACCCTTGCGGGCNNATGAAGTACTCGAGCACCGACAGACCTTCACGGAAGTTGCTCTTGATCGGGCGCGGGATGATCTCACCACGCGGGTTGGCGACGAGACCGCGCATACCGGCGATCTGACGCACCTGCATGATGTTTCCTCGGGCACCCGAGCCGACCATCATGTCGATGGGGTTGAACGGCGTCGACTGCATGAGATCCTGCATGGCCTTCGTGACCTGGTTGGTCGCGTCGGTCCAGATCTCGATCTCCTGCTGGCGCCGCTCGTCGTCTGTGATGATGCCGCGCTCGTACTGGCTCTCGACCTTCGCGGCCTCGCCCTCGAACTTCTCGAGCAGACCGGCCTTGGCCGGCGGCGTGGTCACGTCGGAGACCGAGATCGTGAGCCCGGAACGCGTCGACCACTCGTAGCCGAGGGTCTTCATGAGGTCGAGGCTGTTGGCGACGACGGCCTTGTCGTATTCGACGACGAGCTCGCCGACGACTTCGGTGATGTCGCGCTTGCGCATCGTGCTGTTGACGAACGGGAAGTCGTCGGGGAACGCGCTGTTCAGGAGCAGCCGTCCGAGCGACGTCTCGACCAAAACCTCGGACGAGCCGTTGGTGCCGTACTCGCGCAGCACCATGCTGCGCGGGGTGCCGTCGTCGAGGGGACGTTCGAAGCGGTCGGCCGCGAACTTGCCGACCGGCATGCGCACCTTGATCTTGGCGTGCAGTGCGATCGTCTCGCCGTCGCCACCGAAGCGTTCCTCGTACGCGGCGAACGCCTCGTCCATGGAACGGAACACGCGGCCCTCACCCGGCAGACCGTCGAACATCTCCGACAGGTAGTAGAGGCCGATGATCATGTCCTGGCTGGGCACCGCGATCGGACGACCCGACGCCGGCGACAAGATGTTGTGCGCGGCGAGCATCAACATGCGCGCCTCGGCCTGCGCCTCCGCGGAGAGCGGAAGGTGCACGGCCATCTG
>PLBO01000142.1:4541-4661 GCA_003134555.1 Actinomycetota bacterium
CTTCATGACGAACGGCTTGAAGAGCTCGAGCGCCATCTGCTTCGGCAGACCACACTGCTGGAGTCGCAGTTGCGGACCGACGACGATGACCGAACGACCGGAGTAGTCGACGCGCTTGCC
>PLBO01000095.1:0-138 GCA_003134555.1 Actinomycetota bacterium
CGGCGTGTGGAACGGCGCCTCCTCCGGCCACGCCTGCTCGCCGGCGTCGAACATGCGCTTGCCCATCACGCTCGCGCCGGTGCGCTCGAACGTCTCCCGCACGATGTCGTTGTCGCGCCCTTCCTCGCCGCCCTCGCC
>PLBO01000095.1:162-5317 GCA_003134555.1 Actinomycetota bacterium
GATGAACCCGTCCAGCGACATCGACACGCTGAAGAACACCTTCCCGGCCATCAGCCCTCCGCTCCCTTCCGAACGATCTCGGTGACGTAGGCAGCCAGGTTGCTCAGGGTCTGCTGGCCGCCCTCGATCGCGTGGGACTTCTCGACCGCCTCGTCGCGCAGCTTCTTGGTGGGGAACACCGTGCGCATCTCGATCCGGGTCGCCGCGCCGTCGGGCGCGAACGTGAGGACCGACTCGAAGGCGTTCGGGTCGCCGCGGGACTCACCGTGTAGCAGCGCGATCCGCTCCGGCGGGGCGATCTCGGTCCAGGAGATCCACTCCTGGTAGTCCGTCCCGTCTGGTCCGTGCATCACGAAGTCCCACTCCCCGCCGACGCGGAACTCGAACGCCCGCGTGGTGGTGGTGAACCCCTCCGGTCCCCACCATCGCGACAGGTGCCGGACTTCGGTGAACGCCTCGAACACCAGCTCCCGTGGGGCACTGATGACCCGGGAGATCACGATCTCGCGGTCGGCCGTCGCTGACTGCGCCGGCGCTCCTCGTCCCGTCGCGCTCATCAGCTACTCCTCCTGCCTTGCCTGCTTGAGGTCCTGCACGTACGCGTCCAGCCGGTCGAAGCTCTCGTTCCAGAACCGCTCGAACCCGCCGGTCCACTCGTGGACCGGTCGCAGCCCGCGGGCGTCAAGGCCGTACAGAGATTGCTTGCCTGCCTTGCGGGCCCGCACCAGCCCGACCTCCCGTAGCACCCGCAGGTGTTTGGACGCCCCCGGCTGGGCCATCCCCAGCTCCTGGGCCAACTCGGTCACCGGCCGCTCACCCGCCCGCAGCAGTACCAGGATCTCCCGGCGCCGCGGCTCGGCGATCGCGTTGAAGACGTCCGACGTCGTCGCTGCTCGTGCCATGCGCGCCATCATATGCCGATATCGGCATGCGTCAAGCCGGCGGAATCAGGCGGTCTTGTCAGATGACGATCGTGAATAGGCGGAGCCAAACAGAGCTCGCGGCGACGGAGGCTCTCGTCCACCCAGAACTGCTGTCCGTCGGCGATTGCCCCTCGGTGCGTCATCAACCCCGAATGGCGCGCCTAGGACTCATCCGGGGTATTGGTGCGCGTTGACCTCGACCGTCGGACCTCCGGTGGGAGGGAACACCCAATGCACGGTGGGCAGATAGCAGATGCCGCCGGGAACACCGACGTCTGCCTCGAGGATGTTCATGTTTTCGTGCAAGGCGGCGAGCTGTTGTCGCACCCACCGGATCGTCTGGTCTTTGGTCGGGCAGGGTTCGGGGATCGCGATGATCGCCGCTTCGACGCTGCGACGCCGATTGACCTGGGCCATCACGTCAGAGGGGGGTGGCGCGTCGCCCGCACCCGAGCAGGATGAGCTGCCGAGCACGACGACGGGCCAACCCGTCGGCTCACCCGTCTGCGCTCCGGGTTGGGTCGTCACGCACAACGTGGCCGGCGTCACCGAAATGCGACTCGTTTGCATGTTGACGACGTCGGAGTGCTGGCAGGCGCTCACCAGCATTTCCGCCGTCAGTGGTCGAGTCATCGGAGCATCGGATGCTTGCGTCGTACCGGGGGGATTCGGGTTGCCGGAGATCTGACACAAGACGGACTCTGAGTTGAGGGACGGGCGAGTGCCGGGAACGAGCCCGGCACCCTTGTCCGGCTGGAAGGCGTTCGTGATGCGCTGGGCTTGCTGGGGAGTTGGCCCGAAGACCGTGAGGGCTGCCGCGATCCCGCCGCAGGTCACGGCGACCATGACGACACCCGTGGGCAGCCAGGCCCAGTGCCGCCGGCTCCGTCGGTGGCGGCCGGCAGCGCGCTTTTCGACCGTGCCCAGGTCTGCACCGATAGGTCCTGCTACGCCGGTCACCGAAAGCATCACTACGCGCCGCTGGCGAGCAGTTTGTAGCTCGCTCGGATCCTCAGCGGGAGGAGCGAGCTGACGCACGCGATCGACAATGACATCTTCCATGACTACCTCCGAGGCAGACGAACGGCTGAGCAAGTGGAACGCTCAACGGCGGCTTCATCGAGCGCGCAGTGCAAACGCTCGCGGATTCGATTGAGGCGTGAACGAACGGTGCCGACCGGCACGTCGAGTGCTTCTGCGATCTCGGCGTACGACAGCTCGTCCCAGGCATACAGCAGAAGCGTTTCAACGTCCGCGGTCGGCTGCCGTTCGAGGGCAACGGCCACGGCAGCTAGTTCCGTCTTGGCATCGAGTGCGGACGCAACCTGGGCATCGACCTCGCCGAAGAGGTCGATGCCTTGATTGATCGAACGACCGAACGCGGCGGACTCGCGTCCGGAAGACCGCATAGCGTCGCGCACGATGTTCAGTGCGATTCCGAAGAGCCACGGTCTGGCGTCGGATCGAGACAGGTCGTAGCGATCTCGGTTTTCGAATGCCCATCGAAAGACATCTCCGGCGAGATCCTCTCCCCGGGCCGGCCCGACGCGGCGCGCGCAGAATCGGTAGATCGCCGTGAAATGTCGGTCGAAGATCTCGCCGAACGCCTCTGGATCGACCTGCGACAACTCGATCAGCGTCGTGTCGTTCAACGTCATCATGTTGTTATTGGCCGAAGCCTGTCCGCCGGTTCGCGACTCAGCCTACGAAAAGGCGACGGACGCCGATCAGGGAATGTGTAGGCCGCTAATCGATCGAGCGACGACCAGCCGCTGAATCTCACTCGTGCCTTCGAAGATCGTGTAGATCTTCGAGTCGCGGTGCCATTGCTCGACGGGGTGCTCGCGCACGTAGCCGGCGCCGCCCAGGACCTGGATCGCGTCTTCGGTCACCCTGACGGCGGTCTCGCCGGCGTAGAGCTTCGACATGGAGCCTTCGCCGGCCTCGAAGTGCTTCCCGGTCGCGGCCATCCAGCACGCGCGCCACACGAGGAGACGGGCCGCGTCGATGTGCATCTTCATGTCGGCGAGCTTGAAGGCGATCGCCTGGTTCATGATGATCGGCCGCCCGAACGCCTGGCGCTCCTTGGCGTAGTCGAGCGCGTACTCGTACGCGGCGCGCGCGATGCCGAGCGCCTGCGCGCCGACGATCGGACGGGACGCCTCGAACGTGCTCATCGCCGCCTGCACGCGCGAGCTCTTGCCCTCGCGGGCGCGCGCGAGACGCGCGTCGAGCTTCTCCTTGCCGCCGAGCAGACAATTGCCGGGGATGCGCACGTCGTCGAACACGACCTCGGCGGTGTGCGACGCGCGGATGCCCATCTTCTTGAACTTCTGGCCCATGGTGACACCCGGAGTGCCCGCGGGGACGATGAACGACGCGTGACCACGGCTCTTCAACTCGGGTTCGACCGCGGCGACGACGACATGGATGGTCGGCACCTTCGTGATGCCGCCGTTCGTGATCCACGTCTTGGCGCCGTTGATGACCCACTCGTCCTTCGCTTCGTCGTAGACCGCACGCGTGCGCAACGACGACACGTCGGAACCGGCGTCGGGCTCGCTCACTGCGAACGCCGCCATGTGAATGTCGTCAGGAGTGCCGAAGCATTGCGGCACCCACTCGCCGATCTGCTCGGGCGTGCCGCTGCCGACGATGCCCGAGACACCGAGACTGGTGCCCAGAAGGGCGAGCGTGATGCCGGCGTCGCCCCAGCACAGCTCCTCCGACACGAGCGCAAGGGTCAACCCCGTGGGGTCGGCGAACGCGTTGGCGATGAACTCGAACGAGTAGAGACCAATGCGCGCGGCTTCCTCGATGATGGGCCACGGCGTCTCCTCCCGCTCGTCCCATTCGCGTCCGGCAGGGCGGATGACGTCGGCCGCGAAGTCGTGCACCCATTTCTGGATCTGCAGCTGGTCTTCGTTGAGCTCGAGCGAGAAGTCGGTCATGACCATCCCTTTCGCCCGCCGCGGCCTGGCGCCAGCGCCTCGGTCTGCGGGCCGTGAACAAGTTACCGATCGGTAATGCCAGCATACCAGGCAGGCCGGCTCGGCAAACCGACCGTCCGAAGGGCGCCGGGCCCGGTCAAGGCCTGACGCCGGGCGTCCGAAAAACAGGTGTCGACGTCAAGTCGTCGACCCGCCGGCAGAGGGCCCGGAGTTTCAGGGGGACGTGTTGATCCATCGAGTGCTCGTCGGCGCGGCCGCAGTCGTGGCATTGCTCGCGGCCTCACCCACGGACGCCCAGGCGGCGCTCACCCCGAACGGCACCGAATACCACCCGCTCACGTTCCCCGTGCGCGAGCCCGTGCACTACTACGACGACTTCGGCGGCGTTCGTCAGCACCCGGGCAACGACCTCATGGGCGCCAAGCTCGACCACGAGCTCGCCGCGAACGACGGAACGATCACGTTCGTGCGCGACGACTCGAGCGGTCATTCGGGGAACATGCTCATCCTCACCGGTACCGACGGCTGGAAGTACTGGTACATCCACATCAACAACGACACGCCCGGCACCGACGACGGCAAGAACCCGGCGCAGTGGCGCTTCGCTCCCGGCATCGCCGAGGGCGCGCACGTGAAGCGCGGACAGTTCATCGCGTACATGGGAGACAGTGGCGAGGCCGAGACGACCGACCCGCACCTGCACTTCGAGCTGCACCGACCCGACGGCTCGTTTATCGATCCCTACACGTCTCTGCGACTCTCGCAGGGCGCCGGCGCGAACGGCCTTTGCCGCTACCCGACGAATCCCGCCACGCATCCGAGCGCGACCGCCGGCCCCGGTTACTGGACGTTGAACGCCGACGGCACCGTCCTCGGGTTCGGAACCGTGCCGAAGTTCGGGAACGCGCCGTCCACGACGGCCGACGACCCGTACGTCGCGCTCGCCTCGACACCTTCGGGCAAGGGGTATTGGACCGTCGGCGCGCAGGGAGATGTCCGCGCGTTCGGCGACGCGCACGACTACGGCGGGGCAAACGAGCTGCACTTGAATCAACCCGTCCTCGGCATCGCGCCGACCGCCGACGGCAACGGGTACTGGCTGCTCGCGCGTGACGGCGGCATCTTCAGCTACGGNNCGGCGGCGTCTTCAGCTTCGGGAACGCGCATTTCTACGGATCGACCGGGTCGCTGACGCTCGTTGCGCCCGTGACCTCGATGATCGCGACCCCGACCGGTCACGGCTACCTCCTGCTCGCGCGTGACGGCGGCCTCTTCAGCTTC
>PLBO01000070.1:0-75113 GCA_003134555.1 Actinomycetota bacterium
GTCCTCGCGCTGGCGATGGCACCGGTCGGGATTGCCGGATATGTGGGTGATCCTCCGCGGCGCGGCGGGCGCCCAGACCGGTCGGTATCACTCAGCTGCCAGCGCGCCCGAAGGTTCGGTCTGGGCGCCGACCGATGTGGTGGTGGCCCCGGCCGGGCTGCGCCGGATCGACGGATCCCGGAGCGCCATCAGCGGACCCTGGTTGTGTAGAACTTGCCCTGATGCGAAGCCGCCCGCCGACCATGGGCGGACGGTTTGCGGCAGGTCTCCAAGAGGCAAGCGGGGGCGCGGTTCGGGGCACTCGAACAGCGACGTAGCACAGGTGCTACACTGGCGTGATGGCCAGAGAGATCACCCAACGCGAGCTCCGCAACGACAGCGGCGAGATCATGAGGCAACTCGATCGCGGCGAATCCTTCATCGTCACGAGGAACGGCGTTGCGGTCGGAGAACTCTTCCCCCTGCGGCGGCGCTGCTTCGTCAATGCCGACGTCGCCGTCGCTGCGTTTGCCGGCGCTCCCGAGATCGACTTCGGCCGGTTCCGAGCCGACCTGGACCGCTTCGTCGCCCAAGACACGAGCCCGCGTGCCTGAAGATCTCCGACCTGAGCAGGGCGTGATCGACACATCGGTGTTGATCGACCTCGGTGTGATCGACGCCGATGAGCTCCCCCGACAGGTTGCCGTCACCGCCATCAGCATGGCCGAGCTGGCCGCCGGGCCGCACGCGTCTTCTAGCCCGCACGAGCGAGCCAGGCGGCAGGATCGCTTGCAGCGGGCAGAGGCCACATTCAACCCGCTGCCATTTGACGGCGACGCGGCCAGAGCCTACGGCCGCATCTACGCGGCAATCGTCGCTGGGGGCCGCAAAGCCAGGGGCGCACGAGCCATTGACCTGCTCATCGCCGCTACCGCGTTGGCCGCCGACTTGCCGCTGTACACCAGGAACGCCGACGACTTCCGCGGACTCGAACAACTCATCACCGTCGTCGCCATTTGATCCGCGCACCTCGCGGCATGACCCGTCACTGCCGCAGGGTCACCCCGTATAGCCAGCCGGTCGGAGACGCGCCAGAACATCGTACCGATCGCCTCCGGAGCGCTGGCTGCCGAGCCCGACGTAACGGATCGTGGACGCCTGCGATGGAGCTCCTATTCGGGAACCCGGTCCCGGCACCGGACTGTGGCTTGGCGCTCGCCGTCATGTAGCGTCCCGCCCCGTAGTGCCGACGATGGCGATCGGCTCGAGCCCTGAGCTCCCCAGCAAGCGGCTATCACCGCGGACCCGACGGATGGACGACAGCGACGGTGGCTTCGGTATGATGAAGGACGTGGTTCGCAGCGCTGCCGATCTTCCCTCCGACCCTGCCGTCGTCGTCCTCAACCCGGACGACGAGGTCACCGCTGAGTTATTCGCGGCGTGGCTCGATCGTCGCCAGGCGGGAGAGCCGGTCGATCCCGGCGTCAGCGCGGCTGAGACGCTCACCGAGGCCCGAAGCGCCGGAGAGGTGTGACCCCGGTCGTAATTGATGCATCTGCCGGTGTGGAGTTGGCCGCCGACACTGTCCGGGGACGAGCCCTTCGCGTGCTGCTGCCAGAAGACGCCGTGCCCTGGGTTCCGGAGATCTTCTACGTCGAGTGTGGCGCCGTGCTTCGCCGTTGGGACCTCAACAAGATCCTGACCGCATCGCAAGTCGCTAGGGCGATCGATGAACTGATGGCTTGGCCGTTGCGCGTCACCCAGGTTCGTGGGTTGTTCGCCGACGCCTGGCGACGCCGCGCGACTATCACCTTCGCCGACGCCATCTATGTCGCGCTCGCCGAGCACCTTGGAGCAGCACTGCTCACTGACGACGGACGACTGGCCAACACGCCGAACCTCCCGGTGCCGACCCTTCGTCTGCCCTGAAGCGACAACCTCGCCAAGGCGATCTGGCGTCGACGGCGGGGATTTCGGCGTGTCATTTTCGTGCCACTTTCGTGCCATAACGGCGCCGAACTGGGCGGATTTGGCGGTACTGGCTGGACAGGCACAGTCCCCCTGACCAGGTCTTTTGTGTTTGAGTGTTGTCCTGTCCGGGCCTCTAAACTGCCTTCTAAGCAGCGGGTCGCAGGTTCGAGTCCTGCCGGGGGCGCAAGCAAGCAAGCATTAGGGAGTGCTGTGGTCGTGGCTTAGAGCTGATCGGGGTTCAGGCCGGATGCGAGGCGGCCCTCATGCGCCCAGGTCGCGAGGTCGGGCGAGACGATCGCCTTGACGGTCTGGGGCGAAGCCCCGATGCAGGCCGGCTGAGTGTTATGCGGCTGCCGGTGGGGTGAGGGTAGTGGTCCGTCGTCGTTTGACGATGTGCCAGATCCCCACCAGGCGGGTGTGGCCGACCGCCTTGCGGGCCCGGATCTTGCCGCGCAGTTTGTCGGTCGGCGCGGGGTTTGAAGAGCTGCCCCAATGAGGGCGGCAACAAACTGGCGGGGCGCAAGCCGTTATGCGCGAACCCTTGAGCGTCAGCATGTTCGGCCGTCGCTCCTTTCGTGCCGGCGGTAGCACTCGCCACCCCGCCTGGAGGAGGCCCGGGCCCGGGCGGCACGTCTCAGGTCGTGAACGCGTACATGTTCCCGTTGAGGTTCCCGGCGTAGACGACGCCGGCGGTCACCACCGGCCCGCCGTAGAACGAGTACCCGGTCGGGTCGCTAAAACTCCAGATCTGGGAGCCAGTTTGGGCGGCCACGCACAAGATCTGGGACCCGGCGGTGACGAACACGAGCCCCGGCGTGGCGCCGACCGGACTCAGGACATCGCCGGCGAGGCAGTTCTGCCACTTGACGGTCCCCGTCGCCGGGTCGACCGCCCGCAGGCCCCCAGTGCACTGGCTGGCCGCGATCGTGGTTTGCCCCCCCGCAACGTAGAGCGTATGGCCGTCGAAGGCGGCGGGGCTGATCGACCCCTGGCCACATTGCGGACAGTCGCCACCCTGCGCGACTTGCAGCTGCCAGATCGGGCCGTTGGCGAGGGCGGATCGCCTGAAGGCGTAGAACACACCGTTTTTGCCCGCCCCGCCGACCAGAGGTGTGCTCACACCACCGATCTTTGCCTTGAACAGCGTCGGCGTCGCCCCCCAGTCGCCATCCGAGACGTTCTGCGCGGCCGGTATCTGCCAGGAACCCATAAGTGCCAGGGTCGATGCGTTGAGCTGGACGATCGCGGTGCCCAACGTGTCCGTGCACGAAGGGTTCCCGGTCGTCACGAACACCGAATTGGTCGAGCTGTCAATCGCCGGCGACGCCCAGACACCGGCACCGACGCAGCCCGCGGGCGCGGTGTAGAAGGTGTTGACGATGGTGCCGGTAAGGGCGTCGAGCTGGACAACCGCGCCGCGGACAAGGGGGCAATCGCCGAACGAGGCGACGCCGATATAGATGTCACCGTGGTAGAGCGCCGGTGAGCTCCAGACAAACCCGCCCACTTTGGGCGCGACGCGGGTCTCCCACACCACCTGTCCGGTCGACGCGTTGAGGGCCGCGACCATCCCGTTGCCCGTTCCCGTCCACAACAGCTGCGTGGTGCCGACGCTGGCAACCGTCGCCGAGGAGGCCACACCCACGGTCACCGGGTTGCAGCTCCGATCGGTCGTCGTGCCCAAACCTGTCGCCCACAGATCGGTGCCGTTCGCCGCGGTGGCGTGCTCCACGCCCTTCCAATCGCCCCAGTAGGCGACACCATTCACGACGGCTGCCTCACCCGACAGAGCAGCACCCGCCGCCCGTGTCCAAAGGGAATGCAAACCCGCAGCCTGCGCGGCCGAGATCTTCTCGGACGCCGTATAGCCGCTTCGCCTGAGATTCGTGTGGTAGGTGGCCAGCAGGGTGAAGTGCGATCCGCCGCTCAACGGACCGGCCGGCGAAGCCGCGAACGCGCTACCAACACCAGGTACAAGGCCCACAACGGCCACCGCCAACGCAACCGCCCCGACTCGAGCTGAGCGCCGATATCTTTGCCCCCGAATCAACATCGACTCCCTTGTCGTGAGTTGCCGGTCGTCCCGACCCGACGTTCGGACCGGGACGACGCGGTTGTACGGCGCTGGTGCCTAGAAGCCGCCTGGGATAAAGGTGACAAAGGGGGAAGTTCGCAAGCTCACGACGATCGGATCATTGTCGTTGAAATTCCAGCCGTTGGTCCCGTAGCCGTTTCCGAATGTGAACACAACCTGTTTCGCGCTCCACGACACGATGTTCACACCGACGCAGTTTCCATTGGTCCCGACACGGCTTCCCGCGGTCCACGGTTCGCCCGAGTTGGCGTCGACAAGCCAGAGCTTGCCCCCGGGAAAGTCGAGGCCATTCTGCCCCTGACAGTTGGTAAGGGCCGATACTGCGAGGCCGTTGGTCGGGGCTTTGCCAAAGCCGGTCCCGGTAACGGTGACTGTCGGTGCGGCGAGGGTGCCCGAGAAGCTCACGCCAGTGATACCGAGCACTGAAGGTGAGGCGACAGCAGCGGTGAGTGACCCTCCGGTGCCTGCGGCCAGTACCAACGCACCCATGACGACGGCAAGCCGCGTCCGTATATTCATTGAAACCCGCCCTCTCTCGTTTCCGACTTGGAAACGAGAGAGCTTGCTATCATCTATTCCTTCTCCTCTGCAATTTGCGGAGGCGTGACTATGTGCGCCCCCGGGAAGCGAGCAGCCGCCGAAGTCGTCGCGTTCAGCGGCTTGGCCAATAGGCTTGACGAACGTGGTCGTGCGACGCGAGCTGCTGCGGGGTCTCGAGCGGCTGAACGCGACGACCGCGGTCCTGCAACGCGCTCGCCTGGCAGATCCGCTGGGCGGCATGTGGGAGGCCGCCGACGTGCAGTGGTGGTGGCGCCGCCCCTGCACCACGGACGAGCTGGCGCTCCCGGTCTGGTTCGACGAGGCCGGCCCGGTGGCCGCAGCAGGGCTGACGGCATGGGACGACACCTGGCAAGCCGATGTCTTCGCCGTCCCGTCCATCGTCCGCGACGAGGAGGTCTGGGCCGCGACGTTGGAGGCGACCGCCGGACATCGCGGTGTGGCCCTCCAGGTGCTCGTGGGCGCGGACGACGCGCCGCTGGCGGGTCTCGCCATCCAGAGTGGATTTACGATGACCGCCGAGTTGTCAGGCACCTCGTGGATGGACGCCACCCAGCGCCCGCCGGTCGCGCCGGTCGATGGCTTCGCGGTCGTCGATCGCGTCGCGAGCGGGAATCGCCCGCACCCGATGATTGCCCGCAACGGTGAACTGGTTGAGCCGCGCCTGCGACAGTGCTCGCTGTACGATCCGACGCTCGGTCTGGCGGTCGAGGACGCGGATGGCAAGGTCGCCGGCTACGCGTTGTTTTGGTTTGACCACACGACGCTGGTCGGACTCCTCGAACCCATGCGCGTCGAGGACGACTTCCAGCGACGCGGCCTCGCCCGCATGTTGCTGACGGAAGGCCTCGATCGCCTCGCCCGCAAAGGCGCAGGCCGCCTGAAGGTCGGCTTCGAGACCGACGCCGCCCGCAGCCTCTACCTCGGCGCCGGCTTCGTTCAGACATCTGTCGATCGGCTGCTCATTCGACCAGCACCTCACGAACGAACGTCCACGACCACGTGATGACGTTTCTCAACGGGGCCGCGGGATGGGACGTCCTGGTGTTCGTGGCCTGAGTAGCCGCGGCCTATTGCCGAACCGGCCCGTTGTCGGCACAGCCTCCTCAAGTCACCTTCCGGCCGGGCCGCGCCAGTTCGCGACCGCCACCAGCGAGATGCGACACTGGTCAGATGGGCGGGCAGTCGGGCACCACGATGGTTCGGGTGCTCGGCGCGGTCCATGTGGCGACCGCGGACGGGTCCGTCATCGACCTTCCTAGTGCGAGCCAGCGCCGATTGTTGGGTCTGCTGGCGCTGCATGCGCCGCGTCGGCTGCGGTCCGAGTGGCTGGCTGACGTCCTGAACGTCTCACCGGGTGCGCTCCGAACGACGGTCTCGCGCGTCCGTTCGGCCATCGGCTCCGATGTACTTGCCACCGCCAGCACGGGGTACGCGCTGCTTTGCGACGTCGATGCGACCCGCTTCTGCATCGCTGTCGGTGTTGCCAGCGAATCACCGGACCGGCTGTCGAGTCTGGCGCACGCAGTTGCGTTGTGGACCGGGCCTGTGCTTGAGGAGTTTCGCGGGGAGCCGTGGGCCGAGGGCGAGATTGCCAGACTGACCGAGATCCACGCCTCGACTGTCGACGACTACGCCGACGCACTGATCTCGGCCAAGCGCCCGGCCGAGGCGATCGCCCTCCTCGAAGGACAGGTGCGGGACTACCGCTATAGGGACCGGTCACGGGGACTTCTCATCCGCGCGCTGGCGTCGGCGGGAAGGCAGGCAGAGGCCTTGCGAGCCTTTCGCGACTACCGGGAGCTTGTCACCGACGAAGTAGGGACAGAGCCGTCGCCTGACGTCACCCGCATCGAGCGTCGTGTCGCGACCGGATGGGACGGCCGCGAGCCTGAGTTCGGATCCGAGTCCCACGCGATGGCCCCTCAACGCAGACCCGGCACCGCGATACCTCCACCCAGCGAGATCATGCACGGTCTCCACTTCGTAGGCCGAACGGCCGAGCTCGATGTGCTCCGGTCGGAGGCCGCGCAGGCCTTCGCCGGAGGTCTCCGCTGTGTGATCCTGGAGGGCGAAGCAGGCATCGGTAAGACCTCCATCCTGGGAGCGTTTACCCGGTCTGCCGGCCCCGGCGTCACCGTGCTCTACGGCCGGTGCGACGAGACCGGCGTGCCGCTCGAGCCCTTTCGGAGCATCATCACGTCGTGCATGGAGCACGTGGCGGTCGAGGTCCTGATCGATCACGTTGCCCGCTGCGGCGGAGAGTTGACACGGATTAGCCGATCGTTGGTCAACCGAGTCCCAACCGCACCCGAACCGACTGAGTCCGACGATGCGATGGAGCGCTTCCTTACCTTCACCGCTGTCGCCGACCTGCTCCAACAGATCGCCGCGCACGGGCCGCTCATCGTGATGGTCGACGACCTCCAGTGGGCCGAACCGACCGCTTTGTTGCTGCTCCGCCACCTGACGCGCTCGCTTGCACGCGCTCCGGTCTTGCTGGTGGCCAGCCTGCGCAGCCCAGTCGCTGACGCGGGCGACGTGCGGCTGGCGCTCGCCGACCTCGACCGCGCGCAGGCCCGGCACCTCCCCCTGGCCGGCCTGGACGCGGCGACGCTGGCGGACCTTGTCACCACGACCGCGAACGTCGATCCCGGGCCCGCCGTCATTGCCGCGCTCGCCGACCAGACTGCGGGCAACCCGCTTTATGCGTCCCAGCTGATCCGGCACTGGGTGGATATCGGCCGAATGGGCTCGGGCGACGTACCGCCCAACCTCCGCGATGTGGTCTGGAGTCGGGTACATGCCCTCGGCAAAGAGACGGCTGCCGTGCTCGCCGCGGCCTCAGTGATCGGGGCAGAACTGTACGAGGATGTGCTCGTCGAGACGCTCGATCTCCCGGAGCGGACGGTTACTTCGGCGATCGATGCCGCGATTGAGGCCGGCCTTCTGGTTGACCTGCCGTCAGTCCGCCGATCGTTCCGGTTTGTGCACGTACTGGTTGCCAACGCTCTGTACTCCCAGATCGGCCCGTCCCGAAGGGCTCTCCTACATGCCCGCGCCGCCCATGCCCTGGCGAACAACGTCGAGGTGGTCTCTCCAGACTTGATGGCCCAGTTGGTTCGTCACTCTTCCCTTGGCGGGCTGACGACCGAGGCGTTGCAGTGGTCGGTTTCGGCCGGTGACTACGCACTCGACCATCTGGCGCCGATCGAGGCGGCGCGCCACTACGGGATCGCGGTGAAGGTAGCTACGGAGCTTGGTCGCGCCGAGCCCGAGCGCGCCGACCTGCTCGTACGCCTCGGGGACGCGCTGCATCGGGCAGGCGATCCGGCCGCGCTCGCCACCCTCGAGTCGGGGGCCGAACTAGCCCGGCGCAGCGGGCAGCGGGACGCGCTCATCCGGGCCGCGTTCGCGGCGGACCGGGGTTTCATACGGCTGGACAGCGGTGCGCCTGCGTATCTGTCGATCGTCGAGGCGGCTGTCGCCGCGGCCGACAAGGGCGATGCGCCGACCTACTCGCGCTTACTCGCGCTGCTGGCCGAATGCTTGATGTACACACCGGACCACCGGAGGCGCCTGGCACTGGCTCACGAGGCTCTCGCTCTGGTGGACGCCTCGGGCCACCCGACCCTGCTGGCCTACGTGGCTCCCGCGGCGATTGTTGCCCTGTGGGAGCCGGGCAGCGGCCGGCTCCGGGGTGATGTTGCGGCGAGGGCGGTCCTGGCCGCGGAGGCGTCCGGGGACCCGAGGTTGGAGTTCAGCGCCCGGCTGGCGGCGTACAACATCGCGATCGAGTCGGCCGACCCGGCCCTGGCCGTGCACCACCTCACCAAGTTGCGGGCCATTGCCCACCGTGTCAGCGAACCCCGGCTGCGGTGGATCCTCGGCATCTATGAGACGTTCGAGGCGACGATGGCTGCCCGGCTCGCCGAAGCCGAGGCTCTTGCTTCGTCGAACCTCGAGCTCGGTCTCCAGATCGGCATGCCGGACGCCCTGACCTTCTTCGCCGGCCAGTTCTTCGTGGTGGGGACCTTCGCCGGTCGCCATGCCGAGCTCGAGCCTCTGCTGGAGCAGGCGGTCAGCGACAACCCCGGCGTACAGGCCTTTCGGCTCGCGTACGGCATCGTGTGTGCGGCGACCGGAAGAAAGGGCATCGCACAGGAGATCCTGGACGAGGGAGCGGCGAGCGGATTCGCGGGCCTGCCGCTCGATAACCTCTGGATGACCTCCGTGATCGGCCACGCCATCTTGGCGATCGAACTCGACGACGCGGACTCAGCCGGCAAGCTCCTGCCGCTCATCTCGCCGTTTGCCGACGAGGTCGCATTCAACGGTGCCACCAGTCAGGGCCCGGTCGCGGCCTACGTCGGGAAGTTGGCCTCCCTCCTTGGGCTGCATGACCTGGCCGAGGATCATCTCAGGGCCGCACTCGATCTGGCGACGGCGTTTGGTTGGACCTACCACCAAGCGACGACGCTCCTTGCCCTCGCGCAGGCGCGCCAGCGCCGGCTGGGATCTCTGGACGCCGAGGGGCGGTCCTGGCTCTCGGGGGCGTCGGAAATGTGCCGAGATGGAGGCTTTCGGAACTGGATCGGCCAGATCGACGCGCTCGCCACCGCCCAGCCCGAGGCAATCCAAGTCCCCTGAGCCCCCTGACGCGCAGGTGACGCGGCGAAGTTTGCACACTTCGACGCGTTCCAACGACGACGGGAGTGACACGGTGCGTAAGGTCCTAGGTTGTCTCGCAGGTCGAGCAGCTCTCGTGATCCTGATCGCGGTGGGTCTGCTGACCACGATCGCGGCCGGACCGGTCTCAGCGGCCGTGCGCGCGCCACAGGATCCGACCGCCTTCACGCTCGAACCTGTCGTCGGGGTCCGGACCAGCGGCTCGGACTCCTGCTCGATTGGTCCGGTCTCCGGCACGAACTGTGCTGCGACGATCGTGGTGACCGGCAGTGGTCTTCCCGTCGCAGACGCGTCAACGGTGGGCCAGGAATCGTACGGGAGCACCACCATGGTGTCAGTCGTCGATAACGGGGACGGTCTCAGCGGCTGGCAGGCGGGCCACGACACGGACTCGTTCACGACGTGCAAGGTCCTCATCGGCGCCTCGACCTCGAGTGTGCTCATCCTGGCGGTCGGTGACCTCGGAGCCATCTGCCCGGGGTACTCGATCCAGCCGGGCGACACCGTCGAGGTGATTCTCTACAACTCTGACGGCTCGGTGTTTGGCACCGAGACGACCACTGCGGGAACGGCGCCGACGGATCCAAGCGCGGAGCCGTCTGTGAGCGACGTCAACGTCCCCTATGGTCCAGTCGGCGGGGGCACCCTTGACGCACCAGGCACGGGCAGCGTCACCGTGACGGCGAGCAACGTCGGGACGCCAGAGGCGATCTGGTTTGCCAACCCGAGTGGTCTCACGGGTGCGACCGGTGTGGCGACCAACGCGATCACCCAGGTCGACTCGACGCATTTCAGCGTGGTTCCGCCACCGTCGCCCTCATCGCAAGGCGCCGAGGGAGTGGTCGTCGAGGTGGCAGACCAGGCAAGCGGTAGCAGCCCCCAGGCCTGTGCGGTGCTCCTCCCGACTGGTTGCTCCGATGAGTTCATGTATATGAACCAGCATTCGACGACGGTCGGTTCGCCGACCGATCCAGCGTTGAATCTCAACTGGTCGGCGACCCTCGGGAGCCAGACTGCAGCAGGAAGCAAGGCCTGCGGTATCAACGGTAACTCCGGCGCTTCTGCCGGCGTGCAGATCACCGGCGGTGTGACGGGGGGCCCGCCCAGTCTGTCGGGCAACGTCGCCATCTCGAGCTCGGAGCTCGGGATACCGGAAGCGCTGATCGGCTCCGCGACACTCAATGTGGCGAGTCCCATCAATATCACCGTGAGTCTCTCGGGCAACATCTCGGGGTGTGAGCAGATACCGATTCCCGAGCTCTCGATCCCGCAGGTCGCCGGGTTCTACATCGTCCTCGGCGGGAGCATCACCATCAACGCCACCCTGACGATCACCATCGACCAAGGCACCTACACCCTCTCGGGCGGCCTTGTGCCCGGCTCCAACCCCGACGATCCTTCACTGAGTAGCGCCACCGTGGTCGCGAACTGCGTCGATGGGAGCGGCAACCCGACGACGAGTTGTGTCACGACTGCACTCAGCGCGTCGATCCAGGGCACTGTCTCCGTCTCTCCGCTGTGGTTCCAGATCGGCCCAGACGCCGCCAACGTGGGTGCCGGCCTGTCGGCCGCGGCAACGGCGATCGTCTCGACCTCGGGTCCGTCCACCGCGGCCGGCGCCTCGCACGCCGCGCCGGTGATGCACTTCCATAACGTGATCCTGAGCGGCAACCCGGGCGCGGTGAAGCGAACCTCAGCGACGTCTAACCAAGTCGCGTCCCCGGGCGTCAATGTCGACGCGGACATTTGCGTGGCCGGCAACTGGGCGGCCCAAGTCAACGTAGGCCCGCTCTCAGCGAACTACCAGGGCACCTGGCTGGGGCCATTCAACATCATTGGTGACGGCTCGATCTGCCCGTTCGGAGCGACGACGGGAGGTGGCGCGACGGCGCCCGGCGCGCCCCTCAATGTGAAGGCCAAACCCGGTGATGGGTCGGCCACCGTCTCCTTCAAACCGCCAGCGTCCGACGGCGGTGCTTCTATCACCTCCTACACGGTAACCGCGGCCGACGTCACGACACCGGCCAACGGAGGCCAGACGGGCACCGGCGCCTCCAGCCCGATCGTCGTGGACGGGCTCACCAACGGCGACAGCTACACCTTCACGGTTGTCGCGGCCAACTCGGTGAACTCCGGTGATACTTCGCAAGCGTCAACCCCGGTAACTCCGCCCGGCCGGCCGACCGTGGCCTCCGTCTCTCCCCCTAGCGGACAGGTCGGCGTGGGCACGCCGATCACGATCAGCGGCACCGGGTTCGTGACCGGGGCGACGGTGCTCATCGGCCAGAGGAGCGGCTCCGGCTCGGGGGCACTCTCGGCGACAGACGTCGTCGTGGTCTCCTCGACCGAGATCACGGCGACCGCGCCTCCCGACGGCCGGCTCGGCATCTACAACGTCTACGTGTCGACCTCGGCCGGCATCAGCGGAGTGAACACGGGCGACAAGTTCACCTACAGCAAGGAAGCTCCACGTCCCGCCATCCTGTCGGTGTCGCCGGCGACCGGCCCGGTTACGGGGAACATCGCGATCACCATCCTCGGCTCGGGCTTCCTACCGGGCGCGCAGGTGCTGATCGGCCAGGGTCACGGGTTGGGGGCCGGCTTCCTGTCGGCGACCGACGTCGTCGTCGTCTCCTCGACCGAGATCACTGCCGTCACCCCCGGTGGCGCTATCGCGGGAACGTTCAACGTCTATGTGCGCAGTGGCAGCAGTTCGAGCGCCACGACGCCCGGGGACCGGTTCCGGTACGTGTAGGCACGATCACTTCGGAGCGAGCACGCGGCACGTCCGGCCGGAACTCTCAACCAACCGGCCGGACCGCCGCGTCCCAGAGCACGAGAGAGCGCACTGTGGCATTCGGCATCATTCGGTTCGTCCCGGGCGGTACGAAAGAGCAATACGACAACAGCGTCGCCGCGCTCCGACTAAGAGGCTGGACCCCGACGCAAGGCCTGTTGTTTCACGCCGCTGGCCCGTCAGGTGACGGCTGGACGATCGTCGCGGTCTACGACTCGAAGGCAAGCTGGGAGCACTTCCGAGACGAGATTCTCGGTCCATGCTTGAGGAGCGGGATCGCCGGCGGCTTCACCACCCGGCCCGAGGAGTCAGAAGTCGACATCTACGAGCTGTCTCGATGACAGCCGGCCGGACGGCATCCCGGCGCGGTCAGGCTCACTAGAGTGCCAGAATTCATGGCAACTGACGGCGCACCGTCGGCGACCGCACGCCGGGTGGCGGCCTACCGCCTCGGCTTCGCGCGCGTCCCCACGCCCTACGGCGATCCCGCCGCGGACGACAGTCTGGCTCGCGATGTCGCCGGCAATACACAGGTCGTAGGCAGCGAGTCGATGGCGCGCTACCTCAAGGGGCGCACTGTGTTCTTCGACCGTGTGGTGGTCGACGCGATGGAGCGGGGCGTCACGCAGGTCGTGAGCATCGGTGCCGGTTTCGACGGCCGCGCGGTTCGCTACGCCAAGCCAGGAGTGCGCTGGTGGGAGGTCGACCAGGCGCCCACCCAATCCGACAAGCGGGCCCGCCTGTCCCGCCTCGACATCGATGCGCGCCACGTGAGCTTTGTGCCCGTCGATCTCCGTCGGCCCGGTCTGGCCCGCGCGGTGATCGAAGCCGGCTACCAGCCGGATGGCGCGGGCATGTTGCTCTGCGAGGGCGTCGCCGTCTACCTCGACGTCGCCACCTTTTCCTCCGTGCTCAACGAGGCGCGTACCCTGGCGACGGTCGGGACCCGGCTGGCCCTGTCGGTCGGCACCACCCCGACTTCGGATGCTCACGCCGCCCGTCGGCAACGCTTTGAGGCGGTCGTGGCCGGGCTCGGCGAGCCGGCCCGCAGTTCGCTCAACGCAGAGGATGCCGGCCCGCTTCTGGCGGCGGCGCGCTGGCGGGTCGCCGAGACCTCCGAGCGCTCGGCGCGGGCAGGTTTCGTGGTGGCCGTCACGGACCCCTGAAGACAGGGTCGGACGGCGCGGGAAGGCCCCCACCCCGGGTGGAGGCCTTTCCTGCTGTACCGGGCAAGAGGCGGACAGCCCTAGGGGTAGTAGGTAAGCCGCCCCAACCCGGCACCGCGCCGACGAGGCTAGCGCCCGCCCGCCAAGCCGGACAGGGGACGGCCACCCAGTTCACAGGAGGTTCGTTCTGTGGCCACGGCCGGTCCACCGGGTCACCACTTTGCCTTCACCGTCCCCCCGTAGCGTGCAGCCAATGAGAGCTGGCGTTCAGGTGATCGATGGTTGGGCGGCTGACATGGCGTTGCAGCGGGCGGTCGAGGCCCACCAGGAGCTGCGGGCAGCAGAGCGGGCGTTTGACGCGGTCCGGGGCCGCTATCAACTTGAACGGGCCCGCGCGATTCGCGACGCCCGCGCCGCCGGCCTCACGCTGGCCGGGATCGCCGGGCACCTCCGGGTCTCCACCGAGCGGGTACGGCAGATGGGCGCCCTGCTCGACGAGATCTCGGTTGAAGCTCCGGCCTGACGGCCCCGAGGGCCCTCACGCCCTTCCGACCCGTCCGGAGTACCGACAGCGCACAGCGCAGCACGCAACGTCGCCAGCCCGGTCCACGCCCGCGCCCAATCCTCGCAAATCGCCCTCGATTCTGGGGGTCGGACTCGGCTAACCTGTAGTCCCAGGGGGACAGTCCATATATGGGGTGTGGGGCGAGTATGTCCTGGAGGGGTAAGCGCGTCACCGTCGCCGCGCTGACCATCTTGGCCGCGATGAGCGGGAGCGCGTCGGCGCGGGCTGCCGTGTCTGCGCCCCCTTCTCCGCAACCCGCCGTTTGGGCGGTGACGACCCCGCTTCCGGAGGCCCTTGGCGGTCTGGCTGCCGCCGCGGTCAACAACCAGATCTTCGTGACCGGCGGGACGACCTCGAGCCCCGGGTTCCAGGTGTCCGCGGCCACCTGGGCGTTGTCGCCCTCGACGTCAACCTGGGTGCCGAAGGCGGCGCTGCCTGCGCCGAGAATGGACCTGGCCCTCGTCTCGGACGGCGGCTCCCTCTACGCCCTCGGCGGTTCGGATAACAGCAAGCCGATCGCTGAGGTCGACCGTTACGACCCGACCGCCGACCAGTGGACCGCGGTTGCCCCGATGCCGGTGCCGCTCGACCAACCGGCGGCCACAGTCGGCAAGGACGACCGGATCTATGTGGTGTTCATCGCCAAGAGCGGTTTGCAGGCGGAGGTCTACGATACGGGCAGTAACACCTGGTCCCTGACCACCCCGGTCGCGGGTGCGCTGCCTCTTGCCTTGACGTCCGCGGCGACGGGGCTCGACGGCCGCATCTACACGTTCTCCTCGGGCGACGGGTGTTGCAACAACGGCGAACTCGGCGGCGGCGGGTTCGCGTTCAACCCCGTCACCAACGTGTGGAACCAGCTCCCGCAACTGCGGGCCTTGCCGAGCAACGTGTGGTGGGGCGCCTGGGCCGGCGCACGGCGCGATCCGCAGGGCCGCATCGTGATGCTCGGCGGTTGGGGCAACTGCTCGGGCGCGTGCCCCCAGCCATACGGCTCGCTCAGCGTCTACACCCCCTTGACTCGCCAGTGGTCATTCGGTTTCGATGCGCCCGCCGAGGCCGCGATGCCGGCGACGGTGATGGTGGGTTCGTCGCTGTACTCCATCGGGGGCACGCTCGCCGGTCAGGGTGAGGCGACGAGTGAGGTCGACGTGCTGCCCCTGTCCGACGCAACCGCGCCGACGGTCGCGGCGCCACCCCAGATGACGATCGCACCGATGGACACGGTCTACACGACGTCGGTGCCGATCCGGGTCGTCAACGACGTCACCGATCCCAGCGGCATTGCCGGTGCGCACCTGCAACGCAGCGTCAGCGGTGGGCCGTTCACCGACGTCCAATCCCCGTGGAGCGGAGCGGACACGACCGTGCAGCGTGGCACCACTTACACCTACCAGGAGCAGTACACCGACGGCGCGGGCAACCTCTCCGCCTTGTCGGCGGGCCCGACGTTCACCGCCTCCGTGCTGGAGGAGAGCTACAGGAACATCAAGTACTCAGGCAGCTGGACTCGGATGCAGGTGTCCGGCGCGCTTGGCGGCTATACCCGCTCGGCGACGAGCCCGGGGGCGTCGGCCACCTTCACGTTCACCGGTCACAGTGTGCGCTACGTCGGGGTCTCCACCGCCCAGAGCGGCTTCGCCGAGATCATCGTGGACGGCGTGCTGCAGGGTGTGTACAACTTGGCGCCCGGTGCTGCGAACTCGGTGCCGCTGACCTACTCGTGGGCAAGCGGCGGGCAGCACACGATCGAACTGATCAACGTGCGAGGCGGGTCCGGGAACCGCATCGACGTCGACGCATTCCTGACGCTGTCGTAGCTACAGGCTGACGGGCAGCGAGGCCAGCCCGCGCAGGACGACGTTGTCCTTGTAGCGCGGCTCGGGGCCGGCCAACCGCGCGCCCGGGAACCGGCTGACGAACGCCTCGAGCGCCAACTGCCCTTCCAGCCGGGCGAGAGGTGCCCCCAGGCAATGGTGGATCCCGAACCCGAACGACAGGTGGCGCGCATCAGCCCGCCCGAGGTCGAGCCGGTCCGGCTCCGGGAACTGCTCCGCATCGCGGTTGGCCGAGCCGATGAGCAGCACGGCCTGCTCGCCCTTCGGGATCACGTGTCCGCTGATCTCCAGATCGGTGAGGGCGACGCGCCCGGTCAGTTGCACGGGCGGGTCGTAGCGGAGGATCTCCTCGATCGCGTTTTTGGTCAATGACCGGTCGGCCCGCCACCTGGCGGCCTCGTCGGGATTGCGCAGCAGAGCCAGGACGCCGTTGCCGATGAGGTTGACCGTCGTCTCGTGCCCGGCCACGAGCAGCAGGATGCAGGTGGACAGCAGCTCGGCCTCGGTCAGCTTGTCGCCGGCCTCTTCGGCCTGGACGAGCGCGGTTATGAGGTCGTCCTGCGGCTCGGCCCGGCGGGCGGCGAACAGACCGAAGAAGTACTGGGCGAACTCCATGAATGCCTGGAGCCGCTCCTGGATCTGCTCCTGTGTCGCCATGAACGCCGGGTCCAGAGCCCGTGCGAGGACCCGCGACCACGCCTTGAACTGCTCGTGGTCCTCGGGAGGCACACCGAGCATCTCGCTGATCACGATGACCGGCAGCGGATAGGCGAAGTCCTCGATCACCTCGAGGCCGCCCCGCGCCGCAGCGGCCCCGAGCAGCTCATCTACCAGCGACAGGACGCGTGGCCGGAGCCCCTCGATCACCCGCGGCGTGAACGCCTTGCTGACCAGCCCACGCAGCCGGCTGTGGTCCGGGGGGTCGAGGAACAGAAACGGCCTGCCCTCCGGCATACTGTCGATCATCGGGATCTCCTCGCCGGACGCCTCCATGCGGGCGAACTCGTTGGAGTTCCGGAAGTCGCTCGACACCTGCCCACTGCGCAGGATCGCCTCGCAATCGGCAAACCGGGTGAAGACCGGAGACCCAAACGGATCCCGGGGATACGGAGCCCTTTCCCTCAACTCCGCGTACACCGGATAGGGGTCGATCGCCATCCTCGGGTCCGACGGGTCGTAGATCAGGTCGCCTGCTGCGATTGGCATGCCCACCATTCTCGTCCCGGGGAGTGTTCCCGGTCGCCGTGAAAGGCGTCACACCGCCGGCTCGGCTAGAAACCCGTACGTGAGCGCGCTCGACGGCATCCGCATCCTGGATCTCTCGTCGGGCGTCGCCGGCCCGCTCGGGGTCCTCCTGCTCGCTGAGCACGGCGCCGATGTGATCAAGGTCGAGCCGGCCACAGGCGACCCATTCCGGAGCTTCCCCGGCTACCGCGTGTGGAACCGGAGCCGGCGTTCGGTCGTCGTCGCCGACCACGACGAGCTACTCGCCCTCGTGCGGAGCGCCGATGCCGTGGTGCTCAGTGGTTGGGCGCTCGAGCCGGAAGCGGCGCTGGCGGCCAATCCAGCCTGCGTCGTCGTGTCGTGCCGGGGCTACCCGTCCGGCCATCGCCAGGCCCGGCGCAACGGCAGCGGTTGGGACGCGCTCGTGCAAGCGGCGAGCGGGCAGATGTACGAGCAGCCGGGATGGCGGGAAGGACCGATCTTCTTGCGCATGCCGATGCCGAGCATGGGCGCGCTGTACCTCGTGGCGACGGGGGTGCTGGCCGGGTTGGCGGCGCGGCAGCGGACCGGGCGCGGGCAGGTCATCGAGACCTCGTTGCTGCAAGGCGCGTTGCTCTACACGACCATGCTGTGGCAGGACGTGCCCGACGTGCCCCCCGCGTACCACTCGAGCGTGGCCAAGACGTACCCGCCCGGCGTGCACCAGTTGATGATGTTCGAGTGTGCGGATGGCGAGTGGCTGCACTGGTCGATCATGTCGGGAGTCCCGCCGACCGCGTCGCTCGAGGAGGTGTCTCAGCTCCCGCCCGGCGCCGACCGACGCGCTCACTACCGCGGCCTGGACCGGGGCGCGTTCATCGATGGGTTGCGGGCGGCCAACCATGCGGTCGAGCCGGTGATGCCGCCGGGCGCAATCCTGGGCCACCCCCAGACGCTGGCCAACGGCACCATCGCGTCGGTCGACGGCACGACTCAGATCGGCGTGCCTATCCATCTACTGGGGACGCCGGGCGCCGTGGTGGGACCCGAGCCTGCCGTGGGCGCTCACACCGACGAGGTGCTCTCCTCCCTCCGTGCCGTCGCCGTTGGGTCAGGTTCGGGGTCTGGGGAAAGGGGCTTGACGCCGCTGGCCGGTATCCGGGTCCTCGACTTCGGTCAGTACCTGGCCGGCCCGTTCGGGCCCATGATCCTCGGGGACCTCGGCGCGGAGGTCATCAAGATCGAACCGCCCCGGGGCGACGCGATGCGCATGACTCCCAAGCCGTTTGCCGGCTGCCAGCGCGGCAAGCGTTCGCTGGCCCTCGACCTCAAGGATCCGCGCGGCGTTGAGGTCGCGATGCGGTTGGTTGCCGGCGCGGATGTCGTCCACCACAACATGACGCGCGGGGTCGCCACGCGGTTGGGCATCGACTACGCGGCGTGCCGCGAGGTGCGGCCGGACATCATCTACTGCAACACGTACGCGTACGGGCTGGCCGACCCGCTGGGTGGGTTCGGCGGGCTCGACCCGCTGTANNCGCTTCGGGATGTGCGACACGTCCAACGCGATGCTGTCAGCCGTCGGTGTGTTGCTGGCGCTGGTGCATCGGCAGCGGACGGGCGAAGGGCAGGAGTTGTGGACGAGCCTGCACGACGGGGGGATGGTGTTCACGTCCGATGTGTGGCTCGACGAGAGCGGCGCACCGTGGCCGGGGCGGCCCGAGCTCGATATCGAGCAGCAGGGGTTGTGGCCGGGCTACCGCATCTACCGCTGCCAAGACGGCGTGTGGCTCTGCGTGGCCGCGGTGGGGAACAAGGCGTGGGACGCGCTGCTGGCCGCGACCGGGGTGGCGGGCGGAGACGGCGCCGAGCTGGCGGCCGTGTTCGGCTCCCGGCCCGCGCTGGCGTGGTCGCGGGAGCTCGACGCCGCCGGTGTGCCCAACGAGTTGGTGGTCGACAGTTTCGAGGGGCGCACCGTGCTCCACGACGATGACAACGTGCGGCTCGGGCTCGTGGCCAGCTACGACCACCCGGAGTTCGGGCCGATGCGCCAGTTCGGCGCGCTCTGGCAGTTCTCCGACACGCCGGTGCAGATCGGCGGCCCGCCGCCGCTGGTTGGCCAGCACAGCCGCGAGGTACTCCGGGCCGCCGGGTTCGCCGACGGCGACATCGACGCCCTGATCGAGTCCGGCGTCGTCGTCGGGTAGCAGCGGGGCCCGGCCGGGCGTCGGCCCGCCGCCCTCGCCCGCGCGCCGGCCGCGCCGGCGCGGTCTGACAGCGTTTTGTGTACCTATAGCTACCAATTCTGCTTTCAGACCGCGGCAGGCCCTTCCGGTCTGGGGGACGTTGAACGTGACAAACCCATGCCCCTAGAATCAGGCGCGTGCGGAAATGGGCGCGAACGGCGCAGAACTTCGTCCTCTTTTCAATTGAGCCGGTTCGGTCAGTTGGGAAACGGCTCAATCTGGTGATCAGCCTGGTAGGGATCAGTGCTGTTGGTTTGGTTGGATCGGTGCTAGGTCCACATGGCAAGCACCATGCGTCGCACTGGCCTTGGGGGATCGCCGGGGTGTGCTTTGGAACGATGGTTCTGTTCTTGATTGCTGGCGTGCGCCTGCAAGGACAGTTAGAACACCCAGATTCCCGAGAGCTACCAGATGAGCATCGTGAAGAACTGAATGCAGCAGCATTGCAACTCGCTAACCGAATCGCAGCCAAGGTGGGTGTGATTTACGAGGTAGACGGCGTCCATGAGGACGTCATGCGCCGGTCATTCCATGGGCATTTCCCTGAGCTGGCCTCGCTAGTCGATGAATGGGCCGCTTACACAGATCGTGCTGCCGAGCTACGGCAGCAACTCACCGCCATGCTCTCTGACCGGATGAACCAGATGGGGTTGACCCCGCCCGCGTGGCCAACGGCAACCCAAGTCCCGTGGCAGGTTTCCGGTCTCCTGGCTGACCAAGCCGAAGTTGACGAACTCGTGGGATACCCCCTGCCTCTTCAATGGGATCATCCGAACCCGACCGCGACGATGCAACATCACTGGACGTGGAGAGGGATCTATCTCTTCAACTCGCAAGGCCGCACTGACGACGGGCAGTCGCTCCGGGACACTTTCGAGTCATTCATCGACGATATACATCTGCTGGCTGAGGCTCAGGCGCTCAAGATCCCATTGATTCCTCGCCGCCACATCCAAGACCGAGTTCTAGCGCAGCTACAAACGGCGGCCTCGCTGCACCGCTTCCGGGGATCATGCGAACTGTGCTGACCTACTGCTCGGCTTCTGTCTCGTCCTCGCGTAGATCGACGTTGAGAAGCACCCGTAGCGCGTCCTTCGGGTCCATATCGACGTTCACCCGGTCCTCGTCCTCGGTAGGGATGTCAGACATTGGCTATCCCTCCGCGTCTGGAGGCACCGCCGCTGCCGCTTCAGCGAACGCTTCTAGCGGGATGTTCGTTTGCGCGGCGATTCGGATCGTTGCCGGGCGTGGGATCCAGTCGTATTGCGGCACGTTAATGTACTTATTGTTCTCACCGGCTGCGCCGTACTTCACCCAGATGATGTTTTGGCCGACAGCCGTGCCGGTGAAAGGTTCATACCCATGTGCCACGAGCACCGCTTCCAGATGTGCCCGCGTGCACTGGGGAACGAAATCAAACCACTCAGCCAACGCCTGCGAGCAATCCCACTGGTCCGGTTCGGAAGTAGCCATCCTCGCCGGTTCGAGACGGTATCTCAACCGTCTTGTCGTTGGTGGGCGCACCGGCAATAAGAGCGACCCCGTGCTCAATGAAGAACCGCTCGCGGTCGTCGAGAGCCTCAAGGGTGTTGAGCAGAGCAATCGCTGCGTCAAGCGCGTTGGCGAACGCTTCATCAATGTCGGAGCCGAAGGACGACACGTCAAGATCTACACAGTCGCCTATCCAAACGCCATCCTCGTGGCGAAGTTGGAACCGAAGAAGGATATGAGCCACGGGATGGTCGTCCCCCGACCGCATCACGACCCAAGCACGTCGATTACGCAGATCCAAGTCGCTATGAATCATCCTCGGCCCCCCAAAAATGACACGCGTGTCGTTTCCACCGATCAAGTGTACCGCCGAACAGGACAGAAATCCTTGACAGGCGAGGGGGAATGCTTGACCTGTGACGAACGACCGTTCTACCTGCGATTATGCCCCCGTGACCCGGCGGTAGGTCAGCCGCCGCCCGGCGACTTGGCCCATCAGACGGCGCACCCTGGCCTCGTCGGTGACCTTCCGGGTCGAGTACCGGAAGTCGAACTCGGCCAGGTAGCGGGGCAGGTGCTCGGTGCTGACGTGGTGGTGCGTCCCGTCGATGGACCGCTTCAGTTGGCTGAAGTAGCCCTCAAGGGCGTTGGTCGAAACCATCATCTTGTTCTTGCCCTTACCCTCGTAACGGACGTACTCGTCCTCGGAGTGGTTGACCGTCCGGTGCGCAGCGACCTCGGGTTCCAAAGCGCGGTAACCGGTCCACTCGTCGGTGTGAAGCTCAGTGGCGCTCATATCGACCTGCTCGCTGATCGCCTTCCGCAACGTCGCCCCGGTCACGTCAGGGATGACCTTGGAGCGAACCTCGCCCGTCTGAGTGTCGATCAGCGACAGCACCGACGACTTGCGGTAGCCGGGGCCGGGGTGGCTGGCACCGACAGATTGGCCGAGCACTTCTTCGCTCGGAACGATAGGAACCGGAACAGCACCCTTCGGCTGGTAGGACCAGCGGTCCTTGACGTGCCGGTTCCTCTCGGAACCGCCGATGAACGTCTCATCGGCCAGCACGATGCCAGACAGCAACGATTCCGGGGCACCGCGGCGCATGCCCTCACGGAGCCGGTGGGCCATGAACCACGCCGTCTTAGGGGCAACGCCGTACTTGCGTTCGATCTCGCGGGCGGCGATGCCGTTCTTGTTGGCGCACATCTCGTGGATGACCATGAGCCAGGTACGAATCTCGACCTTGGAGCCGTGCATCACGGTCCCGGTGGTAACCGAGAACTGCTTGCGGCACGCCGCGCATTTCCAAACCCGGCGCGGCGATTCGCTGCCGGTACGGGTCTTGCGCGTGGGGTTGTTGGGCCGGGTCAGGGTGTTCGCCGGGGCCAGGTAGTAGTGCTTTCCGACGGTCCCGCAATGCGGGCACTCGGGGCCGTTCGGCCAGCGAAGCTTCTCCAAATAGGCGTAAGCGTCGGACTCGCTATCGAACCTTGTCATCTTAACGGACGCGCCCTTGGCCATAGGAAAGAGGATAATGGAAGTGCCTGGGTTTGTCAAGTTCAACATCCCCCCGGTCTGGACAATCTCATGTAGTTTCATGTAGATCTACTCTCAATGACTGACGCAGAAGCCGATCGGCGACTTGAAGCCCGGGCGGCCAAGCAGCACGGGGTACTCACGGTGACGCAGGCGTACGAGGCCGGGCTGAGCCGGGGTGCGATCCGCCATCGGGTCGAATCCGGGCGGTGGGAGGCGGTCGTACCTGGCGTCTATCGACTTCGGGGGACTCTGGTGACCTGGGAGCTTCGCCTGCACGCCACGGTCATCGGAGCCGGCCGGGGCGCCGGCCGGGGTGCCGTGGCGTCGCACCGCTCCGCCGCCCAGCTGCATGGCATCCCTGGCTTCAGCGGCAACTGGGTCGAGGTAACCGGTCCGCTCGGACTCCATCCTCGGGCCCGTCCCGCCCGGGGCTTTGCCAGCCGGCGCTTGCCGGCCCACCATGTCATGCGGGTCGATGGGATACCCGCCACGTCGGTCGCGCGCACGTTGCTCGACCTGGCTGGGGTGCTCGATCCCGACCAGACGGAGCGGGCGCTCGACAACTGCCTGGTCCGCGGGCTGGTGACGCCGGAGGGGGCGTGGCTCGTCTACCACGACGTGGGCGGGCCTGGCCGCACGGGCAGCCGGCTCTTCCGCGACCTCTTGGCCGCTCGGAGCGAGGGGTACGTCGCCCCCGCGAGCGAGCTCGAGCGCCGTTTCATCCAGGACGTGATCGTCGCTTTCCAGCTCCCGATGCCCGGACGCGAGGAGGACGTCGGCGACAGCGATGGGTGGATCGGCCGGGTCGAGTTCGTCTACGCCGGCGCCAAGGTGCTCGTCGAGCTGGACGGCAGGCTGTACCACACGGCGCTCGTCGACCGCCGGCGCGATCGGGACCGGGACAACCGGTTTATGGCCGCCGGATGGCGGGTTATCCGGATCGACTACGAGATGCTGACCAAGGCGCCGGCGTACGTGGCCGAGCTCATACGCAGGGCGCTGCAGGCCGCGGCCTGACGCGCTCCGTCAGGCGACGACGCCTTTGACCTTCAGCTCGACGATGGTGTCCCAGTCGATGCCGAGCAACTCGGAGAGGATCTCGTCCCCGTGTTCGTTGAAATCCGGGCCGCGCAAGGGAGGGGTGGGCTCCTCGTTGAACTGAACCGGGCTGGTGACGAGCCGGAAGGTGTTGCCCTCCTTCGTCTGCAACTCGCGCACATACCCGTTGGCGACGGCCTGGGGATCGTCGACGACCTGCAGGGTGTCCTGGCACGGTGCCCACTGGCCCTTGAAGTCGCTGAGGCGCTCGAGCCACTCGTCGAAGGTGCGTGACCCGAACTCCCCGACCAGTATCTCGGCGGCGGCGGGGGCGTTGGCCGAGAGGTCCTCAGAGGTCGCGAACCGCGCGTCGGTCACCAGCTCCGGCCGGCCGAGGACCCGGCACATGTCCGGCCAGTAGTGGAAGTACTGCAGGCACGAGAAGCCCAGCCACCGCCCGTCCTTGGTCTTGTACGTTCCCGTGAGCGGGTTGCGGACCTTGTCCCGGCTCGATGGGCCCTGCAGCCACGGCACGTTGAGCTGCATCGACAGGGCGATCGCCGCGCTCATGGCCCACATGCCGGTCCCGAGCAGTGACACGTCGACGACCGTGGCCTCGCCGGTCCGTTCGCGGTACAGCAGCGCGGTCGAGATGGCCCCGGCGATCGTCATGGCTCCGATGCAGTCGCCGTACGCGGGGGCCGGCGGCGGCGGCATGTTGTCGATCTCGAAGGCCTTCGATGCCATGCCGTTGCCCGACCGGCAGTGGAAGGCGAGGAAGTCGTAGCCACCCTGGTCGGCGTCAGGGCCCTTGGGTCCGTAGCCCGAACCGCGCACGTAGATGATGTTGGGATTGTGGGCCCGGATGTCGTCCACATCGATGTGGAGGCGCCCACGCACGCCCGGGTTTTTGTTTGTCAAGAACACGTCACACGTCTTGGCCAGGTCGTACAGGATCTGCGCGCCCTCGGGTTGGGCCAGGTCGAGACCGATGCTCTTCTTGCCGCGGTTGGAGTGTTCGAGGATCACGTGCACGCCACCGGTGAGTGGCAGCACTCCGGTGCTGGCCAGGCCACGCATTGCGTCGCCCCGCTCCACGTGCTCGACCTTGATGACTTCGGCTCCCCACTCGGCGAGGATCGCGGAAGCAGCCGGCACGAAGGTGTGCTCGGCCACTTCGAGAATGCGGATTCCTGCCATCACACTCGGCACGTCGGCTCCTTGGTTCTGGTTCCCGAGATCGGGTTCGCGACAGGATGCCCGGGCGCCGGTGGCCCCGTCCACCTCGTCGGTACCCGATGACGGCTCCTCGATGAATCTACGTTCAATGTTCTGGAAGTCGGTATCGTGGGGCCATGCCCAGGAGCACGCTGCCCGCTGCCAGCCGCCGGGAGGAACGCCGGCTCCGCCAGCAGGACATCGGTCGGTCCCAACTGCTCGACGCAGCTGAGGAGGTCTTCGGCCGCAAGGGCTTTCACGAGGCCACCCTCAAAGAGGTCGCCGATCTGGCGGAGTTCGCCGTCGGGTCGGTGTACTCGTTCTTCGAAAACAAGGATGACCTGTTCCGGCAGATCTTCGTCCGCCGGGGCGCGGAGTTCATCCCGCAACTGCATGCGATCCTGGATGACAAAAGCGCATCACCCGTCGAGCAACTTCACGCGCTGGTCGACTTCGAAGTTGGGTTTTTCCGGGCGCACCCGCACTTCGGCCGGCTGTACCTTCGGTACTCGAGCGCCGCGTACCTGTCTACGGACCGCGAGATCGACCTGGTCATGAAGGAACGGTACGAGGACGCTATGCAACTCCAGGCGGCCCTGTTTCGCCGCGGCCAGCGCGCCGGCGTCCTCTGCGACGGCGATCCCGAGGTGCTCGCCCGCCTCTTCAGCGGGATCATGTCGGCGTACCAGGCCCTCGACCCCGCCGTCGTGTCTGACGACGTCGCGCCGCGGGAGCGGCTTCCACTCACCGACCTGCACGGCATCATCGACCGGACCTTCGTCGTGCCCTGAACGCGCTCCGAACGCGCATTCAATCTGCTGATAAGCTTGTTCAAGTGAACGACCGGGTCTGGATCGACGACGGTGACGAGCGGACGATCATCGATCTGCTGCGTCAGCGGCTCGAGCGGGACCCCGATGGCGAGTACCTCGATGTCGTCGGCACGAAGGTGTCAGCGGCCGACGTGATCGACCGCGGTGGCCGGATTGCTGCGGTGCTGGCCGATCTTGGCGTGCCACGCGGCGGGCGCGTCGCCACGCTCGTGGAGAACTCGCCGGATGCCGCGCTCGCCTGGTGGGGCACCATCCTCGCCGGCGGTGTCGCGGTGCCGATCAACACGGCGTACAAGGGGGAGTACCTCCGCCATCAACTCGCGGACTCGGGGTCGACGGTCCTGCTTGTCGAACCGGCGCTCGTCGAGCGAGCGGCCCGCATCGCGGGTGATATCCCGAGCCTCGACCACGTCGTCGTGCTCGGCGACGCGGACTGGCATGACCGGTTGGCTTCGTCGCCTGTGGCCCCGGCGGCCGCGGTGCGGCCGTCGGACCTCGGTACCTTCATCTACACGGGCGGCACGACCGGCCCGTCGAAGGGGTGCATGCTGAGCCACCGGTACCACGAGGTGCTGTCGCGGCAGATCGGCATGTGCTGGAAGCGCACGGCCGACGATGTTGTCTGGACGCCGTTGCCACTGTTCCACTTCAACGCCATCGTCACGGCGGTCCTCGGACCGCTGATCTATGGCGGTCGAGCGGCGATCGAGCACCGGTTCTCCGTGTCCCGGTTCTGGTCGGAGATCAACCGCACCGGCGCGACGATCACCTCGACACTCGGCACCATGGCCTACCTGCTCGCCCACGATGTGGACCGACCAGAGATGCCGCTGTCGGGCTCGACGAGCGCCAACGCCTCGCTGCGGCTGATCGGCGCGGCGCCCCTGCCCACCGAGGTGGACTCCATTCTCAAAGAACGGTTTGGAGTCAACACGTTCAGCGGCGCCTACGGCACCACGGAGGCGTCTCTTCTCTCCTGGCAGCCGCCGGGCGTGGCCAACAAGCCCAACGCGGCCGGTGTCATCAACGATGAGTACTTCGACGTCCGGATCTTCGACGACGACGATCACGAGCTACCACGGGAGACGTCGGGCGAGATCGTCGTGCGCCCCAAGCGGCCGCACACCATGTTTGAGGGGTACTGGGGTCGCCCCGAGGCGACGGTCGAATCGAGCCGCAACTGGTGGTACCACACCGGGGACATCGGACGGATCGACGACGAGGGGTACCTCTACTTCGTCGACCGGAAGGCTGACTACCTGCGGCGCCGCGGCGAGAACATCTCGAGCTTCGAGATGGAAAAGGTGTTGTACGGCCATGCCGTGATCAAGGACGTGGCGGTGCATGCGGTACCCAGCCCGCTCGGCGAGGACGACGTCAAGGTCACCGCGGTGCTGCAGGAGGATTCGAGCGTCGGCGAGGAGGAGCTGTGCCGCTGGATCGCCGACCGCGTGCCTTTCTTTGCCATCCCGCGCTATATCGAGTTCCGCTCCGATCTTCCCCGAAACCCCGTCGGGCGCGTGCTCAAGTACCAGCTTCGGGACGAGGGCGTCACGGAGCACACCTGGGACCGTGAGGCGGCCGGGGTGACCTTCGACCGGCGCTGACACACGCCCGAAAGCGCCGCATTCGGCGGGCAAATCGACCTCAGTTCCCGTACGAACGGTCCGATACCTGTCGATGCGCAAATGCGGGTCGTGCGGCTCCCTGCTGCTCGGTGAAGGTGATACCTGTACCCGCTGCGGCGCGCCGCTGCCGGCGCTGACTCCGGCCGGCGCTCCCGCGGCCGCCGCCCCGGCGTCGTGGGGCGGTCCTTCCGCCTCGGCGCCCCCGCGATCGTCGTTCGGCCGGCTGTCGATCCCGCCGCCGGTCGGGCCGACCGCTCCCGCGAGCGGGCCGGAGGGTCCACCTTCGGCGTTGCCGGCACTGCGCGAGGCCTGGCAGCCCATGACGATGCCGGCTCCGGTCCGCCGGCCGGGCCCGACCCGGCTGGGCCTGGTCGCGCTCGCAGTCTCGGTCGCGCTTTTGTCCGGGGCAGGCGTAACCCGTCTGTTGCATTCGGACCCACTTCCGTCGGGCACCAGCGCGTTCGTCGACGGCGGCGGCGTCACCTACACGTCGGCCGACGGCGCGTTCCTCGTGCAGCTGCCGCAATCGCCCACGATCGACCGACGAACGATCACCGTCGACTCGGTGTCGGCGACCATCTACACCGCCATCGCCTCGAGCAACGACTATGAGATCGGCGCCGCCAGCATCGCGTTTCCGATCTCGATATCGCCCGATCGCGTCAACGCTGTACTCGAGTCGGCCCTGGCGGAGGGCATCCACGGTTCGAACGGCAAGCTCGTGCACAAGGACGTGACGATGCGCGGCTCGCAGCCCGCGATCGAGGGCCGCTTCAACGCGCCGGACGGCTACAAGGCGCACCTGCTCGTCGTGTCGTCGGGCTCGACGCTCATCATGTTGATCGTGCACGCGAAGACGGGGACCGAACGGCTGTACAAGGCGCTCGAGACGTCATTGCTGGTTCGATAGCGGTCGTTCGAGAGCGAAGGTACCGACGCTCAGCGGCGCCGCGCCTTCCAGATCCACTCGGCCGGCCAGCGCCGTGCCCACTTCGGCGGCGCGAAATCGAGGTAGGTCGTCGACGCGTCTTCGCCTGCGCACAGCTCGACGAGATCCTCGACTTCGAAGCCGTTCGCGCGCAACACCTTGATCCAGGCGCCGGGCGGGAGCACCCAGTCGATCGTGCCCTCGTCGAGCGCCATCTGTCCGAGCTGCGAGTAGTCGATGTGCAGCTTGCGCGTCTGCTGATCGCGTGCGTCGTCCCACGTGAGGTACAGCATCGGGTGCGTACAACAGAACGCCAGCAGCCCACCGGGCCGCAGGAGACGCGCGCATTCGGACACGCTGACGTCGGGATCACAGAAGCTCAACGCGCCGTGGTCGCAGAACACGACATCGAAGCTCGAGTCCGCGAACGGCAATTGCTCGCCGCTGGCGTGGACCAGCGGCAGTGTCGCCGCCGACCGCCGGGCGTGCAGGAGTTGCGCATGCGAGACGTCGAGACCGACGACGCGCGCCCCGCGCTCGGCGAGCGCGACCGACCACTGCGCCGCGCCGCATCCGAGCTCGAGCACGCGTAGGCCGTCGACGTCGCCGAGCACCTGCAACTCCGACTCGGGGACGCGGTACGCCCCCCACGCCAACGGCGAGCGCGCCAGCTGTTCGCCGTGGGCGGCTTGATAGCTGTCGGCGTCGGCGTCCCAGAACGCGCGGTTGTGACGAACGTGCGAGCTCACGCGGTCGGCGCGAACCCGGCCATCGTCATCGGCTCGCGGTGCTCGACCCTCCGACCCTTCGACTGGATCGACACGTCGTGACCCGAGGCCTCGGCGCGCAACGCGCCGACTGTGCACTTCTCTCGGGCGCGGATCGAGAACGGGTCGAAGCGGAAGAAGCGCATCGCGTTCTCGTGCGTCATCTCGTCGATCTCGGGATCGGTGAGGTCGGTGTGCGCCCACGTCTGCATCATTCTCTCGGGCGCATCGGGCCAGATCGCGTCGCTGTGCGGGTAGTCGGTCTCGATGCAGATCCGGTTGGTGCCGATCTCGCGCGCGTGCCGGGCGCCGAAGTCGTCCTCGATGAAGCAGAGGACCACCCGCTCCATGAAGACCTGGCTCGGCAACTTGTCGCCGAAGTCGGCGAAGGTCCACGCCTTGTGCGCGGTGTAGGAGTGGTCGAGGCGCTCGAGGAAATAGGGGATCCAGCCGATCCCGCCCTCGGAGAGCGCGACGGTGACGTCGGGGAACTTCTTGAACACGGGTGAGAAGATGAGGTCGGCCGCGGCCTGCACGATGTTCATCGGCGCCAGCGTGATCATCACGTCGACGGGTGCGTCCTCCGCGGTGACCACCAGCTTCGACGACGAGCCGATGTGCATGTTGACGATCGTCCCCTCGTCGCTGCACGCGCGCCAGAACGGGTCCCAGTGATCGGTGTGCAGGCTCGGCAGGCCGAGGGGCACGGGATTCTCCGGGAAGGTGATGGCGTGACAGCCCGCCCTCGCGACCCGGTGCACCTCGTCGGCGATCGCGGAGGGGTCCCAGATGGGCGGGATCGCGAGCGGGATCAAGCGATCCGGCGCCGCGCCGCACCATTCCGTGATGTGCCAGTCGTTGTACGCGCGGCACAGCGCGAGCGCGGCGTCCTTGTCGTCGAGCGCGGCGAAGAGTCGGCCCGCGAACCCGGGGAGCGACGGGAAGTTCAGCGAACCGAGTACCCCGTTCGCCGACATGTCGAGCACCCGCTGCTTTACGTCGTAGGTGCCGGGCCGCAGTTCGTCGAAGCTCGTCGGATCCATGCCGTATTCCTCGGGCGGGCGCCCGGCTACGGCGTTGAGGCCGACGTTCGGGATGTCGAAGTCGAGAAACTTCCAACGGTCGGTGCCGTCGGGCATGTGCTCGATCCGCGGCGCGATGTCCTTGTACTTCGCGGGGAGGTGATGCTCGAACAAATCGGGCGGTTCCACGACGTGATCATCGACGCTGACAAGGATCATGTCGTCCATGCGCATGACGCGGAGTTTACGTCGCTCGCCTTGGGCTAGCTTCCCGGCTCGTGCAGAGACGGGTGTGTATCGTCGGGGTCGGGCTGTCGGACGGTCCGGTGACCCCGGAGCTCAGCGGGGTGATGCTCGAAGCGCAGTCGTTCCGGCGCGCGCTCGACGACGCCGGCCTCGAGAAGGACGACATCAGCGGCTTGGCGAGCGCGGGCTACGGCGGCATGCACGAGGTGGCGCTCGCCGAGTACCTCGGCCTGACGCCGCGCTGGCTCGAATCGTCGAGCGTGGGCGGATCGAGCTTCGAGTTCCACGCGATGCACGCCTACCGCGCCATCCAGAACGGCGACGTCGACACGGTCGCGATCGTGTACGGCAACAACCAGCTGTCGGCGTCGGGGCGCACGCTCGGCACCGGTGGGGGCGGCGGTGGCGGCCGCGGTGGAATGGCGCTCCCGTTGCCCATGGCCTACGAGTTCCCGACCGGGCTCACGCTCGTCGGCGCGTACGCCATGGCCGCGCAACGGCACATGCACGAGTACGGCACCAGACCCGAGCAGCTCGCGTCGATCTCGGTGCAGACGCGTGAGCACGCCGGGCGCAACCCGAATGCCATGTATCGCGATCCGATCACGGTCGACGACGTGATGTCGTCGCGACTCGTCGCGGATCCGTTGCACAAGCTCGACTGCTGTGTGATCTCCGACGGCGGCTGCTGCGTGATCATGACCACCGAAGAACGCGCGCGCGACCTTCCGCGTCGCCCGGTGTACGTGCGCGGCGCGGCCGGTGGTACCACGCACCACTCGATCGCGGCAATGGCCGACATGACGCGCACCGCCGCGGCCGTGAGCGGCCCGAAGGCGTTCGCGGAGGCCGGGATCACGCCCGCCGACGTCGACATGTTCGCGATGTACGACTCGTTCACTTACACGGTTCTCGTGGTGCTCGAAGATCTCGGGTTCGCGCCCAAGGGTGAGGGCGGCGCGTTCGTGACCGACAACGGCGGCAACCTGCGGCTCGGTGGCGCGCTCCCGACGAACACCGACGGCGGCGGGCTCTCGTGCACGCATCCCGGTATGCGCGGTCTCTTCTTGTTGTGCGAGGCGACGCGGCAGCTCCGCGGCGATGCGGGCGACAGCCAGGTACCCGGCGCCGAGATCGCGGTCGCGCACGGCAGCGGCGGCTGGCTATCGACGCAGGGGACCGTGGTTCTGGGCACGGAGGGAAACTGATGCCGGACTGGAGCGAAGTTCCCAAGTGGTTGATGCCGCGCCCGACCCACGAGGACCGGGAGTTCTGGGAGGGCGCGAGCCGGAGCGAGCTGCGCATCCAACACTGCAGGAGTTGCGGGCGACACCAGCATTACGCGCGGATGCTGTGCAGCCATTGCGGGAAGCAGACCGTCGATTGGGTGACCGCGACCGGTGGTGGCACCGTCTATTCGTTCACCGTGATCCGCCAGAACGGCGTCCCACCGTTCAACGAACGCGTCCCGTTCGTCGTGGCGACCATCGACCTCGACGAGGACGGCGCGCGCTTGATCGCGGCGATGCCGGAGCTCGACCCCGCCGACGCGCGCATCGGCATGCGCGTGCGCGCCGCGTTCCGTCCCGCGGGCGAGCAGCTCGGCTTCGTCGATTTCGTCGCCGCGGACTGAGGCCGATCAGGCGTGGTTCGCGGAGCCGTTCGTCCCTCGGCTGACGATCGACACGACGAGCTTGGCGAGCACGGCTTCGACCTGCTCGGGCGTGCGCGGCGCGCGTCGTAGCCGTTCGTAGGTGGCGTACGAGGTGAGCGCGCCGAGTGCGTCGGTGGCTTCGTCGATCGTCCAATGGGCGCGCATCTGGCCGGAGGCCGACAGCGCCTCCATGAGCCGCCGCAATTGTTTGTCGTCGATCCCTTCGGCGCCCTGATCGCCACCCGTCAGCGCCGTGAGCGTCCGCAGGCCGTTCATGCGTTCCTCGTGCTCCGCCCAGTGCCGGCACACCGCGCCGAGGATGTCGCGCAGCGCTACCAGCGGATCGGTGGTCGGGGCTCGGGCCTCGTCCATCGTGACCGTCCGGGCGATCGACGACGCGAGCTCGTCGAGCACGGAGCGCTTCGAGCGGAAGTGCTCGTACACGGTCGCGCGTGCGACTCCGGCTTCCTTGGCCAGCACGTCCATGCTGAACCCGGACGCGCCCCGATCACGGGTCAGACGACCGGCGGCATCGACGATGCGCGTGCGGGTTGCGCGGACGAGTTCACGCCGGGTGGGGCTCATAGAACGTTTCCCAGATTCATTTGCCTCTGCCTGCTCGCCGGACCGCCCGGGCCATTTCACCGCTCGGGCTTCGAACTTTTCGAATCCCGCCTTCCCGGTTCCCGGCCCAGTCGGGCGTTCGGGCTGGTCAGACGTCTGCCGCCACGCGAGATCCGCCCACGACGAGCTCCAGCTCCCGTTCGAAGACCTTTTCGAAGAGTTCGCGACGTCGCCGCGCACCCCAGAGCTCCAACTCGGCATCGTCGTGGGTCGTGAGTCGAATGACAACGAGGTCTTTACCCACAAATGCCTCGAGATCCTCAACCCCGCCCCGGCGGCCTCGATCCAGGCCGTCAGCTACCCGTAAGAGAGCGGCGAGCTTCCGGAGCCGGGGCCGGTCGTCGGGGGGAAGGGTGCCGAAGCGGGCCTCGGAAGATTTCGGGTCCCCCCGCCGGTGATGACGCACGAGCGCGGCGAGGAATGCGATCTCCGACGGCTCGAACCCGCGCAGCTCGCCGTTCTCGACGAGGTAGGCGGCGTGACGGTGGTGTCCCTTGCGGGACACGTGCTGGCCGACGTCGTGCAGGAGTGCCGCGAACTCGAGCATCTCGCGGTCGTGCTCGGCGAGCCCGTGGAGCTCGAGGGTCTGGTCGAAGAGTCGCAGGGCGAGATGTGCGACGTGCGCGGTATGGGCGCCGTCGGAGTTGCAACGCCGGGCGAGGCTCGCGACCGACGCGCGGCGCAACGCTCGCGGATCGTCCGTCCAGTCGCTCGGGTCGTGGCTGTGCACCGCGTCGAGCACGATGCCCTCGCGCAGCGCCCAGTCGCTTGCGGTCAGGCCGTCGAGCTCGAACAGCTCGAGCGCCGTCACCAACAAAGTGGAACCGGCCGGGAGCAGCTCGGCACGCCGCTGTTCCTCGAGGCCGGGCATCCGCCGGCGTTCCGATGTCTTCGCGGCCATGATGCGTTCGTGGAGCGCGTCGAAGTCGGCGCGAGTCGCCCGCAGGGCGTTCGTGCTCGCGGGCATCGTGCTCTCGCCGGAGCGCAACGCGACCGCCATGCGCACGAGGTCGTTGAGCGTTCCGCTCGTGCCGACCGCGAGTCGGGGGCTACGCCCCAGCACCTCGTCGACGAGCGGTTCCAGGCCGGCCCGCACGCGTTCGTCGAGTCGCTTGCGGTCGGCCGTCGACGGTGGGTCGTCGTGCACGCACTCCGCGGTGAGCCGGCCGACCCCGAGGGGGAGGCTCGTCGCCCACCGAAGTCCGGCGGCGTCGCCGATCATGACCTCGACGCTTCCGCCGCCGATGTCGACGCACAGCGCGGGCGCGGGCTCGAGCACGACGCTCGCCCGCACCGCCGCGAACACGAGCCGCGCCTCCTCGATCCCGTTGATCACCTCGACCTCGACGCCGGTCTCGGCCTCGATGCGGTCGACGAGCTCGCTGCCGTTGGCGGCGGTGCGGATCGCGCTGGTCGCCCGCGCGATCACCTCGCGTGCGCCCAAGGCGTCGGCGAGTTGGCGGAGCCGGCGGACCGCGGCGACGGCACGATCGGCCGTCGGGCCGGGGATGCGGCCGTGGCGGGCGACGTCGTCGCCGAGGCGCAGCATCTCCTTCTCGCGGGCGACGGCGGTAAATGTGCCGTCGAGGTGCACGTCGGCGACGAGCAGATGGAAGGAGTTCGATCCGAGGTCGAGCGCGGCGATGCGCATCGGACGTGACGCTACCCACGCGCGTACCCTGGGCGGACCATCGCGCGGAGGGAAACCATGGAACTTGCGTTCGAGGCCCGGATGTTGATCGACGGTCGGCTGGTGGAGGCGCAGGGCGCCCGTACATACGACAACGTCAACCCCGCCACCGAATCGGTCATCGGACCCGTCGCCGACGCGTCGACGGCCGACATGGAACGAGCCGTCGCCGCGGCCCGGCGGTCGTTCGACGAGACGACGTGGTCGACCGATCGTGCGTTCCGCAAGAGCTGCCTCCAACAACTGAAGGACGCGCTCGACAAACACCGTGAAGAGCTCCGGCCGCAGATCGTCGCGGAAGTCGGCACGCCGATCGGTCTCACCTTCGCGATCCAACAGGACACCTGCATCGACGACATGCAGTGGGACATCGACCTCATCGATGGCTACAACTGGGAGTACGAGCTCGGCAATCACGAGTTCTTCGGCTTGAACTCGAACCGGCTCGTGATCCGCGAGCCCATTGGCGTCGTCGGCGCGATCACACCGTGGAACTTCCCCTTCATGCTCAACCTCTCGAAGATCACGCCCGCGCTCGCCTCCGGCTGCACGGTCGTGCTGAAGCCCGCGCCCGACACTCCCTACGCGGCGACGTGGATCGGCCGGCTCGTGGCCGAGGAGACCGACATCCCGGCCGGCGTGTTCAACGTCGTGACGGCGTCCGATCCCGCCGCGGTCGGCGACGTGCTGAGCGGCTCGCCGCTCGTCGACATGATCTCGTTCACCGGCTCGACCGCGGTCGGTAAGCACATCTCCGCGCGCGCCGCCGACACACTGAAGCGCGTGTTCCTCGAGCTGGGTGGCAAGTCCGCCAACATCGTGCTCGACGACGCCAACTTCGCCGAGGTGTTGCCCGGCTCGGGCATGGTCTGCATGCACTCCGGTCAGGGCTGCGCGATCACCACGCGGTTGCTCCTCCCGCGTTCGCGCTACGACGAGGGTGTCGAGATGGTGAAGGCCGCGTTCGAGAGCTTCCCCTACGGCGACCCGACCGACTACAACAACATGGCCGGGCCCCTGATCAACGCCCGTCAGCGCGAGCGAGTGCTCGGCCTGATCGAGAAGGGCAAGGAGGAAGGCGCGCGGTGCATCGTCGGCGGTGGCGCCGCGACCCAGTTCGACAAGGGCTACTACGTGCAGCCGACGCTGTTCGTCGACGTCGACCCCGACTCGACGATCGCCCAACAGGAGGTCTTCGGGCCGGTGCTCGCAGTGATCCCGTACGACGACGACGACGATGCCGTGCGCATCGCGAACAACTCGCGTTACGGCTTGTCGGGTGCGGTGAACGGCGGATCGCTCGAGCGGGCGGTGTCGGTCGCGCGCCGCATTCGTACCGGAACGATCGCGGTCAACGGTGGCCAGTGGTTCGGACCCGACTCACCCTTCGGTGGCTACAAGGAGAGCGGTCAGGGCCGCGAGCACGGCGTCGCCGGTTTCGAGGAGTACCTCGAGACCAAGACCGTCGGGCTCCCCGCGACCTGATCGTTCACGCCGCCCGCGCCGGCGGCGGGCGAAGCTTGCGTTTGCGCGTGGCGGGATCGGGCGGGCCGAGTTGCCAGCCGCCCGATTTGAGCCGGTGGTGCGCGTAACAAAGCCAGCACAAGTTCGCGAACGACGTCGATCCGCCTCGGGCGTGCTCGTGCACATGGTCGCGTTCGAGGTATCCGCGCTGATGGCACGCGTCGACATCGCATTCGCGGCCGCTCACGACGAGCGCAGTCATGACCTCGGCGGGGACGTGCCGGCCGAGGTGCGCGACGGTGAGGATGTCCTTGCCCTTCTTCACGACCGCGGTCACGAACGCAGACCCGAGCAACTCCTTGACCCAGGCGACGTCGACGGGACCGACGCCTGGGATTTCACATACCTCACCGTCGGCGGTTCCGCCGCGCACGAGGGCACCGTGATCGACGACCACGTGAACGACGGCGTTCACGCCCTTGGAGGCAACGACCGGAACGTCGAACGTATTGCCGAGAATGAAACTCTCGACCGCATCGGCCGCGTACGCGGCGAGGGACTCATGCGTTCCGGACTTGTGGGCGCGGAAGATGCGTTGCTTCTGCGCTTCTATCGCGGCGATTATCCGACCACCGACTTCCGGTGTGAACCGGTACCGTCCGGCGATCATCCCGTCGGTATCCGTCCAGGAGTGCCATTCCCGAAGCGTTCGCTGCCGCTTCGCCCGCGTCGCGTGATCTTCCACCTCCGCGCGTGCGCCGACACAGGCATCCCGAAGCGAAACCAGGCCACCCTGCGCCGATGCCAACAGCTTCGCTTCCGCCGCCGGATTCGCCGTAGCGGTCTCGGCGATCATCTGCGCCGCTCGCGCCGACAGCCGCCCTCCCCGCACCGCTGCATCAGTCGCCGGAAGGCGCTCGAGCTTCGACGCGGTCTCGATCGCGGCGCGCACCTCGCCTGTACCCACGCCGATCGTGCGCGCTACCAACGTCGCGGCGTTGCGTTCGCCCGCACGCACGTGCGCGTGGGTCTCCTCGATCCGCTTCGCGGTCTTGGCCAACATGCCGTCGACAACTCGCCGGATCGCACCCAGCTCGTCGACCGCACGCAGCGCGGCTTCCGCCGACAACGACGACGCGTCGAACGTCCGGGCGACATCATCGAGCAGGTTGCGAGACGAAGCGAGCGAAGCGAACATCTGTTCGTATCGTAACAACGGGAACTATCAATTGACGACACGTACGGCGCTCGATCATGCTCGGCCATGGTCATGGACAGGAAGTACAGCGCCCACGTCCACGCGATGGACACCCAACTGATCGCCGTCGCTCGTTCCGGCAATGAGGACAGCGCCGATGCCGTCGGAAGGGTCGTCGCTCTCGCATTCGCGGAGTTGGTTCAAGCATTCTCGGATCTTGCGACCGATTTCTACGCGTTGGAATTGCGGCTCAAGGCTGTCGAAAACAAGGACTAGAAGCCCGTCGGTGTCGATTTCGATCCTCAGCACGTTGATCCGGAACCCTGAGACCCTGATTCATCTTTGGCTCTGAGGTTTCGTGATACGCTGATCGCGTGGATCTCGCCGCTGCTCTCACCGACGCCGAACAGGCCCTTGCCGAACTGTTGAAGACGCGGTCCGAACTCGACGGGGCCATCGAAGATCGTCAGGCCGAGATATACGGTCTGCAACTTGCGCTCTCGCGCCATCGGCCCGAGGACGAAAACGAGATCATCTTTCCCGTCGATCTTGGCCCTGAGGCCTCGGGCAAATATTGGCGAGGACTTGCCCGCGTCGACGCCATCGACAAGGTGTTGACGACGATGGAGACTCCGATGGGGCCGACGGAAATCTCCGAGTACCTCGGCGGTATGGGTCGCAATGACACGCCCAACGACGTTTCCGCCGCACTCGCCTACCTCAAGCGCATCGGCCGAGTCGTGCGTGTTGGCCGAGCGCGGTGGACGACACCGCAACAAGAACTTCGGGAGGTCGCGAACGCCTCCTGAACAAGGTCTGCGCCGATCCGCCTCGCCAAGGCGGTAGGCGTGGAAAGCAAAGCCCCCTGGGTTGGGACCGCACCGCCAGTGCGGCCACCCACCCAGGGGACTCGGGGCTAGCAGCTTCGCCAGGTCGAGCCTTAGAACTTGGACCTGACGGGTTGGACTCCCGTTAGCTCCACTAATTAGACCACACCACGGGTACCCGGCGGAGCCGAAGTACCGGTGGGCCACACCGACGACGGGAGCGGCCATGGCCGATCTACCCGAGAAGAACACCACCGGGCGCCCGCGGCCACCGGGTGACGACGTAGCCGCCAAGCAGGTTCCGACGACCGAGGACGGGTTTCTCGACGCGCTCGGTCGCGTTAGCCAGCCACCGCAACCCGAGAAGAAACGGCGCGGTCGAGGATCGCCCAGAAAATCGGGTCGCGGCCGTTCCGACGGTTGAACCGGAAGCTGTACTCGTCCAAGTAGGACTGCAAGTACTCGGTCGACACCGCGTGATACGTGCCGCGGATGCCGTTCTTCACCAACGACCAGAAGCCCTCGATCGTCTGCGTGTGAACGTTGCCGTTCACGTACACGCCGGTCGAGTGGTTCACGCGGTGGTGCCTCTGAAACGTGCGGTGAAGATCCTTGTAGCCGACGTACTCGTCGGTGAACACCGTCGATGCCGGTAGCACGTACTTGCGGTACTGCGCACCGAGGCTCCCCGCATCGACACCGGGAACGATCTTCGTGATCACGCGGCCACCGCGCTCCACCGCACCGAACACCGCCGTCTTCGGTCCGACCTTGCGACCCTTGCTGTTCTTGCGCACGCCGCCGAAGAATGCTTCGTCCATCTCGACTTCGCCGGTCAACTGCTCGTCGTCGTCGGCGAGCAACGTGCGGATCTGCTTGAACATGCGGTGCGCGGTCGGGTAGCTCACACCGATCTCGCGCTCCAGCTGCTTCGCGCTCATGCCGCAGCGCGTCGAGGACATTAGGAAGATCGCCCAGAACCACATCTGCAACGACGTGGTCGACTTGTGAAAGATCGTGCCCGCGGTCGGGTATACCTGGTGACGGCAGTACTGGCAGGAGTACGCCGCGCGGCTCGCTATCCGGTGGAACTTCGTGACCTTGCCGCACTTCGGGCACTCGGACCCGTCCGGGTACATCCGGGCCTTGAGCCAGTCCACGCACGCGTCGTTGTCCGGGAATAGCTCTAAGAAGCGCGAGTACGTCATCTGGGACTCGCTGCAATCCGTGGGTTCTACTGAGCATCGCTGCCTCGCTGCCATGCCCACAGTATATAACACCACTGCACGTACGTGCAACCACTTTTCATGCGAACCTGATCCGGGTCGTCCGAAGGATTCCCAGGGACGCCAACTCCTGCTTGCCCGCGATCAGCTCGGTCACCAGCAGTGGAACGCCGTCGTCCCAACCGCCGCCGCCCTCCGGGGGATACAACGGAGCGATGGTGCGGTCGGCCTGCTCAAAGAAGAACAGTGCGACTTCGGCGCTTTCCTGCGGCCCCAAGTTGAGCGGTCCGGTCAGCGGATCATTGGCCCAATGTGGCTCCACAGCCGGCCCGGTGTGCTTCGCGTGCCAACTCAGCTGATCGTGGAATCGGTGCGGGTAATAGTCGGCGTAGCCCTCGACCTGAAGGGCGAAATCGAGGGTGGCACTGTCGTTCTTCGATCGGTTGGTGATCGTCAAGTGATCGACATGAAGCCACCGCGGTTGGTCTGGGATCGGTATCTGCGCGGTGGCGCTCGGGATGAGATCCACCAGCCGTCCCTGCTCGATTCCCCGAACCCGTAAGTCGAGAACGATCCGGCGCTTGAACCATCCCAAGCGCAAGAGCGGGAATAGCGTGAGCAACCCCGCGGCAGATCCGATCACGATCAACGCAGTGAGCGCCCCGGTCGGGTATCCCGGCTTGGGTTGTCCCACGGGAGGGACAGCAGCCCAAATGGCCGCGACAGCCAACCCGGCGAGGCCGAACGCCGCGCTCATGATCGCAATCCCATAGGCCAACCAATGGCCGCGATCGAGGGACCGCTCGTCGGCAAACTCGCTAACAGGTCGCCAGATATCGGGTCGACCAGAGCCGACCCATACGACCGCGAGTACCCCGACGAAGAGGAGAGCCCAGATGCCTGCGGAGACTGCGTCGAACATGGACTAATCGTCGCACGAACCGGCGTACGTGTCGCGATTTGATAGTTACCGTAACAACGGGGTGCGACACTGACGACGAGATAGAGCCGACGTCCGCGTCGCCGCGCACACGCGCCTACTGCTGCGAACGTGCGAACGCGATCGTTCCCTCGAGGAAGGCCGCGACGTCGGCCGACTTGTGCGCGTACACGCCGTTGAACCAGTCGGGCACCGATACCTCCAACTGGTCCTGCTCGATCATCGTCAGCACCGGATCGACGATCGCGTCGACCGGCAGCATCTCCACGCCCGTCGTGCCGAGGGGATCGTTGTCGGGTAGGTGGAACAGCTCGGTGTCGATCACACCCGGGTAGAGCACGTGGATCTTGACCGGCGTGTCGCGGAGGTCGACCTGGAGACACTCGGCCCACGCCGAGATCGCCGCCTTGGTCGCCGCGTACGCAGCTTCGGCGGGCGGCGAGAGGCGAGCTGCGACGGAAGACACGTACATGAGCCGCCCGCTGCGGGCGACGATCTCGTCGAGCAGCGCGAACGTGAGCCGCACCGGCGAGAAGTAGTTGATGCGCATCGTCGACTCGACGATCTCGGGGGTGAGGTCGAAGACCCGCTTGCGCTTCGGGATCCCGGCGTTGTTCACCAGCACGTCTACGCCACCCAGCTCCTGCGACGCGCGGCGCGCGAACGCGGCCAGCCCGTCGAGATCGGCAAGGTCGACCGTCCACGCGCGTGATTCGGGCGCGTGCACGCGACAACGTTCGAGCACCACGTTGAGCTGGTCGGTTCGGCGCGCGCAGATCCCCACGGTCGCGCCTCGCTTTGCGAATCCGACTGCGAGCGCGGCGCCGATGCCTGCCGACGCGCCGGTGACCAACACGTGCTTCCCACTCAGGTCGTAGCTCATGCGGGCCGACGGTAGTCGCCGCTAGCCTCGACCGGCCATGCCCCTCACGCCCGCCTCCGCGCTGCTCACCGATCGCCTCGTCCTCGTCACCGGCGCGGCGCAGGGCATCGGTGCCGCGGTGGCCGGAGCGTGCGCGCGTTTCGGCGCTGACCTGGCCGTCTGCGACCGCGATACCGACGGCCTGGCTCGCACCGCGGCCGACGTCGAGGCCTCGGGTCGCCGCGTGGTTGCGGGAGTGCTCGACGTGCGCGACGGCGACGCGGTCCGGGATTGGGTCGGCACGCTCCCGCGCGTCGACGTCCTCGTCAACAACGCGGGTGGCGGGTTCCGCGCCGAGTTCCTCGACGTGAACGACAACGGGCAGGATTCGCTCGTCCGCGAGAACTTCACGAGCGTCACGAACTTCGTGCGCGCCTCGGTGCCGGTCATGCCGGCCGACGGACGGGCGTCGATCGTCAACATCACTTCGATCGAGGCGCACCGGGCCGCGCCGGGGTTCGCCATCTACAGCGCCATGAAGGCCGCACTCGTCAACCTGACCAAGTCGCTCGCGCTCGAGCTGGGCGACCGGCGCATACGCGTGAACTGCATCGCACCCGACGTCATCCCTACACCCGGCATCGGCGGCGACCTCCCGGTGAAGACCCCGCTACCGATCGCCGGTCACGTCGACGACGTCGCCGGCGCCGTGATCTACCTCGCGTCCGATCTCGGGCGCTTCGTCACCGGCACCACCATCCACGTCGACGGCGGGAATCTCGCCGCGGGCGGCTGGGGGCGTGCGATCGACGGCAGCTGGGTGACCGCGGGTGAGGAAGTGGTCCCGTGAAGTTCGGTGTCGCGCTCGGAGCGCTCAATCCTCATTTCCATCTCGACGCGACGATGGCGGCGGAGGAGCTCGGTTACGAGTCGGTGTGGCTGCCGGAGCATCTCATGTTCACGCGCGCGATGTCGCGCTCGCCGCACCCGGGCCAGACTCATCCCCCCGTTCCCCCCGACGCCCCGATCTTCGACGCGTTCGCGTACCTCGCGTACCTCGCGGGCCGGACGGAGCGGGTGCGGCTCGGCACGCACGTCTTCAACATCGGGCTGCGGCATCCGTTCACGACGGCGCGCGGCGCGCAGACGGTCGATCTGCTGTCGAACGGTCGGTTCGAATTCGGGATCGGCGCGTCGTGGCTCGAGGAGGAATGGGACGCCGCGCAACTCGATTTCTCGACGCGCGGCCGACGGGTCGACGAGGCGGTCGAGATCTGCAAGCGCCTCTTCACCGAGGAGACGATCTCGCACCACGGCGAGTTCTTCTCGTTCGACGAGGTGGTGTTCGAGCCGAAGCCCACACAAAAGCCTTGGCCACCCATTCTCGTCGGCGGCGAGTCGAAGGCAGCGCTGCGTCGCGCGGCGCGGCTCGGCGACGGTTGGATCGGGATGGGTCACTCACTGGAATCGGCCGCGACGCAGATCGGGTCGTTGCGCGCGCTGCTGGCCGAGTACGGGCGCGAGAATGTGCCCTTCCAGATGGTGCTCGGAGGTCCGGTTGCATCCGTCGACGACGTTCGTCGTTGGGAGGACGTGGGGGTGACGCGGATGATCGTGTCACCGTGGCGCCGCTCGCCCGAAGCGGTCGAGGCCATGCAGCGGTTCGCCGACGCGGTGGTGCGCGCCTCGTGAAGAACCGCCGGCCGCTCGGCGTTCACGACGTGACGTCGTCGACGAGGAGCTCGGGCGCGCGCGCGAAGTCGCGGATCGAGCCCACATGGCGGAAGGCGACCTCGACCACACCGGGCTGCATGGTGTGACACACGCCCGCCATGGTGGGCGGCAGACCGCTCGCGACTGCGATCGCGTCGAGGTCCATGCCGCGACCCATGCCGATGTCGCATGCTCGCCGCAACGTGATCGCGCGTTCCGCGTCGTCTTCCGGGAGGGCTTCGTCGGCCCAGCGCATGAAGCCGCCTTTCCAGGGCGCGGCATCGAAGGGTGCGACGGCGTCGACGATGCCGCCCCAGCTGATCTCCCAATCGAGTGAAAGCGCGCCGTCGACCCAGAGCCGGCAGCGGGACGCGCCGGTGGCGGGATCGCGTCGCGGCACTTCGAGCTCGTACACGCGTTCCGTCCGTTGCCACGCGGCGTGCGTGATCGCGTGGCAGGCGGCGTCGAACTGATGTGTGCAGTTCTGCTTCGGGTCGGTCCAGCGTCCGGCCGCGGTGAATCGCCGGGCGAGAGGCATCGTCGCGAGCTTCCTCAGCGGCACGGCGGCGTCCGGACAGGTCGACCATGGCCACCGCAATGATTGCGCGTCGACCGACTCCACCCGCTCGCCGTCGTGGCGCAGCGTGACCACGAAGTGGTGAAAATCGTCCTCGAGGTCGGATTCCACGACGCCGGGCTCGAGCGTGACGATGCGGATGCGCCGCCGGTACGCGTCGGCTTCGAGGTCGTAGTCGGGCCGGGATGACATCGACGTCAGGTTAGGTGAACAATGCGGATATGCGGTCCGTCGTCGACTCCGACCAACACCTCTACGAGACCCGCACGATGTGGTGCGATCACATCGACCCCGATCGGCGTGACGACGCGCTGCGCATCGTCGACGACGAGCTCGGGTACCCGTGGCTGACCTGGCGGGATCGAAAGCTGCAGCCGGCCGACGTGCAACGGCCGGGGGAGACCTCCGCGCTCGGGACGCTGCACGAACGCATTCGCGCCGGGCGTCCGCCGGAGACGCGCTACGACGACGAGCTGCCGCGCGACTACTGGGACGCGGCCGCACGCGCCGACCGGCTCGCGGCGATGGGTGTCGACGAGGCCGTCGTCTTCCCCAACTTCGGTCTTCTCTGGGAGCGCACGCTCGATGCCGATCTGGGCGCGCTCACCGCGAACATGACCGCCTGGAACCGCTGGTGCGCGTCGGTGGCGACCGACGGGCGCGGCAAGGTGCATCCGGTCGCGCACGTCACGCTGCGCGACGAGCAATGGCTTCTGGCCGAGCTCGCGCGCTTGGAACGCGACGGCGTGCAGCTCGCAATGGTCGCGCCGGCGGTCGTCGACGGCCGACCGCTCTCGCATCGCGACCACGACGCGATGTGGCGCGCGTTCGTAGAACATGGTGTGCGCCCGCTGTTCCACGTCGCCGATCAGCGGCGACCCTTCGCCGATGCTTGGTACACCGATCCGGCCGACGCATTCGTGTCGACGCTCGACTCGGTGTTCCTGTGGACCGCAGCCGCGCTCGCGTGCACCGACCTCATCTTGAACGGCACGCTCGAGCGTCACCCCGATCTTCGGATCGGGATCGTGGAGCTGAGCGCGGTTTGGGTCCCGATGTTCCTGATGATGCTCGACGGCGGCTCCGACTTCACCGCCCGACTCAACGGTCGTCCGCTCGCGCCACTGCCGATGCGCCCGAGCGAGTACTTTCGGCGACAAGTGCGCGTCTCGTCGTTCTCGTACGAGCTGCCGTCGCGGCTGATCCGCCAGACCGGAGACCTTTACATGTGCTGCTCCGACTACCCGCACTCCGAAGGGACTGCCACACCTCTCGCCGACTACGCGGGCTCGGCGATCCCGCTCGGGCCCGACGACGCGCCCGGGTTGTTCCGCGACAACGTGTCGATGCTGTTGGACCGCCCGTGACCCAACGTGCCGATCCCGACGGTCCGCCGCGCCACGACGTACCGATCAACGGGCACAGCGCGTTCACGATTGTCGACGGGCACCAGGTGCACTACCTGGCGTGGGGGCGGCGGGGCGCGGCGCCGGTCGTCTGCCTGCACGGTGGGGGCCAGACCGCATACATGTACGAGGAGCTGGGCACAGCTCTCAGCGATCGCTGGTTCGTGCTCGCGCCCGATCTGCCCGGCCACGGAGACTCCGACGTCGACGCCGCGCTGAGCCCGCCCACGGCGGGCCTCGATCGGCGTTCGTTGGCCGCGAGCGTCGTCGGGCTCCTCGACTTCGTCGGCATCGAGCGCGCGGTGTTCGTCGGCGCCTCGCTCGGCGGCATCACCTCGTTGACGATCGCGGCGATGGATCCGAATCGCGTCGAGGGCATCGTGCTGATCGACATCGGGCACCGGCTCGAGGACGACGGTGTCCGGCGCATCGTCGAGTTCATGACCAAGCACGAGAGCTTCGCGTCACTCGACGAAGCCGCGGCCGCAATCGCCGAGTACCTGCCGGGCCGCAAGAAGCAGTCACCGGCGCGTTTGACGCGCAACCTGCGCCAGCGCGCCGACGGCCACTGGGTATGGAAGCACGCCCTGGGTCGCAACCTTCGTTCGGCATCGGCATCGGCGTCGGCGACCGCGAACGACTCGGACGGCTCGGACGGCTCGAACGCGCCCGGCGATTGGCGCGGCCTCACGGCCGGGATGGACGAGGAGCTGGTGCGACTCGTGTGCCCGGTGCTCGTGTTGCGCGGTGCGCAAAGCGACGTGCTCTCCGACGAGGGTGCGCGCGAGGTTGCCGCGCTGGTTCCGAACGCGCGCGTCGCGACCATCAACGCCGCCGGTCATCTCGCCGCGGGCGACAACCCCGAGTCGACGGTCTCGCTCGTCCGCCACTTCCTCGAAGAGACCGGTTGGTAGCGCGCCTCGACGCGCGTCAGCGTTGGATCAGTAGTTCGTCGGGTAGGGAGCCCTGGAACCACAACGTCGTCTCGACCCGTTTCGCGATCTTCCAACCGGCATCGGTACGCACGAGGTCGTCGTCGTAGCGCGCGCCGACGAAGAAGAAGTGGAGCGCGCCTTCGCGCGTCGCCGCGCCTTGCGGGTTTGTCACCATCGTGCGGCAGGTCGCGCGGTCGCCCTCGATCCGCACGTCGATGTTCGCCATCAGATGTTGTGTCACCGGGAACGCCGACATCACCTTCTCGAGCCAGCCCCGCACCTTGGGGTACGGACCGGCCTTGCCGCCGGGATTCGACGAGTAGTCGACGTGGGCGTCGTCGGTGAAGCACGAGTCGAGAAGCGCCCAGTCCTTCGTGTCGATCGCCCAGCCGTAGCGGACGATGACGTCGTGGATCTCGGCGCGATCGGAGAGCTCTTGGGGCGTCACGGGGAGAGAGGCTTGGGATCGGCCGCGCCCGGCTTGCAGTTGATCGCGAGTGTGAACTTCGTGGTGACGACGGGCTTCGACGTGCGCTCGCTCGACCACGTCGTCTCGGTCACGTAGAACTCGAGCTTTCCACCGTCGCTCTTGGCCTTCTCGTACACGTCGGAGATGACGCCTTCACCGATAAGTACGTCGCCGGCGTGCGGCCAGTCGCCACCGTGGTAGATGAACTCCTGCTCGCCGTGGAGGATCGCGCGGCCCTTCCCGCGGAGGTTCTCGATCGGCAGACCGGCCGCGCCGCCGACGCCCATCGAGCCCCAGTAGGGCATCACGAACGGGAACGTGGGCGGCACGGGCGCGGCGTCGGTGTTGTACACCGGGTCGTTGTCCATCAGTGCCTGCGCGAACACTCGGATCGGCCCGCGCTCGATGATCACCTTCTGGGTGCCGAGCGGCCGTCCCTTGAGCTCGCTGAGTGCCACAGCCATCGCCTCCACATCGAGCTGACGTGCGTGTCAGCGTTCCGGACGCGGGAGGTTACAAGCGGGCGGCCGGGATGCGCATGTCAGCTCCTCGCCGCCTGTTCGCGCAACTTGTGTTTCATCACCTTGCCCGTGGCGTTTCGGGGGAGCTCGTCGACGAACCAGAGGTGTCGGGGGCGTTTGTAGTCGGCGAGATGCTCGACGCAGAAGGCGAGCAGGGTGTCGGTCGACAACGACGCGCCCGGCTTGCACACCACGAAGGCGCCGACGTCCTCGCCCAGTACTTGATGCGGCACACCGACGACTGCGGCTTCCTGCACGTCGGCGTGCTCGAGCAGCACCGCCTCGACGTCGGTCGCATAGATGTTGTTGCCGCCGCGGATGATCATGTCCTTGATACGGCCCGAGATGTAGACGAAGCCGTCGGCGTCGAGGTACGCGAGGTCGCCCGTGCGGAGCCAACCATCGGCCGTCCAGGTGGACGCGTTCGCGCCGTCGTCCTTGTAGTACTCGCGGCGCTTGCCCGGCAGGCGGACGAGCAGCTCGCCGACCTCGTGCGCGGGCCGATCCTCGTCGGTCTCCGGATCGACGACCCGGACCTCCATCGGCGGGTTCGGTTTGCCGACGGATCCGATGCGCTTGTCGGCTTCCTCCTTCGGCATCGTGATGAACGCGGGCCCGGCTTCCGTGAGCCCGTAGGAGTTGATCACCGAGGCTTGTGGCATGCGGTCCTGCAGCTTTTTCAACGTGGCGGGCGCAAGCGGGGCGCTCCCGATCGACACCGCGATCGGTCCCGAGAGGTCGGCCGACGCGAAGCGCGGGCTCGCCGTGATGAGCTCGGCCATCGCGGGAACGAGGAAGATCATCATCGGCTTGTCGCGCTCGACGACGTCGAACCAGCGATCGACGTCGAACTTGGCCATGTAGAGGCCGGTGAGCCCCATCTTCATGGGATTGAAGATGAAGCTCATCCCGGCGAACGTGAACAGCGGCGCGCCGTGCAGCCACCCGAGGTCGGTCCAGCTCGGTGCGCAGTTCGGGATCATCGCGACGTTGCGGTGGCGGACGAGCACACCCTTGGGCAGGCCGGTGGTGCCCGACGTGTACATGATGTCGGCGATGTCGTCGGCGTCGAGCGGCACCTGGGTGTCGCTCGGGTCGTACGCGTCGAGATCGGCCCAGTTGTTCGTCTCGAGGATTGCGCTGATCGGCATCGTCGCGGCGACAGTGTGTGCGTTCGCGAGTAGTCGCTCGTTGGTGACGACGACGGTCGGCTCGGCGTGACGCAGGATCGTCAACACCTCGTCGATCGACAAGCGGGTATTGACCGGAACCACGACCGCGCCGGCCTTGTGTATGCCCGCGTAGGCCACGATCCACTGCAGGCAGTGATCACTGTCCATGTAGAGCGCGACCCGGTCCTGTTTTGCGACCCCGTGGTCGACGAGCCAACGCGCGATCTGGTTCGAACGCTCGTCCCAAGCGCGGAACGTGATGGTCGCGCCCGCGTCGAGATCGGTGTAGGCGACGCGGTCGGGCCCGCGGCGCGCCATGAACCGCAGCTGGTCGACGAGCAGGTGCCCTTCGGGAGCCTCCGGTGCGTCTGGCGATGCCGCGCTCATTCTCCGAACCCCATGCGAGGGATCTTGGTGAGGTGCCCGGCGAAGATCTCATCTTTGCGAGCGATGAGCTCCTCCGGTGTCCAGCGGCCCTTGTCGCGGTCGGTGTCGGTGCGGTCGAGCGTGTGTACCCGCTGCCAGCCCTGCATGAGGTGGATCCGGGTGCCCCACATCACGAACACCTGGCCCGACACGTCGGCGGCGGCGTCGCTCGCGAGGAAGCACACGAGCGGGGCGATGTTCTCGGGCTCCCACTCGGCGCCTTGCATGTACTCGTCCGCGCCGGGCATCGACTCGGTCATCCGCGTGCGGGCGCGTGGGCACACGACGTTCGCGGTGACGCCGTACTTCTTCAGCTCACGCGCGATCACGATGGTCATCGAGATGATGCCGGCCTTCGCGGCTGAGTAATTCGCTTGGCCCAACTGGCCGAACAACCCCGACTCCGAGGCGGTGTTGACGATGCGCCCGTTCGGGGTCTCGCCGGCCTTGCCGCGCGCTCGCCAATGTGCGGCCGCCGCGTGACAGGTCGACATGTGTCCCTTGAGGTGCACGTCGATCACCGCGTCCCAGTCCGGTTCGGTGATGTTGAAGCTCATCGCGTCGCGGAGGATCCCGGCGTTGTTCACCAGGATGTCGAGTCGACCGTACGTATCGATCGCGTGCTGCACCACTGCGCCACCGCCGCTCCAGGTCGCGACGTCGTGGGAGCTCGGCGTGCCGGTGCCGCCCGCGTCGACGATCTCTGAGACGGTGTCGGCCGCCCGGCCGGGTTCGAGGTCGTTGACGACGACGCATGCGCCCTTGTCGGCCAGAAGTCGCGCGTGGCCGCGGCCGATGCCGCCGCCCGCACCGGTGACCACGGCGACCTTTCCGGTGAGGAGACCCACGCGCTGGAGGCTAGGACACCGCCGACACGGGCGGCAGGACGACGATCTCACCGGGGTAGATGAGGCTCGGGTCTCCGGAGCGGAGGGTGGGACGATTCGCGACGATCACGGCGCGCCAGTAGCGCGCGACCTCGGGATCGCCGGGACGACGACCGGTCGTCTGCATGAGCGACGCGCGCGCGATGAGCCAGAGGCTGTCGCCGGCGCGCACGATCGCGTGCTGCGGAACCTCGGCCGGTGCGATCGCCGCGGCGGGCGCCGGGGCCGGTCTCGGGGTCTCGGGTGCGCGCACGACGGGTTGATCGTCGACGACGGCGGAGACGCGCGGGGGAGCGACGGCTTGGGCGGGCAGCGCCTGGAGCGCGACACACGCGCCGACGATCGCGACCTCGACCAGCCGGCGGAGCCCGACGGGAAGGACCGGCGAGATCCGGCGGGCGAGCCGCGGACGGGAGAGCCCGAGCGCGACGACGCAGGCGCCGGTCGCGACGAAGAGCCATGCGCTCGCGGCGAGCGCGACGACCCATGCAACGGCGAGCGCGAGATCGTCGCCGCGCGACCAGACGCTTTGCGTCAGCGGCGGCCGGGCGACGACGAGGACGCCGAGGGATGCGAAAGCGAGGAGCGTGACGACGACGAGCCGTATTCGGGGACGTTCGAGTTGCACGAAGCATGCATATCAAAACATCTGAGAATGTGTCAAACTTTGTTATCGGGGTTGCCAGCGGTAGCTTGGCCGGAGGTACCGACTGCTTTGACGCACCAAATCAGGGCCTCACCGTCGGCTTGGTGGCGGCGGGTACCGTTGGGGCGTGACTCATAGGAAGCCGGTCCCGAAGCATGAACACCCCAAGCCCGAGCCGACCGACTACGAGAGGTTCGAGGACCTGGCGAAGAAGCTCGCCCGGGTGCCGAAACGGGAGATCGACGCGGAGCGAACGAAACAGAACGGGAACGGGAAATGACCGAGGACGACAAGCCAGCCGCGCAACCCGAACAACCGGCGCAGCCTGCGAAGAAGCCCGAAAACATTCCCGCGAAGGAAGCCACCGTGAAGCGGTCGCGCAAGTCGGGCGGCAGAGGCCGAAACGTCAAGCGGCGCTAGCGCGAATAACCCACCGCGAGAGCCCACGCAACCACCTGCAAGCCCAAGCAGCTGCACGCGATAGCGAACACGATCTGCAGGCATGCGAGAATCCTGTCGTTCTTCTCGCGAAAACCCTCGAACGATTTCGCAAGATGCGCAGTGACGGTGATCTCATCCAGCGCAGCCCCTTCGATCAACCGGTCGATATATGGCGCAAGTTCGTGTTCCGTGTGGAAGGTTCGCGGCCAGAGCACGACCACCGACGCGACAACGGTCGCGCCGAACACGATGAATGCGAACCACTCGCAGCCGGTCGAGAAGTCCGAGCGGCCGCTCTTGAACGTCACCGCGCCGAACACGGCCGCGACGATCGACGCACCAAGTAGAACGGTCGCTACCGACCCCCGCAACGAGTTCAGCGCGGTTTCCTGCGCTTCCACCTGACGCCGCGCTTCTTCGAGAACTTTCGCCGCCGCTGGACCGTTGTCGAACAGTTCGTCGGTCATCGCAGCCTTCTTCCTTACGCGGTCAGTTCCGTCCAAGTCAATCTCCGGCCAGCTATGCGGCGGAGCACGGTCTGGAAGCGTTCCAGATCGGTGAGGTCGCGCAGGTTGAACGCGAATACTCGCTCATCGACATAGCGCCACAGGTGCGCCTCATCGACGGCGACGTAGGTGCCGTGAAGGCTTCGCTTCAGGAGCGCCCAGAAGTTCTCGATCCCGTTTGTGCTGACCCGCCCGCGGGCGTACTCGCCGATGTGATGGTCGACCGCCTGGTGCTTGTAGTCGCCGGTCAGCGCGCGGTAGCCGATCGCGGCGTCGGTGTAGACAGCGGCACCCGGCTCGACGTTGCGGACAACGTGCCCGCGCGGCGAGTTCCACTTCGTTTCGAGCATGACTTCCGCGACGACTTGCGAAGCCTGTTCCTCGGTGGTGCGTTGCAGTGAGCCGACCACCATCTTCTTGTCCGCGATCCCGCCCCGAACGGTGAGCTTGCGTGCTCGGTCACCCTTGCGGACGTTCTTCGCTGCCCCGCCGATGTAGGTCTCGTCAACCTCGACTTCGCCGTCGAGCTTCTGGAATGTGCCCGTCCGCATCGCCAAACGGATGCGATGCAAAACGAACCACGCGGCCTTCTGGTTGATCCCCACCGCGCGGCCAAGCTCGTGCGACGAAACACCGTTCTTCGAATTGGCGATGAGCCAGATGGAACACAGCCACTTGTCGAGCGGGATCGCGGAGTCCTCGAAGATCGTCCCCTGCTTGACGCTGAATTGGCGATGACAGTCGCGGACCTTGCACTTCCAGAGCCCGCGCGAGGACAGCCAGTAGTGCTCTGTGCCTTCGCACGAGGGGCAGACCGGCCCATCCGGCCACCGAAGCTTCGCCACGAAGTCGATGCAGACCTGCGGGTCAGCAAAGTAGCGGGTTGCTTCGAGAAGGGTGCGGGGCAGGTTCTTACTCACGTGGTGAGTGTACGACTCGGGTGTGACAGCTACGACGGGCGCAGATGCTCGATGCTCGATGCTCCGAGTACGTCCCCTTCGGTCAACTCACGCTGCGACTCGGAGCCGCCGTATAGGAGTCGAAGCACGACCTGCGCCGCGTCAAGCCACTCGCGCTGCCGCTGGGCGTCGAAGCTCCCAGCTTTGGGGTCCGGTAGCTCCTGCCAGAGCCCTACGAGCAATGGGTGGCGCACGGGAAGCGTTGACTCGCTCCGTGCAGGAGCCGGTCGAGTGTGAGGGGATTCGTCAGGTTCGACCGAGGCCACAGCGGGCATTGTAGGCCCTGGCTTCACCAAGCGTTCGCGTCCGTGACGGAAGAAGCCAGCTTGCTCGGCGGAGCGTTGCAGCGACTGCCGCGCCTTGGCAGAAACCTTCGGGCTTACCCCAAGCCGCCCCAGTTCGTGCTCAAATCCTTGGTCGTGGGGGAGATTACGCCCTTTGAACCGCTCGAATACGGCAGCGTAGAGTGGGACTGCGAGGAATGCTTCTACCTTGGCCGCGTCCTCTGTCTGCGGATCGAGAGCACGACTGCCCAGTTCCGTGAGCTGGACTTGACCGCCTCGAATCGTCTCTAGAAGGCCGAACGTGGCAGCGGTAGCGATCTTGTTACGGAAGGCTCCGCTGACGTTGTAGCCCATCGCGCCGGCCAGCTGGTCAAGCGAGCACTCGAACCCGAAATTGGCATGGATTACACGGGCCAATTCCAGAGCATCATCGAGATCCCCATAGGGAAACCGAATCGAAGATCGTTCTCGTGTCTGCGTTGTTTCTGCCATACCAAGAGAATACCAGAAGGCTAGGCAGAAACAATCGGAAACTAGGCCACTACCGGGCGGTCGCGCGGTGCGTGGTTGCGCTCGCGCGTCGGGAGCGCAGGCAGAACGGAGGGGCGGTCAGAAAAATTGTCTGCCTCGTATGCCGGTCCGCGTGACTCGCCCGATCGCGGCGGCTATGCTTGAAGATGACGAAGCCCCACCGAAGTGGGGCCCGTCCCGAGTCTCTCCGAGAGGAGGTGGTGCCTATGAGGGTCTGACGCCGGTGGAACCGGCGCAATCGATGCCCTATCCGACTACCGGAGCGCCCTCACGGCCCAAACCGTGGGGGTGTTCCGCGTCGGAACACCATTGTACGTCCGATCGGCACCCCTGGCGAGCTTCGAAGGGGTTGGTGAGCCAGGGCAGTCGGTACCTGGCCGGATGGCAGCAGAAGCTCGCGACCGCGTATCCAATCTCGAGTTCTGGTCCGGGCGCACCCGCAACGGTGGGGCGGGCGAAGACCCGCAGCGCGGTCGTCGGGGGTTTCGGCGTCCGTCGTTTGGTCGCGCGGCGCGCACTCCGCGTAGTCGCGCGCGGCCGATGGCAGCCGCCGCGCTGCTAGCCGGTCTCGCGGCCGCGTGGCTCATGGCCGGTCACGGCTCGCGCCCGTCCGCCGCGACGGATGCACCGCCCGCGGTAGCCGCTCCCTCGCTCGTCTCGTCGCCCACTGTCTCGACCGCGACGACGGTGCCTCTTTCCCGTGATTGTCGGGGGCTCTCGCCCACGCGACGCGACGTGCGCTGCGTCGTCGACGGGATCGACCTCGAGGTTCGGTTGTTCACGCCCGCTAGCGTCGCCGCGGCCTACCGGCGCGCGGCCGGCGCCGATGTCGCCGCTCGATCAGGCACACCGGCGTGCGCCCGCGGGGTCGCCGACGAGCGCGCCTGGTCGGCGCCGGCCTCGCCCGGTGCCGCGGTGGGGCGCTACCGATGCCGGTTCGAGCGCGGGCGCGCGGCGATGTGGTGGACGCGCGGCGACCGGCTTGTCCACGCGGTCGCGCGCGACGGCGACCTCGCCGGGTTGTTCTCGTGGTGGCGCGCCCACCCGTCGGAGTGAGAGCTTGACGCCATGCCCGACTCCGACGACGTTCCGGCCGACCACCCGTACGGCGGTTTCACGAGCGAGGTCATCGAGCTCCTCCGCACCGCGCACTCGTCGACCCCGTTGCACCAGCTCCTCGGGCTGCAGTTCGTCAGCGGCCCCGACCCGAGCGTCGTGATCGTCGAGATGCCGGTCGCTGCGGGCGCGTTCAACGGGTCGGGCAACCTGCACGGCGGGGCGATCGCGAGCCTGGTCGACGTCGCCTCCGGCTCGGCCGCGGCACGGGCCGGAACCTTCCGGCCCGGCGAGAACACGCTGGTCACCGCCGACATGCACGTCCGCTACCTCGGCCGGCCGAAGGGCACGGTGGTGCGCGCCGAGGCCCGGGTCATGCGCGCCGGCCGCCAGCTCATCGTCGTCGAGTGCCGGGTGACCGACGACCTGGGCAACACCATCGCGTTCGCCGACTTCGCCGGGATGATCGTCCCGCTGCGCCAACCCCTGCGGCCCGAGGGAGCCGCGGCCGGCGACGCGCACGTCCCCGATCTGTAAGGCGGCTCGACCTCTCCGCGAGGATCCCTGACGGGACCACGAAAGGTTTGGTACGTTCGACCGCCATTTCAGAACAACCGGGAGCGTGCGATGGAGATCTTCCACCGGATTGGCTTGTCCGAGGCCTTCCGCATTTCCCACGTCATCGTGGCGGTGATGTGGATGGGCCTGCTGTGGTACTTCAACTTCGTGCAGACTCCCGCCTTCGCGGAGATGGAAGCGAGCTCGCGCAACGACGCGTTCGACAAGCTCACGTGGCGCGCGCTCTGGTGGTTCCGTTGGTCCGCCGCGGCCACCGTCGTGTTCGGGCTGCTGATCATCGCGATCGCGCCGACCGGCACCTACAACAGTGACTTTTGGATCCACAGTTCCGCCGGTCCGACGCTGTTGGTCGGCATCCTGTTCGGTCTCGCGATGTTCCTCAACGTGTGGCTCGTCATCTGGCCGAACCAGCAGATCGTGATCGCGAACGCCCGCACGCTCAAGGCGGGTGGAGAAGCGAATCCGAATGCAGCCGCCGCGGCTCGCGCCGGCGCGATGGCCTCGCGGCAGAACACGATCTTCTCGTTACCGCTGTTGGTGTTCATGGTCGGCGCCGCGCACTTCTACGCGGCCGGCCCGATCTTCGGTGGCGGTCTCAGCTCCGGGAAGTGCATCGTCTACGTGCTGATCGGCATTGCGGTCATGGCCGTGCTCGAGCTGAATGCGCTGGGGATGATCAGCGGGCGCGGGAACACCGGCCTCAACATGATCTACGAGACCCACAAGAATGCGATGTACACGGGCATCGCCCTGATCGTCGCGTTCTACATCCTCGCCGAGATCCTGCTGAGGGTCTGACCCGGCCGACCGTCCGCGCTACACGCCGAGGAGATCGGCAATGTGCGCGCGGTGAGTACCGCTCGACCCGAACAGGGGCTCCAGCGATTTGACGCGCTTCACGTAGAGGTGCATGTCGTGCTCCCACGTGTAGCCGATCCCGCCGTGGATCTGGATGCCCTCCTTGGCCAGCAGGCGCTGGCAGTCGCCGGCCGCGACCTTCGCCACCGACGTCGCCGACGTGCGCCTCGGGTCGTCCTCGGCGATCGTGAGGGCGGCGAAGTAACCGGTGGCGCGCGCGCGTTCGAGCGACACGATCATGTCGGCGAACTTGTGCTTGATGGCCTGGAACGACCCGATCGGGACTCCGAACTGCTCGCGCTGCTTGGCGTACTCGAGCGTGACGTCGAAGATGGTCTGCGCGGCGCCGACGATCTCGAGGGCGGTCGCGACGGTGGCCTCCTCGATCGCGCGCCGCAGCGCGGCCGCGCTCGACGACCGACCGTCGCCGAGCACCCGGTCGCGCTCGACCCTCACGCCGTCGAGATCGACGTGCGCGAGGCGACGGCTGCCGTCGAGCGCGTGCACGCGTCTCGTTCGGGTCGCGGCGACCGGTACGACCAGTGCGTGGACACCGTCGTCGCCCGACGTGCCGGGCTCGCGGGCGACGACGACGAGCTCGTCGACCGCGTCGCCTTCGACGACGAACCGCTTCTCGCCCGCCAGCACGGCATGGGCACCGTCGACGACAACCGTCGCGGTGACCGAGGCCGGGTCGAACGAGCCTCGCTCCTCTGCGATCGCGAGTGCACCGGAGCAGTTACCGGCGGCGACGGCACCGAGAAACCGGGTGCGCTGCTCGGCGGTTCCGGTCTCTCGCACCGCGGGGACGAACTGCGTCACGGTCGTGAGCAGCGGCCCGGGCGCGATCACCCGCCCGATCTCCTCGGCGAGGATGCCCGCTTCGATCATTCCGAGACCGATGCCGCCGTCGGATTCGGGGACGGTGAGGGCACACCAGCCCAACCCGGTCAGCGTCGTCCAGAGCGCGTCGAGCGGAACGTCGTCGTCGACGACCCGGCGTGCAAGTGCAACGGGACTTTCCTTGGCCAGCACCGCGCGCATCGAGTCGCGCAGCTCTTCTTGATCGGCGGTGAGTTCGAGCTCCATGGCCTCGTGACTGTGAGACGTCGAGTCGGGTCAGGTTAGGAGCTTGGCGATCTCCTCCACCAAAGCTCGCCGGTCGACCTTTTCGCCGACGGTCAACGGCAACGAGTCGACGACGTGCATGGCTTCGGGCAGCTTGTAGGTCGCGATGTGCGGGCCGGCGAAGTCGCGCAACTCGGCGAGCGACGGCGGGCGATCCCGGTCGCGCGGGACGACGGCCGCGACGCCGATCTCGCCCATGACGTCGTCGGGTCGGGGCACCACCGCGATGGCGGCGACGTCGGGATGCGTCGACAGCACGCTCTCGATCTCGACCGGATACACGTTGTAACCGCCACGCACGTACATCTCCTTGCTCCGGCCTACGAGTCGCAGCCGACCGCGATCGTCGACCCAACCGAGGTCGCCGGTGCGCACGAAGCCGTCGGCGGTGAAGGCCGCACGCGTCTGCTCCGGATCCCGCCAGTAGCCGGACATGACGGCGGGGGAGCGCAGGCAGACCTCGCCGATGTCGTCGCCCGAGACGGGTTCGCCGTCGCCGTCTCGCAGTGACATGTCGACACTCGCGTGCGGTCGGCCGACACTGATGATCGCGTCCTCCTCCGGGTCGTCGAACGCGGTGCCGAGGCCAATGCCCGCTTCCGTGCACGAGTAGCGGGTGGCGAGTCGCGCGCCGAACCGCCGCCGCGCCTCCTCGGCGAGGCCGGGCGTGATCGGACCGCCACCCGCGATGATGTATTGCACCGTCGCCAGGTCGAAGTCGTCGAACGTGGGATCGCGCAGCATGAGCGCGAGTTGCGTCGGTACCCCCGCGACTGTCGTCATGCGTTCGCGCGCGAGGAGCTCGAGCGCGGGTCGGGCGTGCCAGCGCTCCATGATGAACGTGGTGCCGCCGCGCCGGAGATTGCCGGCGAGCTTGGTCATGAACCCGAGGTGCGCGAACGAGGTGCCGCTGAAGGAACGGCCACCGCCGTCCCACGTGTCGCCGACGTCGGTCTGCGTGATGAACGCGAGCTGGCTGTTGCAGTAGAGCGCGCCCTTCGGGAGACCGGTAGTACCCGAGGTGAAGATGATGGCGACCGGGCGATCCGGATCGGGCGTCAACTCCGGGGGCGCCGCTCCCTGCACGCGCAGCCCCTGCAGCACGGTCTCGGCCGAGGAGCCCGGCGGTGCTTCCTCGGTCGTGACGACGACGCGCGGTTCAGCGACGGCGAGGATCGCTCCGCGTTCGCGTTCGGAGAGCCGGTCGTTCACGCCCGCGGTGATCGCACCGAGCTTCGCGATCGCGGCGTAGGTGAGGAGGTATTCGGGTCCGGCGGGCAATACCAATCCGACGACGTCGCCCGCGCGCACGCCCCGCGCCGCGAGCCCGACCGCGACCTCGTCGGAGAGCCGATCGACTTCGGTATACGACAGCGACCAGCCGAGCGGAGTGACGTAGGCGGTACGATCCGCGAAACGGCGGGCGGCTTCTGCGATCGTCCAGGGCAGCCCCGGGGGAGACATGGCCGAAGCGTACAAGTCGTCTCGACGAGCGACCGGTGGACGTGATGTCGCGGCGCCGGCGGGTACGCCGGCCGCCGCGAGAGAGCTGCGGGCCCAAGGTCGCAAGACAATGCGGAAGCTGCTCGACGCGGGGATGCGAGTATTCGCCGAGCGCGGCTTCCACGCCGCCCGGGTCGACGACATCGTCCGCGCCGCGCGCACGTCGCACGGAACCTTCTACCTGTACTTCGCGAACAAGGAAGAGCTGCTGCGCGCGCTCGCCATCCAATGCGCGCAGGAGATGGGCGCGCTGGCCGGTGGTCTCGGCGAGGTCTCGGGTGACGAGGCGGGCGCGGCCGAGCTGCGGCAGTTCCTCGAGACGTTCTTCTCGACCTACGCGCGGTTCGGGCCGGTTCTGCGCGCGTGGATGGAGGGCAACGTCGAAGATCGCGAGACCAGCCGCCTGGGCGTGATCGCGTTCACCGACATCGCCACTGCGCTCGGTGCGCGCATGCGAGACGCCGGCGCGCGCGGCGATGCCGCTTCGGTGTCGGCACTCATGGCGCTGCTGGAGCGGTTCGCGTACTTCCTGGTGTCGCGCCGGCTCGAGTTCGATTCCGACGCATTGTTCGACACCGTCACTCGGGTCGTGCACCGCGGCTTCTTCGGCGCGCCGCTCGCCGCCTAGGGCGAGTCAGTTGCGACGTCGGGTGCTTCGGCCTCGGACGACTCGGACTCCGACTCGCCCTCAGCGGTAGGGAAGCGGGTCGAGAGGTAGATCGCCTTGGTGGCGCCGAGCAGCGGGATCGCGAAGAGGCCGCCGACGAGCCCGCCCGCCGCGACTCCGACCAAGGCGGCGACCATCGTCGCGGGCGGGGAGAGGCGCACGGCGCGACCGATGATCAACGGTTGTAGCACGTGGTTCTCGAGTTGCTGGTACACGAGGAAAATGGCGAGCGCGATCAACCCGACCACCGCGCCTTGCGTGACCGCGAGGAGGACGAAGACCACGCCGCCGAGGAAACCGCCGATCTGCGGGATCGGATTCGTGATTGCAACCCACACGGCGATCAACGGCGCGAGCGGCACGCCGAGCGCGAGGGAGCCCGTGAGCATCACGACGCCGGCCAGCGCCGCGACGAGCAGGGTGCCCGCGATGTAACGGCCGACGACGTGGTAGACGAGGCGCCCCATCCGATCGGCGTCGGCGCGCCGGCGTTCCGGCACGAGCCGACGGGCGCCGCCGACGAGGAACTCGCCGTCGAGCACGATCGTGATCGCGAGCAGGATCGTGAACAAAGCCGCGGCGACACCGTCGGCGACAGCACCGGCTGCGCTCTCGATCGGTTTGGAGTTGGTGCTCAGGTGCTTCGGCATGTCGTTCAGCCACTGCTGCACCTTCTCCGACGCATTGGCTTCACGCAGTCGCGGGCCGACGATCGGGAGCTGGCCGAGGTCTTTGACGGTCTGGGGGATCTGCTTGTTGAAGTCGCGCACTTCGCGGATCGTGGGAACGGTGATCAACGCGACGACGACCGTGACGAAGAGCGCGGCCGTGATCAGCACGACGCCGGCGGCGGTTCGGCGATCCCATCCCGTTCGCCGCTTCAGTGCTTCGACCAGTGGATTCAGCGCGAAGGCAAACAGCGCGCCGAGTGCGAGCGCCGACAGGGTGCGCGGGATCGAGCGGATGAACCAGACCGCGATCGCGAACAACGCGACTGCGATGGCGAGAGGAATGGCGGAGCGCGGATCGAGATCGATACCGTCGGTGGGCAGAGGGTCGGCCGTAGGGACCGAGGGTCCGATCGGAGGGGACTCCACGTCGGTATCGTACGAGCCGATGGTCGATGTGGCGCGCACGCTCCGGGTCCGGCTGTCGGTTCGCTCCGCGCTGGCCCTCGTGTTCGCGCTCGGCCTCACGTTCTTGCTCCTCGCGATCGCGCGCGACGCCGAGCGGGTCATCGCGTGGGCGCTCTCGGCGATGGCGATCGCCGCCATGGTCCGCCCCGCGATCGTGTGGCTCTCGCAATTCCGCTTCATTCCCCGCGCAGTCGCCGTGATCCTGACCGCGTTCCTCATGCTCGGCGCGATCGGCTTCGCCGGTTACAAGATCGTGCACGACGTCTCCGACGCGATGAGCAGCCTGCAACAGGCCGCCCCTCAGCGCGCGGCCGAGTTGGAGCAGAACTCCAAGTTCTTCCGCGAGATCAAACTGAAGGCGCGTGTCACCAACCTCGTCGACGCGATCCCGGCGCGGCTCGCGGGCGGCGCCGCGCCGGATGTAATCAAGTCGGCAGTATCGCAAGGTGTCGCGTTCGTCGCCGGGCTCATCCTCACGATCTTCTTCGTGCTCTACGGGACCCGCATCATCGACGGCGGTCTCGGTCTCATCGAGGACGAGGCCGTCCGGCGGCGGACGCAGTACGTGATGCGCGACGGATCGCGGCGCGCCCTCTTCTTCGCCCGCGTGAAGCTCTGGGAGGCGCTCGTCGAGGCGCTGCTGGCGTTTGCGATCGCGCGTGCGGCCGGCGTCCCGGGCGCGGCCGCGCTCGCGGTGTGGGTCGGTCTGTGGAGCTTCCTGCCCGTCGCCGGCGTGCTCATCGGCGGGTTGCCGATCATCGTCTTCGCTGGCGCACACACGATGACGCGCGCGTTCGTTGTGGCCGGGTGCTTTGTCGTGATCCTCGTCTGCGACTGGTGGGTGAATCGCTGGCTCGAGCGGCGCACGGTGCACGTGGGCTCGTTCGTGATCGTGCTCACCGCCTTCGGCGGTCTCGAGCTCTACGGGCTGACCGGCGCGTTGCTGTTCATGCTCGGCGCAGTGCTCGGGGTCGCGCTGATCAGCGAGATCGGACCGGAGGAAGTCGCCGAGGCGCTCGCCGCGGGCCCGCTGGAGCCGGAGCCGGAGATAGCGTCGCCGGTGGCACCACCCGGCCGCTTCCGGGTGCTGCTCAGGCGCCGAGGATGACAGTGCTCGCCGACGAGAACCAGCCGCCCGTTCCGTTCACGCATGCGAGTTGCGCGTTCTCGACCTGGCGGCCCTGCGCCTCCCCGCGGAGCTGACGCGTCGCTTCCACGAGCAGGAACATGCCGCGCATGCCCGGATGGCAGTGCGACAGCCCGCCGCCGTCGGTGTTCGTCGGGAGCGCGCCGCCCAGGCGGAGCCGGCCGTCGGCGACGAAGGGCCCACCTTCGCCCGGTTGGCAGAAGCCGAGCGCCTCGAAGCTCGCCAGCACCATGTGCGTGAACGCGTCGTAGATCTGGCAGATGTCGATGTCGTCGGGGGTCACGCCGGCGCGCCCGAAGGCGTGCTTGCCGCTTTGCACGGCGGGCGAGCGGGTGAAGTCGTCCCATTCGCTCATCGTCGTGTGGCTCGTCGCTTCTCCGGTGCCCAGCACCCACACGGGCTTCTTGGCGAGGTCGCGCGCACGTTCTTCGGTGGTGAGCACCACCGCGCCGCCGCCGTCGCTGCGGATGCAGCAATGCAGCTTCGTCAGCGGGTCGGCCATCATCCGACTGCTGTTCACCTCGTCGATGGTGATGGGGTCGCGGTAGAAGGCCTCGGGGTTGAACGAGGCGTTGTAGCGCGTGCTCACCGCGATCTCGGCGAGCTGCTCGATCGTGGTGCCGAATTCGTGCATGTGCCGGCGCGTCGCCATCGCATACTTCGAGATGAGTGTGTGGCCGAACGGCACGTCGAACTGGATCGGGCCGCGACCGCCGAAGCCGAGGTTCGCGGTCCGCCGGCGCGCCTTGAGGTCGGCGCGGGTGGTCGAACCGTACGCGAGTACGACGACTTCGGCGTGGCCGGCGAGAATCGCCGCGGTGGCGTGTTCGACCATGAACTCCCAGGTGGCGCCGCCGACGCTGGTCCCGTCGACCCACGTCGGTCGGAGCCCGATGTACTCGGCGATCTCGATGGGAGCGAGCATGCCCATGGCGCTGGAGCCGAAGCCGTCGATATCGGCCTTTGTGAGCCCGGCGTCCGCGATCGCACGCGACGCGGCCTGGAAGTGGAGCTCGAAGGGGGTCTTGGTGTCGACGCGCCCAATGTCCGACAACGCCGCGCCGACGATTGCGACTTTCCCGGTACCGGCCATCAGCGCAGTTTCCACTCCACGCGCTTGCCGGACGCGAACATCTGCTGTCCTTCGGCGATCGAGTCCTGACTCGTTCCCATCGCGACGTACGCATAGCCGAGCCGCACGGCTTCGCGCTGCGGCATCGAACGCGTCGACCAGATGGCGCGCACCGTTCCTTCGATCGCGAGCCGCGGCTGCGACGCGATGATCGCGGCGATCTCACGTGCTCGCGTCGCGAGCTCGGTGCCCGGGACCACCTCGCTGACCATGCCGATCTGGTGCGCCCGCTGCGCTGACATGCGCTCGTAGTTGCCGAGGAGCGACAAGCGCATGATCTCGGGAAACGGCGTGATGCCCGCCATGTGGATCGGCTCGAACGCGGCGGTCATGCCGTAGGTGACGTGCGGGTCGAAGAAGGTCGCGTGGTCGGCCGCGATGATGAACTCGACCTCGCCGAGCATGTAGAAGGCTCCGCCGCACGCCATCCCGTTGACGGCCGCGATCACCGGCTTCCAGAGGTCGCACGACTTGGGGCCGATGTTGTCGCCCGGGTCGTTGAACATGAACGGTGTGGCGCCCGAGCCCACGATGTCGTGGTCGGTCGTCGCGTCTCCCTCGCCGCCCATCTGCTCCATGCGGTCGATGCCGGTGCAGAACGCCTTGTCGCCGGCTCCGGTGAGGACGACGCAGCGCACCGGGTCGTGCCGGCGGAGCGCCCGCCACAACGTGTGCAGCTCACGCTGCATCAGCGAGTTGAACGCGTTGTGAACGGTGGGCCGGTTGAGCGTGACGACTGCAACTCCGTCGTCGCCCTCGTCGTAGGCGAGGGTTTCGAAAGCGGGGATCGTCATGCCCGGCGCTGCGCGTCGATTCCCGGATTCTCGCTCTGGAACACGTACCGGTTGACGATGCGGCCGATGTCGGCCGGATCCCACTGCTTGGGCTTGCCTTCCTTGTCGGTGGCGAGGAACTGCTCGCCCATCTCCCACGGGCGGTACCGCGCGAGGTTGTTGCCGACGAGCCGGAACACCTGGCCGGTGACGTGCAGTGCTTCGTCGGACGCGAGCCACACGACCGCGGGAGCGGAGTTGCCGGGGTTCATCGCCTCGAACTCGGTGTAGTCCTCGGGGTTCTTGACCTCGATCTTCATCGCCTGCGCGACCATACGCGTGGCGCCGCCGGGGCCGATGCAGTTCGCACGGACGCCGTAACGACTCAGCTCGAGGCTCGCGATGATCGTCATTGCCGCGATGCCGGCCTTTGCCGCGCCGTAGTTGATCTGGCTGGCCTGACCCTGAAGGCCCGCGCTCGACACCGTGTTGATGATCGCGGCGCGGGGCTGGCGGCCTTCCTTCGATTCGTTGCGCCAGTAGGCCGAGGCGTGGTGCATCGTGTTGAACGCGCCGTACATGTGCACCTTCACGACCGTGTCGAAGTCTTCGGGCGACATCGAGAACATCATCTTGTCGCGCAGGACGCCGGCGTTGTTGACCAGCACGTCGAGCCGGCCGAACGCGTCGACCGCGGTACCGATGATGTTCTTCGCGCCGTCGAAGTCGGCGACGCTGTCGTAGTTCGCGACGGCCTCGCCCCCGCGTTTGGTGATGACCTCGACGACCTCGTCGGCCGCACGCTTGTCGGAGCCCTCGCCACTCACCGATCCACCGAGGTCGTTGACCACGACCTTCGCGCCGTGGTCGGCGAGCATGATCGCTTCGCCGCGTCCGACGCCATTGCCCGCACCGGTGACGATGGCCACCTTGCCGTCGAGCATGCCCATTTGCGCGTTCCCCCTGGTGACAAGAAAACTGACGTTGGCGTCACCGTAGCGCGGGCTCGAAAGCTCGTGCCAAGGGCGAGGAGCAGGCGGGCATGTCGGTTGACACGAGCGTGATCGGGCGGCGAACGGGTGCGTGGCGCGTCGCGCTCGACCGCTCCGTGCTCGCGAACTTCGCCGCGTCGGTCGGCGATCGCAGTGACGCGTATCGCGGCGCCGACACGCCCGCGCCGCCGACCTTCACGTTCGCCGCGCCCTACTGGTCGAGGCTCTCGACCGGCGAGCAGCCGGCCGATCCCACCGAGGGCGGCGGGAATCCGATGCACGTCATCATGGGTCAGTTGCACGCGCAGGGCGCGCTCGTGCTGCACGGTGAGCAGGAGTTCGTTTACCACCGCACTCCGGTCGCGGGCGACGTGCTCGACGGCATACAGACGATCACCGATATCTACGAGAAGGCTTCCGACAATGCGGACATGACATTCGTCGTCATGGAAACGAAGTGGAGCGACGCACGGGACGGTTCGCCCGTCGTGACCGAACGCTTCAACCTGATTGCCCGGCTCAAGCGATAGGGGACCCAAGCGTGGGACGTCTGCAGGACAAGGTCGCGATCATCACCGGTGCCGGGCAGGGCATAGGTCTCGCGTACGCGCAACGGTTTCTCGACGAGGGCGCCAAGGTTGTCGTCGCCGAGATCAACGAGGAGCGCGCGGCCGCCGGAATGCAGACCCTCGCGGGCAAGGGTGACGCGATCTTCGTGCCCACCGACATCTCCGATCCCGACTCGGCGCAAGCCTGCATCGACAAAGCGGTCGAGGCATTCGGAACCGTGCACATCCTCGTCAACAACGCCGCGCTCTACTACGACATCGACAACTTCGATCCCAGCTTCGAGTACCTGAAGAAGGTGTTCTCGGTCAATCAATTCGGTGCGTGGCTGATGGTGCGGGCCGCGGCGCCGGTGATGGCGAAGCAGCAGTACGGGCGCGTGATCAACCAGTCGTCCGGTGCGGCCTACGCCTATTCGTTCCCCACCTTCGGTGACGAGTTCACCGGCCTCGGCAACTACAGCTACTCGATCACGAAGTGGGGCATCGTCGGCTTGACCAAGTTCATGGCCGCGCAGCTCGGGGCCTGGAACATCACCGTCAACTGCATCGCGCCCGGCGTCACGATGACAGAAGCGACGAAGAAGATCGTCCCCGACTTCTACATCGAGGGAATGACCGCGCAGACCGCGATGAAATCCACGCTCGAGCCCGAGGACCTTGCCGGCGCGTGCGTGTTCTTCGCGAGCGACGATGCCAAGTTCGTGACCGGCCAGACGCTGGTCGTCGACGGCGGCCTCGCGATGCCCGCCTGAGCTACGGGCGGCAGACGATCTCGCCGTGCAGGACGGCGAACCATCCGTCGGGGTGCGCGGCCCAGCGGCGCCAGGCCGCGGCCAGCTCCTCGAGCTCGGCGCGGGTTGCGAAGTTGTCGCGCTCGGCCTGTTCGGCGATGGCGGAGGTCGTCATCCGGTCGGCCCAGAGGTCACCCCACCACGCGCGATCGTCGGGGGTGGCGAAGCACCACGCCGACGCGGTGGGAGCGACCTCGGAGAACCCGCCCGCGTGGGCCCACGCCAACAGGAACCGTCCGGCATCGGGTTCACCGCCGTTGGTGCGTGCGATGTTGCGGTACAGCGCGAGCCACGCGTCGAGCGTCGGCTCCTCGGGATACCACGTGAACGCGGCGTAGTCGCTGTCGCGCGCGGCGACGACGCCGTCGGGCCTGCATACCCGCCGCATCTCGCGCAGTGCGCCGACCGGATCGGGCAGGTGCTGCAGGACCTGGTGCGCGTGCACGACGTCGAACGACGAGTCGGGAAAGTCGAGGGCGTACACGTCGCCGGTCGAGAACTCTGCGTTGTCGACGCCGGAAGCGTCTCGTCGCGCCTGGTCGACCACATCCGCCGACGCGTCGATGCCGACCACGCGCCCGGGCGCGACCCGATTGGCAATGTCGACCGTGATCGTTCCCGGGCCGCATCCCACGTCGAGCACCCGCGCGCCGCGAACAAATCGAAGCGCGACATAGGCCGCCGAGTTCTCGACGGTGCGCCAGCGATGCGATCGCAGCACGCTCTCGTGGTGACCGTGCGTGTACGTCATGCCGGCCATGATCCCACGGCCGCGGCGAGGAGACCGAGACGTTTACGCGGCGCGGGCTTGGGCGTCGTGGGTGTGTCGGTGGCGGTGGTGGTTCCAACACAGGAGTTGGAGATTCTCGAGGTTGGTGGGTCCGCCGCGGGTCCAGTGCACGATGTGATGGGCTTCGCAGGAGTCGGGTGGTCGGTCGCATCCGGGGGCTTGGCAGTGTTGGTCGCGTACGACGAGCGCTTTCCAGATTGCGGGTGGGATGGTGCGCGTGGCGCGGCCGACGTCGAGGATTTCGGAGCGGCCGGTGGTGATGACCCGGCTGATGTCGCAGTCGCAGGTGAGTCGTTCGAGTGTCGCGGCCGAAAGGTGACCGTTGTGACGGCTCTCCGTACGCACGCTGGCGGTGAACTCAGGTGTGTTCCCGGGCAGCTCGTCGAGATCGACGACGACGGTGACGTGGGGGCGGACGTTGCGGGTCCGCCGAGCTCACCGCGATCCAGGGAACGGCGTAGGAGGTTGGTGAGGGCGTCGAAGCGTCGTTGCGCGGGCGTTCTGGGGTCGTGGTCGACGCGGTCGCGGTCCATCTCCGCGTTGATCGCCGCGTTACGGATGGCGCCGGTTTCGGGATCGCAGATCCCGTCGTAGGTGACCATGCCGTCGAGGGTGGTCGACATGTGGTGCCGTCGTCGTTCGAACAGCGCGTCGTCGGACACCGCGCCGTCGCCGTCGATCGCGTCGATCAGGTAGCGGACGACCCCGCTCAGTTGTTTGGGGAGGTGTTGGAGGGCGAAGTCGACGAGCTGGGTTTCGCCGTCGGAGATCGCGCCGGCGCGTTCGGGTGTGTACGCGTTCGCGACCACGACCGCGTGCCGTTGGGAGATCTCTCCACGTTCGAACGCGGCCGCGACTTGCGGAAGGTCTTCGAGTTTGCGTGCCAGTTCGACGTGGCCGCGTGCGACGCCTTGGTCGATCCGACATACGGCCCGCAGTGCGGAGGCGGTGTTGAGGAACCCGTCGGCGGCCCAGTCGCCCGACCGGTCGTACGCGGCGACCTTTTTCAGCCACGCAGCCATGCGCGCCTCGAGGTCGCGCTGTTCTTCCGCGATCTCTTCGAGCGACACGAACATATGTTCGATAATAGTCGAATAGTGCCTATAAAACAAGGAGAAAGTCGATCAACAAAACGCGCTGCAAGCTCGCGTCAACCGACGCTGGCAGGGTGGAGGGATTCGTCGTAGCGTTCGGCGGTCGGAGAGGCGGGGCGGCGATGCGGCGATTGGTTATCGCGTGGCTCATTACGGCCGCGGTACTCGTTCCCGTCGCCTCGCGTGCGGGCGCGGTCACGTCGGATGCCGGCACCCGGCTGGTGCGTCCCTTGTTGGCGGGAGGTTCTGCGCACGTGTGCGCGCTTCCAGGCGCAGGCACGATGGAGTGCTGGGGCGCGAACAGCTCCGGCCAGCTCGGCGAAGGCACCACGGCGAACAGTTCCGATGCGAGCCCGGTGAGCGGGCTCGCGGGCGCGGTCACGATCGCGGCGGGCACCGCGCACACCTGCGCGGCCCTGGCCGGCGGATCGGTGAAGTGTTGGGGGAGCGACGCGTCGGGCCAGTTGGGCGACGGGACCAACACCACCTCGAAGTTGCCGATCGCGGTGACCGGCTTGAGCGGTGCGATCACTGTCGCCGCGGGTAACGCGCACTCCTGCGCGCTCGTCGTCGGCGGAATCGTCAAGTGCTGGGGCGCGAATGCTTCGGGCCAGCTCGGCAACAACAGCACAACGGCATCGTCGATACCGGTGACCGTAGTGGGAGTGTCTGGTGCGATCGCGGTCGCGGCGGGCAATGCCCATTCGTGCGCGTTGCTCGCGACGGGAACGGTGAAGTGTTGGGGAGCAAACAGTTCCGGTCAGCTCGGCAACAACACCTTGACCGGCTCGTCGACACCGGTGACGGTGACCGGCTTGAGCGGGGTGGTCGCGGTCGGCGCGGGTAGCTTCCATATGTGCGCGGTGCTCGCGGACGGAACCGCGCAATGTTGGGGCCAGAATCTTTTGGGTCAGCTCGGAAACGGCACGACGACCGGGTCACCGGTTCCGGTCGTGGTGAGCGGGTTGGCGGGTGCGGTCTCCCTCGGGTTGGGCGCGAATCACTCGTGTGCCGTCTTGGCGGACGGGACGGTGAGATGTTGGGGCGCGAATGGCTCGGGGCAGTTGGGGAACGGCACCACGATGAGCTCCGCCACCCCAGTGGCGCCGAGCGGCCTGATCGGTGCGATCGACGTCGTCGGCGGGGGCGCCTACTCGTGCGCGTTGCTCGCCGAGCGGGCCGCCAAATGCTGGGGCAACAACGCCGCCGACCAGCTTGGTAACGGCAAGACGACGAGCTCTGCCCTGCCGGTCCTGGTCGCCGGCCTGACCGCGGGCAGTCGCATCGGTAACGGCGGATTCCATAGCTGCGTCGTCGTGTCGTCGACGGCGACCGCGAAGTGCTGGGGTTGGAATGCATACGGGCAGGTGGGTAACGGCGGCTCGAGCTCCACCACTGTTTCGACGCCGGCTGCGGTCGCGAATCTGACGAACGTCGTCGGCGTCGCAATCGGCGAGGTCCATTCCTGCGCGCTCCTGGTCAGCGCGACGGTCAGGTGCTGGGGCAGCAACAGCAATGGCCAGTTGGGGAACGGAACCACGACGAACTCCGCCACGCCGGTAGTGGTGAGCGGGTTGCTCGACGTAGTTGCCATTTCCGCGGGCGGTTCCAATACGTGCGCGGTCATCGCGAACGGCGCCGTGGAATGCTGGGGCGCGAACAGTGTTGGCCAGCTGGGCAACGGCACTACGGTCTCGTCGTCGGCCCCGGTTGCGGTCAGCGGCATCACTAGCGCGATCGGTGTCGATTCCGGCACGCGAGACACATGCGCCGTGCTGCAGGGCGGCACCGTGAAATGTTGGGGCTTCAACGACTACGGCGAGCTCGGTAACGGCACGACCGCCGGCTCGTCTACTCCCGTCACCGTCAGCGATCTGAGCGGCGCGATCGCGGTCCAGGCAGGCGACCTTCATGTGTGCGCCGCGCTGGTCACCGGCGCGGTCAAGTGTTGGGGCAACAACGAATTCGGCCAGTTGGGAGACGGCAGCACGACCGGTCCGCAGCTCTGCGTCGGGAACACCGCGTGCAGCACGACTCCGGTCACGGCGGCGGCGATCACGACCGCCTCGGAACTTTCGGCGGGCGACGCATATTCGTGTGCGTACCTCGCGGGTGGCGCCGTCAAATGTTGGGGCCGCAACACCAACGGGCAGTTGGGCAACGGCACCACAGATGATTCTTCGACACCTGCAGTGGCGACCAATCTCGCCGGTGTGATCGCAGTCGCTGCGGGCGGCAACGCCCTCGACGGCGGTCACTCGTGCGCGCTGCTAGCCAGTGATGTGGAGAAGTGTTGGGGCGACAACACCAGCGGGCAACTCGGCAACGGTACGTTCGCCGATTCGTTGACGCCGGTGCCGGTCCACAATCTCACCGGCTTGGTGGTTCCGGTCTCCTTGGTGGCCGGTCAGAGCCACACGTGTGCGTTGTTGGGGAACAGCGCGGAGAAGTGCTGGGGTGCCAACGCGTCCGGTCAGCTGGGCAACGGTACGACTGCAAACTCGCCCCTGCCGGTCGCGGTCAGTGGTGTGCTGGCGAGCGGTGTCGCCGCGGGAGGCGGTCACTCGTGCGCGGTGGTGCCGGCGGGGACGGTCAACTGCTGGGGTCTCAATACGTCCGGCCAGGTCGGTGACGGCACGACGACCAACCGATTGGTCCGGGCCGCGGTGAGCGGCTTGTCGAATGTCGTCGCGGTCGCCGACGGCGACGCGCATTCGTGTGCTTTGCTCGTCACGGGCGCGGTCGACTGCTGGGGCCTCAACGGTTCGGGCCGGCTGGGCAACAATTCGACGACGAATGCTTCGACGCCGGTAGCCGTGAGCGGCCTCGCCGGCGGAGTCGCGATCGGCACCGGCACTGCGCACTCTTGTGCGTTGTTGGTGGGCGGCACCGTGAAGTGTTGGGGACTCAACAGCTCCGGACAGCTCGGCGACGGCACGCTCTCGACCCGGATCACGCCTGTCGCGGTCAGCGGTGTGAGTGGCGCGATCGCGATCGCGCTCGGTGCGAACGATTCCTGTGCACTGCTGGGTACGGGCACGGTCAAATGTTGGGGCGCGAACAGCTCGGGGCAGTTGGGCGACGGCACGACGACGAACCGGCCGATCGCGGTCGCGGTTGCGGGCCTGAGCGGCGTGGTGGCGGTCGCGGCCGGCACCTCGCATTCCTGCGCGGTGCTCGCGGGTGGCGCGGTCAGGTGTTGGGGACTGAACAATTCGGGCCAGCTCGGGAACGGCACGACAACGGGCTCACCGACCTTCGTCGCGGTGACCGGATTGACCACCGCGGTCGCGGTGGCGACGGGTGCGAACCATTCGTGCGCCCTGCTCGGAAGCGGGCTCACGAAATGCTGGGGTCTCAACAGCGCCGGACAGCTCGGCGATGGTTCGACAACGACACGACTCGCACCAGTTACCGCACTGGCATAGGAGCTAACTCGCGGCGACGCGGATGTGAACTTTGGTCCAGCCCGAGGCGCCGATCTCGACCGCGAGGTCCCAGATACCCGTTTCGGTGTCGTACGTCGACGCGACTTGCACGGTGCCGGCCGCGGGCGCCCACGCACTCGCGGAGATCGCAGACTGCGACCAGCCGACGAGGTGGACGCGTTCGTCGGCGCCGAGCATCGTCACCACAATGGAGCCGTCGGGGTCGATCGCAACGTCGGCGACGCGAGCGTCACCTGCACACGCGTACAGATCGGGGTCGCCGATCACGGCAACACCGCCGGGGAGTATCGGCGCCAGAACGCGATAGTCCCAGCCGGCGGGCTCGAGCTCGATGTCGTACGTGCCGTCGGCGGGCATGGCTTCGACGCGCCGCTTGCGCCAATCGAACACAGCTACCGAGTCGGTCTGGGGACGGTCCTCTCCGAGATCGCTCAACGCAACCCGTGCTTCGTGTGGCTGCTTGTCGATTGCGACGTTGAGTGATGCGACGTAACCCCAACGGCCCACCGAGTGCTGCGTATGGGTCGCGCCCACGAGCGGCTCGCCCGACCACACGGGCGCGGAGAACGCGGCTCGATCAATTGCACAGACAGGGACGTCCGGACGCACGAGTACGCCGTCGGCGCGACAGGTCCGGCGGATGAGCTCGACGTCGGCCTCGCCGATCCGGTCACCGACCCCTACCGGTCCCGCCGAAAGTGCCGCCAGCAAGGCTTCGACTTCGCGGGTTTCGGAGCTTCGCGCGGAGTGGAACACGTCCTTGTACGGCCAGAGTCCGAGTGCCCGGGCCATGACGTTGGTGTGCAGGAACCACGCCCACAACACCTCGGGCCCGACCAGGTACCCGTGGTCGCCGCTCGTGCGGATCGACGTCACGTGGCGGAGTCGGCTCGTCTGCGCGAAGTCGGCGGGTGAGGCCATGCACCACTGCGCGTGCAGGTTCCGCGCACCGAGGCCAGCGTCGATGCCCTCCTGCCAGTCCGCGGCGCGGCCGACGGCGCGCAGCTGGCGCACGCCCAGAAAGCATTCGATCAACCAGTCGTGCTCGAATACCTCGACGCCCCAGGCAACGGCTTGATCGAGCAGGCGGCAGTAGAGCTCGTCGTCTTGCGGATGCGCGCGGTCGCCGTCGATCCACATCGAAAAGTCGTCGGCGTACGGCGACTGCGCGGACAGGTGACGGCAATGCGTGACCAGTGGCCTTCGACCGAGGCGGTCGCGCAACGCGTTGACGCCGTCGGGGAGCACGTCGGCACGGGGCTCCCATACGAGCATGCCGGTCGGCGGGACTTCCCATTCATCGGTGTCGAGAGGACGCAACACCTGGTGTGGATACCACCACGAGTCGAGCTGAACTGCACCCACAGGCGCGCCGCGCGCTTCGAGATCGTCGACCGCCGCGACGATCGTCGAAGCGGCGTCGAGGCCGGCTTCGGTGCGATACCAGTACGCGCTGCCGTTGTCGGTCCAGTACGACAATCGAGTGCCGAGAACGTCGGCGTCGCGTTCCGGCGCGGGTACGCCCGACGCCGATCGCAGGAGTTGCGCCCAGCGAGCGAAACAGTCGCGGGCGCCGGCGCCGGCGATGACCGCCAGCTCGGTCGCGAAACCGGCCGGTACGTCGTCGATATCGCCGTGCCAGCCGACACGAACGCCCGCGCCGGCCTGGTCCGGTCCGGCGGGCACCGCGATCACCTGCTCGTGAAATGCGTCCAGCGGAGCCAGCAACATCGTGCGACCGTCGGGCGCGACGAGACCCAGGGGCATGACGACCGCCGGACGGAAACCCAACAGTCGCCACTTGGCCATCGCCGCATCACTGAACACCGGCAACGCGAACTCGGTGTACTGGAATCCGAACGACCGGAGGCCGTCCGGTGCGCCAGCGTCGGCTCGGCGGCGCGGATCGAATCGCCACGCGACCGAGGGCTCCGCGAAACCGTCCGTCGCCAAGCCTCGCCGCGACTCGGTCGCCTCCAGACGCAAGACGACGACGGGGGCGTCGGTGAGCGCGCGTATCTCGCCGACGAGCCCACCCGATTCGATCCTCACGCTGCTCGCAGACGCGGAGACCCCTTCCGCGGCCGAGGCATTCGGGGTGACCAACCGGCCCGGACCGAGCCAATCGGACTCGTGCCGATCAGACTTTTCCCAACCGATCCGCAACTCGCCCGCCGCGGTCACATCGACCCGCAGCGGACCCGCCGCCAACGAATAGCCGTCTCCAACGTCGGGCACGGCAGCATTCAATCGGATCACCGCAACCCGGCGCGGAATTACACTCCGACCGCATGACGATCGACGGTTACGTCGCGACGGAATTCGAGCCGGTGCTCGACGCATTCGCGCAGAACTTCGACGAGCGCGGAGAGATCGGGGCGGCGGTGAGCGTGTATCTCGACGGGCAGCCGGTCGTCGATCTCTGGGGCGGTCTGGCCGATCCGACGAACGGCGGGCGCTGGAAGGAAGACACGCTCGTGCTCGTCTACTCCGCGACGAAAGGCGTCACGGCCGTCTGCGCGAATCTCCTCGTGCAGCGGGGCGAGCTCGATCCCGAGGCGGCGGTCGCCACGCTCTGGCCGGAGTTCGCGGCGAACGGGAAGGACGCGATCACCGTCGGCCAGGTGATGTCGCATCAAGCGGGCTTGCCGTACGTCGAGGGCGACTTCACGCTCGAGGAATCGCTCTCGTGGGCGCCGATGGTCGAGGCGCTGGCGGCGCAGGCGCCGATCTGGGAGCCGGGAACGAAGCACGGCTACCACATGCGTACGTACGGATGGCTCGTGGGCGAGATCATGCGTCGAGTCGATCCGAGGCATCGCAGCGTCGGCACGTTCTGGCGCGAAGAAGTGGCTGACGCGCTTGCCCTCGACTTCTGGATCGGTCTGCCGGAGGCGCTCGAGCCGCGCGTCGCGCAACTCGTCCCACCCCGCACTGATCTGCGCGAGGCGTTGCGCGCGTTCGGCGACGACCTGTTGCTCGGGCGCGTGTTCTCGAATCCCGGGGGTCACTTCAACTACGACGAGATGTGGAACACCCGCCGGCTGCATGCGGCCGAGCTCCCGTCGTCGAACGGAATCGGGAGCGCGCGCGGCCTCGCGCGCCTCTACGCGTCGTGCATCGGTGAGGTCGACGGCCACCGGACGCTGCAGCCCGAAACTGTCGATCGCGCGACCACCGAACGAGCCTGCGGCCCCGACGAGGTGTTGATGACCGACAGTTGCTTCGGTCTCGGCTTCATGCTCGGGTCGTCGTTCGGGGCGGCCAATCCGCCGCGCGCGTTCGGGCACGCCGGCGCCGGTGGGTCGCTGGCTTTCGCCGATCCCGGTACCGGGCTCGCGTTCGGATACGTGATGAACCACCTGCGCTTCGACCCGCAAGGCGATCCGCGCAGTGAGGAGCTCGTGCGCGCGGTCTACCGCGCGCTCGCGCCGGGGAGCTGATCGAAGGGGAGCGCGCGGTCGACGCGTGGTTCCTCGGGCAGGCCGAGCACCCGCTCACCCACGATGTTGCGCTGGATCTCGTCGGTGCCGCCGCGAATCGAGATCGACGGTGCGGTCAGGAACAACGTCTGCCATTCGCCGTGCGGATCGAGCGCCGCGTCGGCGCCGAGAAGGCGCGCCGCGAGCGCGGTATACGACTTGAACAACGCGGCCCCGCGTATCTTCATCCCCGACCCTTCCGGACCCGGACGTCCGGCGCGGGCGGTGTCGCGTGCGCGGCGAGCCGTGTACCCCATGACCCGCGTGTCGATGACCAACCTCGCGAGCTCCCCGCGGATCACGGGGTCGGAAGCGCACCCGCGCGCGCGTGCGAGCTCGACGAGCCGGTCGACGTCGAGGAGCCCGCCGGTCCCGCCGGCCGTCGACGCACCCCGTTCGTACGAGAGGCACGTGAGCGCGACCCGCCATCCGTCGCCGACCTCGCCGATACGGTCGGCATCGGCGATGCGCGCGTCGTCGAGGAAGACCTCGGTGAAATGGGCGTCGCCGTTCATCTGTCGCAACGGGCGGACGTCGACGCCGTCGGCCCGGAGATCGAGTGCGAACGCCGTGATTCCGCGGTGCTTGGGGACCGAAACGTCGTGCCGCGCGAGCAGCAGCCCGAAGCGCGCATAGGCGCCCCGGCTCGTCCATACCTTCTGACCGTTCACCCGCCACTCGTCGCCATCGCGCGTCGCACGCGTCGCGAGTCCGGCCAAATCCGATCCCGCGCCGGGTTCCGAGAACAGCTGGCACCAGATCTCCTCACCGTTCGCGATCGGTGGCAACCAGCGTGCGCACTGTTCGGCGCGGCCGTGGGCGAGCAACGTCGGACCGACGAGCTCCAGACCGACGAGGTACGGGTACAGGTCGGGGACCGCGAAGCCCCCGAGCTCACTGCGCACGATGCCGACGTTGTCGGGGGTTGCGTCGAGTCCTCCGTAGTCCTTCGGCCAGGAGGGGACGGCGAGCCCCGAGCCGGCGAGCGCGTGAAGATATCCACGACTGGCTACGAGATCGTCGGAACCCGCGCCGAGCACCGATGTGTGCGCGTCGGCGCGCCGGGGCGACAACCGCGCCGCGAGCTCGGCCCGCACCCACGCGCGGAAGTCATCCACTTCGCGCCTCGTCGTGCAACTCGTCGCGCAGGGGTGCCTTGCGCACCTTGCCACTTGCGGTGCGCGGAAGTGTCTCGCGCACTTCCAGACGCTCGGGCAGCTTGAAACGCGCGAGCCCACGTTCGAGCAGGTGTGCGCGCACGGTGTCGAGGGTGGGTTCGGAACCCGGGACGACGATCACGTAGGCGCAGACCTTCTCGCCCATGACGCGGTCGGGTATCGCGACGCACGCGGCGTCGGTGATGTCAGGGTGGGTGACGAGCAACGCCTCGACTTCTTGCGCGGAGATGTTCTCGCCGCCGCGGATGATGATGTCCTTCAGCCGGTCGACGATCGTGAGGTACTCGCCGTCGTACACCGCGAGGTCGCCGGTGCGGAACCAGCCGTCGTCGACGAACACGTCGGCCGAAGGCGCGAGCCCGGGACCGTCGTCGAGGTATCCGACGAACATCTCGGGCCCCCGGGCGAGTAGCTCGCCCGGCGTGCCGGGCGGGAGGTCGGCGAGCGTCTTCGGGTCGACGATGCGCAGCTCCGCGGCACCGATCAAGGGCCCGTCGGTCGTCGCGTCGCGTTCGGGATCGTCGCCGAGGCGACCGGTTGTGAGCGTCGGGTACTCGGTCGACCCGTAGGTGCGCTTGCACCAACAGCCGAACGCGCGCGCGCCTTCCCGCACCATCGCGGGAGCAACGCCCGCGCCCCCGAGCGAGAACAAGCGGACCGACGTTCGGTCGGTGCCGTCGAAGGACGGATGATCGATCATCGTGCGCATGAACACGGGCGTCGAGATCATCACCGCGATGGATTCGCGCTCGACGAGCTCCAGCGCGCGCGCCGGCTCCCACGTATCCATCAACACGGTCGTGATCGCAGTCGTGACCGGGAGCAGAACTCCGTAGGTCAGCCCGGCGACATGGGTGACGGGCATCGGGAGCAGGAGCGATTCACCGGCGCGCATGTCGTGCGCGGCCGCAATGGTGTCGGCTTCGACGCGCAGCGACTGTTGGGTGTGGACGACGCCCTTCGGCTCCGAGGTCGTCCCCGACGTCCAGAGGATGACCGCCGCGTCGTCG
>PLBO01000070.1:75136-173524 GCA_003134555.1 Actinomycetota bacterium
GTAGTCGGTGCCGCGGAACTCGTCAGGTACGACCATCAGGCGTGCACCGGTCTTGCTCAGGATGAATCCGACCTCGTGGGTACCGAGTGTCGGTGTGATCGGGCTCACGATCGCACCACAGCGCCAGACTGCCCAGCACAGCACGACCGCTTCCCACCAGTTCGGGAGCTGCCACGCGACCACGTGGCCCGGCCCTATGCCGCGGTCGCGCAGCGCGGCCGCGAGCCCGGTCGCGCGGGTGCGCAGATCGTCGACGNNTCGAGCAGCGTCTCGTCGGTCCAGATCCCTTGCGCGCGCCAGCGCGCCCGGAGCTCGACAGGCGCGGGATGCGCGCGGATCACTGCGCGCCGTACACGGGCGCGGGGTCGGGCGCCTGCGCGAGCAGTTTGTGCACCACTGGGCCGACCTCGGCCGGGTCCCAGCGCGCGCGCTTGTCGAGAGCCGGTCCGTGCTGCCATCCGTCGGCCACGGAGATCGAGCCACCCTCGACCTCGAAGACCCGGCCGGTGACGTCGGCCGACTCCGAGCTGCCGAGCCAGACCACCAGTGGCGAGATGTTCGCGGGATCGTTCACGTCGAAGCCCGACTCCGGCGCCTGCATCCGGTCACTGAAGACCTGTTCGGTCATGCGGGTACGCGCGGCCGGGGCGATCGCGTTGGCGGTGACNNTCGACGAGGGTGAGCGCGGCGATCCCGCCCTTCGCGGCCGAATACGCGCCCTGCCCGACGCTTCCCATCAGACCCGCGCCCGACGACGTGTTCACGATGCGCGCGTCGACCGCCTCGCCCGCCTTGCTGCGTTCACGCCAATACTCGGATGCATGCCGGGTCACCGCGAAGTGACCCTTCAGGTGTACTCGGATGACCGCGTCCCATTCCTCTTCGCTCATCGTGAAGAGCATGCGGTCACGAACGAAACCGGCGTTGTTGACGAGCACGTCGAGGGCACCGAACGCGTCGACCGCGCTGCGCACGAGGCGGTGCGCGCCGTCCCAGTCGGCGATGTCGTCGGTGTTCGCGATCGCAACGCCGCCGAGCGCCTGGATCTCGTCGACGACCTGCTGCGCGGGACCGGTGTTGGCTCCCGTCCCGTCCGGCTCGACCCCGAGGTCGTTCACGATCACTCGCGCACCCTCGCGGGCGAAGCCGAGCGCGTGCTCGCGGCCGATGCCGCGTCCCGCACCGGTGACGATGACGACGCGTCCTTCGCAGATCCCGCTCACAGCGCCGCACCCTACTGTTGACTAATTCGGCCGCGGCGCCCGGAGCAGCCCGAAGGGTGCGCAGGAAGCTCGCCGTACGCAGGCGCCGCTCACACGCGAGCGCAGCGAGCCCCACAGACAAGCGTGCGACCAAGCTAGATGGGTGGGCTCGCGACGAGGTCGGGCGCGACTTCCGTTCCGGCCCACGGTTCGGGTCGGCCGTAGAGGAAGCCCTGCGCGAAGTCGCAGTCGAGCTCCTCGAGCCGACGTGCCTCCTGTTCGGTCTCGACGCCTTCCGCCACGACCTCGAGGTCGAGGCCATGACCGAGGCTGACGATCGCGCTGACCAGTGCTTCTGCTTCCGGGCGCTCGCCGAGGCCGGACACGAAGCTGCGGTCGATCTTGAGCTGGTGGATCGGCAGCGCGCTGAGGTTCGAGAGGCTCGAGTAGCCGGTGCCGAAGTCGTCGAGCGCGATGCGCACGCCCACCTCGTCGAGCGCGGCGAGTGTGGCGACGATGTGGTCGGGATCGGCGATCAGGAGGCTCTCGGTGATCTCGAGCGCGAGCGAGCCCCGAGGAACCGACGCGAGGAGCTCGGTGAGCCGGGGCACGAAGTCGGTCTCCGAAAGCTGGCGGGCCGAGACGTTGACGGCGATCGGGAGATCGGGGCGGTGACGCAACCGGCGCAGTGCATGCTCGAGCACGCGCCAGCCCAGGGGGACGATCAGTCCCGTGTCCTCGGCCAGCGGGATGAAGTCGCCTGGTGGGACGAGCCCGAGCTCGGGATGATTCCAGCGGACGAGCGCCTCGAGCGCGACGGGCGCACGGGAGCGGATGTCGACGATCGGCTGGTAGTAGACGATCAACTCGTCGCGCTCCAGCGCGCGGTGCAGGCCGGTGACGCGTGCCAGGCGGTTGGTGGCGTCCGGCGTCTCGCGGTCGGTCTGGTACTCGACGCTACGGCGCCCACGTTGCTTGGCCCGATACATCGCGTCGTCGGCTTCGCGCAGGAGGTCTGCGGCCTCGGCCTCGTCGCGCGCAACCGAGACTCCGATGCTCGCGCTCACGAACAAGGTCTCGGAGTCGACCTCGAACGGTTGCTCGAGGATGGCCGCGACCCGTTGTACCGCGGCATGCACCTCGAGGTCGTCCTTCACGTCTTCGACCACGACGACGAACTCGTCGCCACCGAGCCGCGCGACCGTGTCGGAGGCGCGCAGCCCGTCGACCATGCGCTGGGCGACCTGACTGAGGAGGCGGTCGCCCGCGTCGTGCCCGAGACTGTCGTTGACGAGCTTGAACCGGTCGAGGTCGAGGAACAGCACCGCGACGGCCGTTCGGTCGCGGCGCGAACGCTGCAACGCGTGCGTCAGGCGGTCGTTCAGTAGAGCCCGGTTCGGCAGGCCGGTCAGCTCGTCGTGGTAGGCGCGGTACTCGAGATCCTCCCGCGCCCGAGCCTGTTCGATCGCGACAGCCGCGAGGGAGACGACGCGTTCGAGCAAGGGCCGGTTGCGCTCGCGATCGACGTATTCGGTGTCGTACAGGAGGGTGAGGGTTCCGGCGACGCCCTCGCGATTCGGCAGGTCGATGGGAACGGCCCAGCTCGCGCGGATGCCCAGCTCCGCCGCCACGTCGGGGAGCGCCTCGGCGTCGGGGCCGGTTGCATAGAAGTTCACGAAGATCTCTTCGCGCTCGTTGGCTGCACGAGCCGACGGCAAGGGGTTGTCGATCGCGACATGTGCGATGCGCTCGTAGATGTCGGGAGGCAGATCGGGCGCGGCGGTGATCCGTAGCTCGCCGCCTTCGAGGAGCCGGATGAGGCAGTACCGCGCCTCGGAGTACACCGCGGTCAACGCCGCGACCCGGTCGAGCACGGTTTCCAGACGCTCGCCCCACGCGATCATCTCCAAGATCCGCGACTCCTCCGCGAGCAGATCGTCGAGGGCTTTGCGTTCCGTGACGTCGCGGACGTTCAGGATGATCCCGTTGATCGTCGGGTCGTCGAGCCGGTTCGAGACCCGGGCCTCCTGCCAGTGCCAGCGTTCGTCGGCGTGCCGTACCCGCACGACCGCGCGTGTGGTCTCGTCGGGGTGCTCCAGCATCCGCTCCCACGCGGCCGCGATCCGCTCGGTGTCGTCGGGGTGCACGAACTGGCGTACGAAGTCGCCGACCAGCGTCGCCGCGGGCCGGCCGGTCAGTCGCTCGTACGACGGGCTCACATATTGGCAGCGGGCGTCGAGGTCGAGGATGATGATGCCGTCGGCCGCGTGCTGGACGAGGGTGCGAAAGCGAGCCTCGGCGGCCGCGACACTCGCCTCGGCCTCTCGCCGCTCAGTGATGTCGTGCACGTTGACGACGATGCCTTCGATCACCGGGTCGTCCAGCTGGTTCCACGCCGAGACCTGGCACCAGCGCAACGAGCCGTCGCGATGGTGAATCCGCATGTCGGCGCGCAGGGATCGTCCGGGGTTCTGAAGCACACCGCCGTCGCTGTTGGCTCGGAGTTGGGCGAGATCCTCGGGTTGGACGATCACGTTCGCGTCGCGCCGCCCGACGAGCTCGTCGACCGAGTAGCCGGTCAGGGTCTCGATGGCTTCGGTCGCGAACACGATCATCCCGGTCGAGTCGATGACGACGACCGCGTCGGCCGCGTTGACGAGGAGGCGCCGAAGGCGATCTTCGCTCCTCGCGAGCGCGGTCGCCGCGACGTCTTTGTCGCGCGCGCTCACCCAGACGATGCGCATCACGAACACAAGTCCGGCGGCCATCAACACCGCGATGCCGTGGCTCCGGCCCGCGCTCACCACGCTCGGCGCCCAGCCGAGCCCGACCGCGGTTTCGGCGCCGGCCAGACACACGAGACTCCACATCGTGGCCGGGAACACCGCCGGCGAGCCTTCGATCGCGACGGCCTGCGCCGCGCAGAACACGAAGCCGACCGAGAGCACCGGACCCCAACCGGTTGCGTAGATCACCGAGGTCGTGACGATGACCTGCACACCGACGCGCAGGCTGAGGGGTAGGCGGCGGGCCCGCTTCCAGTAGGTGATCGTCGTGCTGAGCGTCAGTGCCAGCACCGTGATGCCGACGAGCACGACGATCGGTACGGGGGCGAGGATCCCGATCGCGCGCAGCCCGAGCAGCGCCGCGAGCGCGACGATGGTCATCGCGAGCGTCTCGCGCAATGCCCGGAAAGGTGAGCGTTCCATTCCACTGTTCTGTCGGATCGTTACGGGAGGAAACTGATACCCGGCTCGCGCCGAAAGACCCATTTGTGTGGACCGTTGGGGCGTCGAGAGTACGGTGAGCCGAAAATCACTTCAGGTACGGCGAGACACCGCGGGAGTGGAACGTGAAGTTCGGCGTGACGATGTTCTTGACCGACCAGACCGTGGGGCCGGTCGAGCTCGCACGGGAGATCGAGGCCCGGGGCCTGTATTCGCTGTACGTGCCCGAGCACACCCACATCCCGGTGAGCCGCCGGACGCCGCCGCCGACCGGCGACGCCGAACTGGCCGAGGAGTACAAGCGGACGCTCGACCCGTTCGTGGCGCTCGCGATGGCGGCCGCCGTGACCGAGCGGCTGGTGGTCGGGACGGGGATCTGTCTGGTCGCGCAGCGGGATCCGATCGTGACCGCCAAGGCCGTCGCCAGTCTCGATCGCGAGTCCGGCGGACGTTTCGCCTTCGGGATCGGATTCGGCTGGAACGCCGACGAGATCGAGGATCACGGCGTCGACATGAAGCGCCGGCGCGACGTGGCACGCGAGCACGTACTCGCGATGAAGGCGCTGTGGCGCGACGACGTCGCCTCCTTCGACGGAGAGTTCGTGCACCTCCCGCCGTCGTGGTCGTGGCCCAAGCCCGAGCCCGGTCATCCTCCGATTCTCGTCGGCGGGGCGCCGGGTCCGAAGTTGTTCGCACACGTCGCCGAGTACGCCGATGGCTGGATCCCGATCGGCGGCGCCGGGATACGTGCCTCGCTCGCCGATCTCGAGCGCGCGTGCGAGGCGCGTGGCCGCGATCCGAAGACGCTGCGCATCGTGCCGTTCGGCACCGTTCCCGACCCGGGCAAGATCGAGTACTACGAGTCGATGGGCATCGACGAGGTCGTGCTGCGGCTGCCGGGCGGCTCGCGCGATCGAGTGCTACCCCGGCTCGACGCACTCGCCGAGTTGGCCCGTTGAGCGCACCGGCGCTGATCGGTCTCGACCTTGCGGGCGCGGCCGACGCGTGGAGGGACGCCGGTTTCGTCGTCGACGCCGACGGCGCGCTGCGACTCGGACACGTGCGGATGCAGACGGGGGTCGGCGAGCAGGGGATCGCAGCCTGGGAGCTGGGAGACGCGGGTGGCGTGGAGCCGGCGGAACATCCGAACGGAGCGACCCTCCTCGATCATCTCGTCGTCTTCACCGACGATCCGGAGCGCACGATCCTCACGTACGCCCAACTCGGTTTGGAGGTGCGGCGCGTTCGCGATCTCGGGAACGGCAAGACGCAGACGTTCTTCCGCGCGGGTGAGGTCATCATCGAGTTGGTGGGCCCGATCGACGGTGACGGCGAGCGGCTGTGGGGTCTCTCGCCGACAGTTGCCGATCTCGATGCTTGCGCGCGTCTGCTCGGCGATCGGCTGGGCGCGATCAAGGACGCCACGCAGCCCGGACGCCGGATCGCCACGCTGCGCCACGAGGCCTTTGGGCTGACCGTGCCGATCGCGTTCATGTCTCCGGAGCCCGACCGCGCAAACGGGTGACCGGGCAATCCGCGATCGCCCACCTGCGGCGCGCCACGCGCGAGGATGCAGGCATGGCCCTCGGACTCGTGCACTTCGATCCCGACTCCTTTCCGCCCGAGGCGATGCCGTGCCTGCGCTGCGGTGCCGAGACGATGCTGCGCTTCGCGGGGCCGTGCCCGGCGTGCGCGCAGGAGCTGCGGGCGAAGTTCCACGGCGAGGCGCGGGTGGTCGAGGGCGACGAGTACGTCCCGAAGATGAACGTGACCCCCAACGCGGTCGCGGTGAAGGACGACTGACCCCGCGGGTACCTTGGCACCGTGCCGACGGTTGCTCGGGTCAGCACCGACTTCTACGCAGTGATCGGCGTCGACGCGTCGGCGAGCGGTGACGAGATCGCCCGCGCGTTTCGCTCCCGGGCGAAGCAGCTCCACCCGGACACGAACGACGACCCCGACGCGGCGTTGCGGTTCAACGAGCTCGTCGTCGCGTACGGCGTGCTGTCGAACCACCGTACGCGCCGCGAGTTCGATCGCACGCGTGACGGATCTACGCCCGGAGTCGCGGCCATGCCGGATCGCGCGGATGGGCGAGCCTCGACCGCGGGGCCACCCGTGGCGCGGCCGACCCGCTGGACGCGCCGGCGCGCGTGGACCGCCCTCCTGGCGGGCGCGTTGGTGACCGTGCTCGGCGTCGGCGCGGCGGTGCTCACCTGGCAATTGCATCAGACCGACGCGCGTCGCCACACCCGTTTCCATCCGGTCACCGCGGTGCGCGCGGGTGACGGCGATATCACGTTCGCCACCGCCGACGGACGCTTCGTTCGCACGCGTGAACCGCAACAGCACGGCGAAGGGAACAATGCGGGGCCCACCGTCGCCGTTCGCTACGACCCGGCCAACCCGACGCACGTCGTCGTCGACGCGAGCACCTTCGGCCGCGACATCACCCTCGCGATCGTCGCGTTGAAACTGTTGATAGGTGGCCCCGTGTTCATGGTGCTGGGCGCCCGCCGCTTGCGAGCGCGTGTTCCTACAGCCGTTCGATGATCGTGACGTTGGCCTGGCCGCCACCCTCGCACATGGTTTGCAAGCCGTAGCGGCCGTTCGTGCGCTCCAGCTCGTGGAGCAGAGTGGTCATGAGCCGCGCACCGGTCGCGCCCAACGGGTGACCGAGCGCGATCGCGCCACCGTTGACGTTCACCTTCGCGAGGTCGGCGTTCGTTTCCTTCTGCCAGGCGATCACCACCGACGCGAACGCCTCGTTGATCTCGATGAGGTCGATGTCGTCGAGGCTCATGCCCGTCTTGGCCAGCGCGTGCGCAGTTGCGGGGATGGGTGCGGTGAGCATCCACACCGGATCGGCGCCGCGCACGGAGAGGTGATGGATCCGGGCCCGGGGCTGCAAACCGTGCGTCCGCACCGCGTCGGCGCTCGCGATCAATAGCGCAGCGGACGCGTCGGACAACTGCGATGCCATTGCGGCGGTGAGTCGGCCGCCTTCGACGAGCGTGGGGAGCGAGCGGATCTTGTCGAGATTCGGCTCGCGCGGGCCTTCGTCGTGCTCGGCGGCTCCGAGCGGAACGATCTCTTTCGCGAACCGTCCTTCGGCTCGGGCGCGCAACGCGCGCTCGTGCGACTCGACCGCGTAGGCCTCCATTTCGTCGCGACCGATGTTCCATTTCTCGGCGATCATCTCGGCGCTGCGGAACTGCGACACCTCTTGCGTGCCGTAGCGCGCTTCCCAACCCGGCGAACCGCTGAAGGGGTCCGAGAAGCCGTACTGCTCACCGGCGAGCATTGCCGCGCTGATCGGGATCGCGCTCATGTTCTGCACGCCGCCGGCAACGACGAGATCGGCGGTTCCCGACATCACGGCTTGCGCCGCGAAATGCACGGCCTGCTGCGACGATCCGCACTGCCGGTCGACCGTGGTGCCCGGTACCTCGTCGGGCAGCCCGGCGACGAGCCAGCACGTGCGCGCGATGTCGCCGGCCTGGGGACCGATGGTGTCGACGCAACCGAACACGACGTCGTCGACTGCGGCCGGATCGACGTCGACGCGGTCGAACAGGGCACGGATGGAATGGGCGCCGAGATCGGCGGGGTGCACGTGCGCGAGCCCGCCGTTGCGCTTGCCGACCGGCGTCCGCACCGCGTCGACGATGTAGGCCTCGCTCATAGTCCGGCCATGCTAAAGGATCGCCGCGCCGACCCGGCTCCGATGCAGGCGCCCGTCGCCCATCGATCGCGCCAGCGCCCACGAGCGTTTCATGTAGAGGTGGAGGTCGTACTCGGTCGTGTATCCGATCGCACCGTGGCATTGCAGCGCGGCCCGCGCGGTCATGAGCGCGGCCTCGTCGGCCTTGTACTTCGCCATGCTCGCGTGCACGGGATCGAGAGTCGCGGCGGCTCGGTAGACGAGCGGGCGGGCAAACTCGAGAGCGATCCGCGCGTTCGCAAGGTGGTGCTTGACCGCCTGGAACGAACCGATCGGTACGCCGAACTGCCGTCGCTCCTTCGTGTACTCGACGGTCATGTCGAGCATGCGCTGCGCGAGACCGCATTGCTGCGCCGCGGTACCCACGACGGCGCGGTCGAACGCGGCTGCGATGGCGTCGCCGTCGACCGGTGCCGGCGTGCCGCGCACTTCGAACAACCGGCGCGCGCCGTCGACCGACGGACGCGCGACCAGCTCGACCGCGTCGCGTTCGAAACGGCCCGCTTCGGTGACGATCACGTCGGCGGTGTCGGCCCAGGGCACGAGTGTGCGCGCGGTCGCGACCGTGCGGTCGGCGCGCTCGAGCAGCGGTACGCCGAAGGCCGCCGTCTCGACGATCGGCTCCGGCGCCGCGCAGCGGCCGGTCTCCTCGAGGATCAGCACGAGATCGACCATCGTGAGCTCGAGTCCGCCGCGCGCCTCCGGCGCGAGCATTCCGACCACGCCCATGTCGGTGAGCTTCTCCCAGAGGCCGGGGATTCGCCCGGTCGCGTTCGTCCATGCTTCGCGGACGTGCGCGGGCGTGCACTCCTTCTCCAGCAGCTCACGCACCGCGTCGCGAAAGGCGATTTGATCGTCGGTGAACGCGAATCGCACGGTCAGCGCCTCGGCATTCCGAGCACGCGCTCCGCGATCACGTTGCGCTGGATCTCGTTCGTGCCCGCGTAGATGGGGCCGGCGAGCGCGAACTCGTAGCCCTTCATCCACGCGCCGGTGTCGCCGTCGAGTAGCTCGGCGTGCGGGCCGAGGAGGTCGAGGGCGAGCTCGTGCAGGCGAACGTCGAGCTCCGACCAGAACACCTTTACCATCGACGACTCCGCGCCCGCGCGTACACCTTCGACCGCGCGGGTCACGGTCCAGAACGTCTGCCAGCGGTACGCCTCCGCGTCGATGTATGCGGCTACCACGCGATCGCGCAGCTGGGGATCGTCGCCGCGCGAGTGGTACAGGTCGATCAAACGTTGCGCGGTCGCGAGGAATCGTCCGGGAGAGCGCAGCGTGAGCCCGCGTTCGGAGCCGGTCGTCGCCATCGCGACGGCCCAGCCCTGGTTCGGCTCGCCGAGGACGTCGGCGTCGGCAACGAACACGTCGTCGAGGAAGACCTCGGCGAACCCCTCGTCGCCGTCGAGACGTTCGACGCCCCGCACCGTGACCCCGGCCGATGCCAGGTCGACCAGGAAGTACGTGAGGCCGTGATGGCGCTCGGCGTCGGGATCGCTGCGAAACAGCCCGAAGAGGTGGGTACAGAATGCGCCGCGCGTCGTCCACGTCTTCTGTCCGGACAAACGCCAGCCGCCGACCGCGTCGTCGCGGGCGGCCCGGCTCTGGATGGCGGCGAGGTCGCTGCCGGCGTTGGGCTCCGACCAACCCTGGCACCACGTCTGCTCGCCCGACGCCATCTTGGGCAGGACGCGCGCCTGCTGCTCGGGCGTACCGAATTCGAAGATCGTGGGCGCGAGCAGGAAGATGCCGTTCTGCGTGACCCGCTGGGGCGCGCCGGCGCGGTAGTACTCCTCCTCGAAGATGAGCCATTCCCAGAGGCTCGCGTCGCGCCCGCCGAATTCCTGCGGCCACGACACCACCGCCAGGCGAGCCTCGAAGAGTGCGCGTTCCCACTCGAGGTGCGCGGTGAAGCCGGCGCGCGTGTCGCCCGACGGCAGTGCCGGGCGCGGCACGTTGACCTCGAGCCAGGCTCGGCACTCGGCGCGAAACGTGTTCTCTTCCGGACTGAAGGAGAGATCCATGAGCGGCGGGCGATGGTAGCTGGCCCACCGACACGACGATCGAGAGCATCCGCCCGGGCCGGCGCCGATCGTCGTAGCCTTTTCGTCGAAGCTCCACTTGCGATCGTGGTTGGCGATGGCTCAGAGGGGTTCGGAAGATGCCGGAGTTTCCTCCCTGGAAGCGACAGATGGCGGCATGGACGGACGCCGCGCAGTCGCGGCTGCGCCAGGTGGTCTCCGAGCTCGCCGCACGAGCGAGCAACACGGTGAGCTCGATCCCTGCGAGTGCCGTCGAGCTTGCCGAACGCGCCCGCGGCCGCGGCGAACAGGTTCCACGAGCGATGATCGGTGAGCTGAGTCGGCGGGTGAACGTGCTGCATCTCGCGACGAAACACGACGTGGAGCTTCAGAGCAGGCTCGGAAGGAATCGGGTGTCCTTCGTGCTCACCGAATTCCTGGAAGCGCAAAGCGGCCATGAGGAGGCACTCGTCGAGTCGCTTCGCTCTGAGCTCCGAGAGGAGTTGCAGAGCTTCGCCGCGGCTGTCGACGACAAACTGTTCGCGATCGACGAGCAGCCCTCGTCGACGGACGACGCCGAGATCGATCTCGTCGAAGACGAGTCGACCATTCCACGAGCTGCGCTGGAAACGACAGACGACTAGCCCGCCTCTGGTGTGGGCCACCGGGCTTGGCCGGAATCGTCCGGAGAATGTCATTGCCGCCAAGCGGGTCCGTCCCCCAGAATGGGCGACGTGGACATCGTGTGTCTCTTGTTCGATGGCATCACCGCGCTCGACATCGTCGGGCCCTACGAAGTGCTGCAGCGGCTTCCCGAGGCTGACGTCAAGTTCGTGGCGCGCGCGGCCGGCGAAGTCCGCACCGACAACAAGTTCCTCGCGCTGGTGGCCGACTGCTCGCTCGCCGACATCACGTCCGCCGACGTACTCGTCGTCCCGGGTGGGTTCGCGACGCGCGCGCTCGAGCGCGACGAATCGCTGCTCGAGTGGATACGCGCGATCGATACGACGACGACGTGGACGACGTCGGTGTGCACGGGTTCCATGCTGCTCGCGGCCGCGGGGCTGCTCCGGGGCAAGGAGGCAACGACGCACTGGGCGTCGCTCGAACGGTTGACGGAGTACGGAGCGATTCCAACGAGTCGCCGGGTGGTCGAGCAGGGAAAGATCGTGACCGCGGCCGGCGTGTCGGCCGGGATCGACATGGGTCTCACGTTGGTGGCGCGCATCGCCGGTGACGAATACGCGCAGGGTGTGCAACTCGGGATCGAGTACGACCCGCAACCGCCGTTCGACTCGGGGTCGGTTGCGAAGGCGCCACCCGCCGTTGTCGAGTTCCTCAGCGAGTTGTACAGCGCGCGTGGTCTTTCGAACTGACGCGGTGCGCAACTGCTCACACTGACCGCGACGCCGTTCAACGGGTAGCTGCTACCGGCGACCGCGCCGCCGCCGGGGCGANNGAGCCGGTGTTCGCGAGACGGGCGGCGGAAGCCGCGGCGGTGCGACTCGATCCCTTCGTGGCGGCCGGCGCCGCATCGCCGATACTGCCCGTACGCCCCGTGCTCCCGGGGTTCGGCGTCGTAGCCGTCGAGGTGGTCGGCGCGCTCGAGGTCGTGGTGGTGGTGGCCGAGGGGCCGGAGGTCGTGGTCGTCACTCCGGCGCGCACCGCGATCGTTCCCTTCATGTCGATGTAACCGTGGATCTCGCAGTAGTAGTTGTAGGTGCCGGGCGCCGAGAAGACGTGCGTGAAGTCGTGCCCGGTATCGACATCGGCGCGGGTGAACGACGCGTCGGTGCCGGTTCCTCCGTCGTGACCGTCGCACGCCGCGGTCGTGCAGCGAGTAACAGTGTGCGGCGAGCCCGACACGTCGGTCCACCTCACCGTGTCGCCGACCGTTACCGTCAGCGACTCCGGCACGTAGCAGTAGATGGTCGAGGCGCACGAGCCCGAGTGGATCTCGACAACCGCGGTCGCGGTCGCGGCCGGAACTGCGGCCGTCGAGGTCGCTCCCGCCGCCGCCGACGCGGCGACGAGAGCAATCCCGGCGGTGGCGAGCGCGACAGTCGCGACCCGCCGTGCGGAGAGCAGGCTCATACGGCGGTCGTGCCGTTCAGCGCTTCGTCACGTTGGCGGCGGCGTGGTTCGCGACCCAGACGTTGATTCCGTCGAAGGCCAACCCCCAAGGGTGACTCCCGACCGTGTAGGTCCCGATAAGGCCACCCGATGTCGCGTTCAGCTTCGTGACCGTCGTGGTGCCGAAGTTGCTCACCCAGATGTTCGCCCCGTCGTACAGCACCTGGTACGGGATCGCGCCCGTGGCGAACGGTCCGCCGGCCACCGCGCCGGTCGAGGCGTTCAGACGCGTGACGTTCGCGCTCCCGGCGTTGGCCACCCAGACGTTCGTTCCGTCGTACGCGAGACCCCACGGTCCCGTACCGACCGCGAACGGTCCGCCGGCGGCCGCGCCCGTCGTTGCGTTCAGGCGCGACACGTTCGCGCTGCCGCCGTTGGTGACCCAGATGTTGGTTCCGTCGTAGACGAGGTCACGGGGTCCCGTTCCGACCGTGAACGTTCCGTTCACCGCACCGGTCGTCGGGTTGATGCGCTTGACGTTGGCGCTCCCGTTGTTCGCCACCCAGATGTTCGTTCCGTCGAACGCGACGCCCCACGGGTGCGTGCCGACCGTGATCGGTGGCGACGCAACACCTGTCGCGGCGTTCACTTTCGTCACGTTGCTGCTGGTGAAGTTGCTCACCCAGATGTTCGTCCCGTCGAAGGCGAGCCCGAGCGGTCCCGTTCCCACGGCCGTGGTCGCGGTGACCGCGCCTGTCTTGATGTCGAGGCGCTTCACATTGTTCGAGGCGAAGTTGGCGACCCAGACGCTGGAGCCGTCGAAGGCCATCTCTCTCGGGTTCGTCCCGACGGCAAAGGTCCCGAAACTCTTGTTCGCGTCGTACCAGTGCAGCGTGCCCAGCTGCCCTGGGTTCTTTCCTCCGCCCACGACACCGATCGCGCCCACTGATCCGATGAGCGAGGCAACCGCGAGCGTCAGCGCCGCGACCACCATCATCGACGAAACCCAAATCCCGCGCTTCTTGATCGAGTTCATGATCCCCTCCCCGCGTCGCTCTCGTAGAGCAGCACGCCTTCCCCGGTCTTGTACCGAGCCGAATGGTGTCGACCTTTCGGTCGGCGCGGAATCGGCCCCTCGCCGAACCGGTATTACGGGCGGCGTCGGATCCTGGTTCAAGCGTGGGGACCGGTGGCGCGGACGGAAATGCATGCCCATGACACGTGCATGGGCTCGGCGTCAGATCGACGCTCGAGCCGTGCAGGATTCGCCGGTCGCCGGGTTCGTCGCGCGAGCGGCAATGTGGTCGGTACCGGCCCGGTTGGCAAGCAAGCGGCGGACGGTGAACGAACCGCTCGGTGCGGTGGTCGTGGCGGTGGCGCGAACGACGACCACACCGTTGTCGCTGATCGTCACATTCCAACGCCGGCCGACCCGGTTCTGATCTACCTCGAACTCGGTTTCGATCCGGCCGCTGTCCGGCGCAAGCTTGATCTTCGACGTGCTCGCTCGCGTGCACGCGGTTGTGGCGCGCACGTCCGTGGACCTGGCCTCTGCCGTTCCGGAAACCGATGGCGCCAACATTGCGCCGGCTGCGAGCGTCACGAGAGCCCTTTTCATCTGCTCCTCCTTCGTTCGGGGTTGGTCCACGCAGTGTCTGCGCGCTCGAGGGCAGCAATCGATCGCACATTGGTCGTACGACCACGACGACGACGCCCGACCAAGTGCCGAAGGGAGTCCGTAGGATTGCGCCGTGGACGATCCTGTGCTCCAGGCTGTGCCGCTCGGGTTCCAGTGGGTGACCGTCGATCCTTTCTTGTTCTGCGTTCACCATCTCGATCTGTATCCCGAGGCGAACGAACACATGGGCCCGGTGGCGTCGCTCGCGGCGCGCGACATCGGCATGGACTTCGCGGGTGCCGACGGTTGGCGGATGTACCACGGAAGCACCGTGCCCGGGTTTCCGCAGCATCCGCATCGCGGCTTCGAGACCGTCACCTTCGTGCGGCGAGGCTTCGTCGATCATTCGGATTCGCTCGGCGCGACCGCGCGCTTCGGCCGCGGTGACGTGCAATGGCTCACTGCCGGGAAGGGCATCGTCCACTGCGAGATGTTCCCGTTGCTCGACCGCAACGGTCCGAACCCGTGCGAGCTCTTTCAGATCTGGCTCAACCTTCCTTCCGCCGACAAGTTGGTCGAGCCGTACTTCACGATGTTGTGGAACGAAGACCTCCCGCGCCACGTCGTCACCGACGACGAAGGTCGAACCACGGAGGTCACGATCATCGCCGGTGCGCTCGAGGGCTTGCGTCCTCCCGCGCCGCCTCCCGATTCGTGGGCGTCGCGAAGCGAGGCCGATCTCGCCATTTGGCATGTCGTGCTCGCGCCGGGCGCGCACTGGGAACTGCCGAACGCGGCCGGACCCGAGACGGTCCGTACGCTTTACGTGTTCGAAGGGGGCGTGCGCGTCGGCGAACACGATCTCGAAGCGTCGACGGGCGCAGTGCTGCGCGCCGACCAAAGCGTGAGCATCACCGGCGGCCCTTACGGCGCCGAAGCGTTGGTGCTGCAAGGTCGTCCGATCGGCGAGCCGGTGGCCCAGTACGGCCCCTTCGTCATGAGCGACAAGGCTGGAATCGACCAGGCGTTCGCCGATTACCGGGCGACCGGATTCGGTGGCTGGCCCTGGCCGACCGACGACCCCGTGCACGCTCGTGATGCCGGACGTTTCGCGCGCCACCCCGACGGCCGGGTCGAAGTGCCCGGCGCGCGCGTGCAGAACCAACACGCGTAGCCGTCGCCCGTTTGGGGAGTTCATCTTGTATTACGAAACCGTGCTGACGACTGATGTCGCTTGTGTCCTTTCGGCCGTAACATCAGGCCATGTCCACGAGGTGGTGCCCGAAGTGCCACGGCGAGTACCGCGAGGGATTTGTCGTGTGCGCAGATTGTGGTGTTGCACTTGTCGACTCAATCCCGCCGAGCACTGAGGCGCGCCCGCACGCGCCGACCGCTCCGTTCCTCCCAGGCGACGATGTTGTCGAGCTGGCGACGCTGGGCATCGTCGAAGCCGAGTTAATCGCAGCACAGTTGCGCGTCGCGGGCATCCCGGCTGCGGTGTTCGGTATCGGCGCGGTGATCTATACAGGAGTTCGGCGGGCTCGGCTGATGGTGCGGCGGTCCGACCTCGTTGAGGCGGAGCAGTTCGTTGCGCAGCTATCCGCCGAGGAGCGTTCGGGGATGCCGATCGCCGATGAAGACCTTGCTTCGCTGGCCGAGGAATCCACAGGCGGATCCGACCCGGCGACTGGAGCTTCGGTCTGAGACTCGGAGCGAGTCGGACGCCGTAGCTGCCGATCGGTACTCGCCGTAACGATCGGCACGGGGCATTCTGTGCGCGTGAAGAAGAGCGCTCAGCTGAACGGCGTTCGTCGTCTCGGCGCGTGGGCAGGTGTAGTGCGTCTTGATGCGGCGGCGGTTCTTCTCGCGCTCACCGCGTGTAGCGCTACCAGCTCGCCCCATGGGGTGGCGGCGTCGTCGTCGATCCCCGGCGTCGTCAACTGCGAGCCCCACGGCGCGAAAGTGGCGGGAACGCTCCGCATGGTCGGCGGACTACCGCCGGGCATCGATCGAGCCGTCACGGGCGATGTCACCGCTATCAACACCACGACCGGGCAAGAGTGCGGCGGACCAGTCACCAAAGATGGGCGGTTCACGCTGTACCTCTGACCTGGCACCTACCGCATCACGGGGCATAGCCCGCAGATCAACGACGGCCAGTCCGAATGCGCGGCGCCCACACCCGTTGTGGCAGGAAGCGGCACCGATCAGATTCGGGTCGTGTGCTCGATCAGGTAGCACATATCACCTGCCGATCTCGACGCCGAAAGACGGCGGGCCGACTGAACCCCCGCAGCTGCGAGCTCAGCGACTCACGATCACGGCGGAGCCGTGGCCGAAGAGGCCTTGATTGATCGACAAGCCGACGCGCGCGCCTTCGACCTGTCGTCCCTCGGCGCGACCTTGCACCTGCCACGTGAGCTCGCACACTTGCGCGATGGCTTGCGCGGGGACAGCTTCGCCGAAGCACGCGAGGCCGCCGCTCGGGTTCACGGGGACGCGGCCACCGAGGGTCGTGGTGCCGTCGCGCAGCAGCTTCTCGGCCTCGCCGGGCGCGCAGAGCCCGATCTGCTCGTACCAGTCGAGCTCCATCGCGGTCGAGAGGTCGTAGACCTCGGCGCAATCGAGGTCGTCGGGCCCGAGGCCGGCCTCGTTGTAGGCGCGCACGGCGATCGACTCCTTGAATCCGTGCTCGGGCCCGGCGCCGGCGCCGGCCGCGCTGTCGGTCGCGAAGTTCGGGAGCTCGATGGTTGTCTGCGGATAGCTCGGCGTGACGGTCGAGATGCCCCGCACGCGTACCGGATCGCCGGCGCCGTGCCGGCGCGCGAAGTCGAGCGACGAGACGACCAGCGCGGCCGCGCCGTCGCTCGTCGCGCAGATGTCGAGTAGACCCAGCGGATCGGAGACGATCGGCGCGTTCAGCACGTCGTCGACCGACACCTCCTTCTTGTAGCGCGCGTAGGGATTGTCGAGCCCGTGCCGGGCGTTCTTGACCTTCACGCGTGCGAAGTCGTCGCGTGTCGCGCCGAACAGCTCCATCCGGCGCCGCGCGTAGAGACCGAAGAATGTCGGGTTGGTCGCGCCGAGCAGGCGGAAGCGCAGCCAGTCGGGATCGTCGCCCCGCTCGCCCTTGTTGGGCGCGAGGAATCCCTTCGGTGTGGTGTCGGCGCCGATCACGAGCGCGACGTCACAGAACCCGGCGAGGATCTGCGCCCGTGCGGTTGCAAGCGCGGTGACGCCCGACGCGCAGGCCGCGTACGACGACGCCACTTGCGCGCCGTTCCAGCCGAGCGCCTGCGCGAACGTCGCGCCTGCGACGTAGCCGGGGTAGCCGTTGCGCATGGTGTCGGCGCCCGAGACGAACTGGATGTCGGGCCACGCGACGTCCGCGTCGGCGAGCGCCGTCCGGGCGGCGACGACGCCGTATTCGACGAAGTTGCGGCCCCACTTGCCCCACGGGTGCATGCCGGCCCCGAGGATGGCGATGTCGTGTTCGCTCATGGCGTGCTCCTCAATGGCGCCCACTGCCAGACCACATATTCGTGCTCGTCGTCTTCATAGAGCGGGCCGAGCACGAGCTCCATCTCCATACCGAGTTCGAGCCGGGCCGGGTCGGCGCCCGTTGCGAGCTGGCCCAGCACGACCATCTGCTCGAGCCCGAGCTCGACCGCGCACACGGTGTACGGGACGAACGGGTCGGGTGCCACATACGGCTCGGGCGGGGCGTAGTGGTTCGTCGTCCACGACCACAGCTTTCCGGTACGCGACAGCTCGACCGGCCGGCGCTCCTCGCCCGGCGCGCTCGGATTGCCCGACACCGCGACTGCGGTCGGCCAGTAATAGGAGCCCGACTCCACTCCGCGGGCGCCGAGCAGTGCCGGCGCCGACTCGTCGGTCGTGAACCAGTTCTCGACGGCAGGAACCCTCGTCTTGCTCACGTCATCTCTCCCAGGTGCTTCAACGTCTGCTCCGCCTCGCTCGTGATACGCGCGATCAGGTCGGCCACGCTCGGGATGTCGTCGATCACACCTGCCACCTGACCACTCGACAGCACGCCCGCGTCGAGGCGCCCTTCGACCAGCCCCGCGCGTAGCAGCATCGGCGTGTTCGCGGCGAGGATCACCTGCGACCACTTCAAGTCGCCTTCGCGCTTCATCGCGAGACCTTCGTGCAACATGCCGCGCCACGTCACGCCGGACATCTTCTTGAATGCGAACGCGTTGCGGATCGCGCGCGTGTAGGAGCTGACGGAGTTGGCCTTCTCGAGCTCGTCGACGAACTCGGTGCGGAGCACTCGGTGCGGAACGCCGTCGATGCGGGTGGTCACGACGGTATCGGCGACAGTCCGCTCGAGGTAGTAGCGCTTCACCGAATCGGGGACGGTGCTCTCGCGGCTGAGCAGGAATCGCGTTCCCATCGCGATCCCGGCCGCGCCGTAGGCGAGCGCGGCGACGAGCCCGCGACCGTCGAAGAAACCGCCGGCAGCGATCACCGGGAGGTCGATGGCGTCGACGACCTGCGGCAGGAGGAGCGTGGTCGCGACCGCGCCCGTATGGCCGCCACCTTCACCGCCCTGGACGATGACCGCATCGACACCCCAGGCCGCGACCTTCTCTGCGTGCCGGCGCGCGCCGATCGACGGCACCACGCGCACGCCCGCGTCCTTCAACGTCTTGATCTGGCGCTCGTTGGGCGCGAGCGCGAACGACGCGACCTGCACCCTCTCGCGCACCAACAGCTCGACGCGTTCGGCGGCGTCCTCGGCGTCGGCGCGCAGATTCACGCCGAACGGGCGATCGGTGCGCGATTTCACCTCGCGGATCGCGGATGCAAGCTCGTCGTACGTCATCGTCGCCGACGCAAGGATGCCGAGCGCGCCCGCCGCCGCGGTCGCGCTGACGAGGCGAGGTCCGGCAACCCATCCCATCCCGGTCTGCACGATCGGCACGTCGATGCGAAAGAGGTCGCAGATCGGCGTGCGCAGCGCGCCCGGTCCGGTCACGGGTTCGGGACCTCTTCCTCACCGAGGCCCGTCGGGTCGATGCGCTCGCGGATCCACTGCAACTCGTCGTCGGTCGGCAGGCGAGAGACGGGCACGTTGCCTTCGATCGCGAGCTCGAACCCGGTCGCCGCGACGACCTCGTCGACCGTCACGCCGGGGTGGACCGAGCGCAGCCGCATGCGATTCTCCGGGGTTTCGAAGTCGAGCACGCAGAGATTCGTCACGACGTAGCCGAGGTGATGGAACCGACCGGCTACCGGTCCGAGGTCGCGCGCCCGGTCGTAACCGACGCCGCAGACGACGTCGACGGCCGGCACGAATGCCCGCGTCGTGTGCGCCGGGATCCAGTACGAAGTCGTGTCGTTGATGGTATTGCCGGGTGCGCCGCGCATGCCGAGCAACTGCGTACGCGGCGCGTCGTACGAGCCGATGAACGCGAAGTTCTGATTGCCCCACTTGTCGATCTGGCTCGCGCCCATCATCACGTGCCGCCGTCCCGACCACACGACGTCGAACATGGTGCGGTACGGGTTCCAGCCCGCTACCACCTTGTCCGGGTTGTCGACGCCAAGCGGCACGATGTTCTCGACGAGCAACGCTTCACCGTCGGTCATCACGAGCTCCGGGGCCACCGTTGCCTTCGCCAAACGCCCGCCGATCACCGGGAGCGTGCCGATCGGGTTGGCGAGGATCTCGCCGTCGTGCGCGAAACAGTCGGCGATCGCCGCCGCGCACACCTCGGCCCGGGTCGGCGCTCCGTCTCTCATGGCCGCACCGCCCGTTGGTAATCAGCTTCGCCGACGTCGATGTAGCGCGCGCGAAACTCGTCCCACGCGTCGTCCGACTTCGCCGACGCCGTGTACGCGCGCTGGAACGCTTCGTCGCGCGGGTAGTCGGGAATGCATTCGGTGAAGTGCGCGCCGTGGGGCGTTTCGACGACGCCGTCGGTCATCAGCCGGTTGATGCGGATCGACTGCGGCGGTCCCGCCGCGAGAAAGTCGGCGGTGTCGACGATGCGCTCCACGCTCATGAAGCGGCGCGTCGCGGCCATGCACATGAGGTCGTCGAAGTAGGGGTCGACGTTCAGGTACTGGCCGGTGCCGCCCCGATCGCCGCGGTGCATGTGGATCAACGCGACGTCGAGATGCAGGGCGGGCATCGCCACGAGCTCCTCGCCGTCGTCGTACGGCGACCGGATGGTTCGCAGCGACGGACTCAGACGCATCACGTCGGAACCGAGACCGACGCGGGTCGGCAGGAACGGGACGCGCCAGGCCGCGGCCTGCAATCCGAGGAGGAACATGCCTTCGTCGAGCTCCATCGTGGTGACCGCGCCCGACTGGCGCGCGTTGCGGAAGTGCGGCTCGAGGGGGATGGAGTCGAGCGACACGAACGCGTAGACGACTTCGCGAACCTTGCCCGTGCGGCACAGCAGCCCGACGTCGGGACCGCCGTACGAGACGATACGGAGATCCTTCGCCGACGTCCGGCACAGCGCGCGTACCAGAGCCATCGGCTTGCGCCGCGAACCCCAACCCCCGATGCCGACGGTCATGCCGTCGTGTACCTCGGCGGCGATCTCGTCGACGGTCACGCGTTTGTCGGGAACCACTTGCCACTCGATTCTGACGGGGTGGCGGATCGTATCTCTGCGCGATCACCGGCCTCTTGGCGAGCCCCTCGAGCTGCTCGGCGCAGGCGGAATCCAAGAATCCGTCTACGAATGTTCGAGCGTGGTGCGGCACGCGCAGCCCATCTCAACTGCGGATTCGTTTTCTTCGGTCAAGCGATCCGCGGCCGGGTGAACGGCTGGAAGGCGGAGCGGCTCCGAGTGGGAAGACGTTGTCAGCCACAACATTCACTCGTGTGCCAGGTGGAAAGTGCTCGGCGAGCAGAGATGAAAAGTCGTGCCAGGCGTCGGTCGTGCCACCGGCGAGCGCATGGTAGGTCTCGGCCAGGGTCGGGTGTCCGTAGGTGACGATGTCTTGCCAGCGGTAACCGAGTTGGTAGTGCAGGTAGTTCAAGAAGAGCGTCGCGCAGCCCGTCGAGACCGGGTCCTGGTCTGTCGGGTCGTTGCGGTCGACGAAATTGGCGCGTTTGGAGTTGAGCCAGGCGGCCGCGGTGGCGAAGCCGTCGAGTTGGGTTGGGTGGAGTTCGGTCGCAAGCACGCGTGACAGTCCTTCGCCGTTACTCGCGCCGCAGTTCCAGCCCCGCTTCTGGTTGGCGGAAAACACTTCGACGACCTCGGCCATGGTGAGCATCTCGACGAGTTCCGGGTTCGTTTCGTCGAACGCAGCCACATGCAGCTCGGTATCCGAACAGGTCGCATGGAAGGCGCCGAAGGATCCGGTCACAATCACGCAACGTATCGGTAGGCCCGATGGTGTCAGACCACCGAACCACTCCTTCAGTTGCTCGAAGTCCGCCTCACACGTTGCGAGTACTCCCTGCGCGAGGGTCTCGCCCGACCCGCCGAGTTGCCGCTGGTAGTCGACCTCGAAATGCGCGGTCGTCCCCGCTCGCACCAGCCGAGCACCGTCGCGCGCTCCGAGAATCGTGGCTGACGTGATGTGTGCGGCCGGATGCCGTAGCACGTACACCACAGCCAGCTCCTCGTACATCCTCGCTCCAACCGGTCAACGCACAACGAGAGCTGCGGCTGTTCGAGAACGTAACGCACATGCGCCGCCACGCCCCGTCGCGTCGTGGAGGGTCTCGGCGATGCGCTCGCGCGGAGACGCGCACAGTGCCTGCGACCGTACCGAGGATCACTACGACGGCTCGAGGTCGGGAAGGCGTCGGTCAGGGTTGGGTCGCGATGCCAAAGAGCGGGCTGTTGAGATGCCGGCCGCCCATCGAGGCGAGGAAAGGCGCGCCGCCGAAGGCAAACACGCCGCCGTCGGCGGCCACAATCCAATAGCCGAGACCATCGGGATTGGCGGCCATGGCGACCGCAGGCGCGTTGAGCCGCTGATCGTTCATGCTGCCCGAGAAGGTGGCATCACCAAAGGCGAACACACCGCCGTCGGCACCGACCAGCCAATAGCCGTGCCCGTCGCGGGTGGCGGCCATGCCAACCACCCCGGGTTGGTTCGGGACGATTCCTTCTGCCGGCAACGAGCCGAGATAGCGCGCATCTCCAAAAGCGAAGACGCCGCCGTCGGCGGCCACCAACCAGTAACCGTGCCCGTCACGGGTCGCTGCGATACCAACGATGAGCGCAGCGAGACTCAGGTGCGACGCGTCTCCATACGCTTTCGCATCGCCGTATGCGAACACGCGCCCAGTGTCCTCGGCGACCCAATATCCGTTGCCGGACGGCGTTGAAACGATTGCCACTCCTACGGGAGTCTCGGCGCGGGACACGTTCTGATAGATGCTCCAAGGTTGCCCAAGGTTCACAGCGGTCCCGAAGGCGAAGACTTTGCTCTCATCGCCGTTGAGGACCCAGTAGCCCTTGCCATCGGGCCTCGCCGCGAGAGCAGAGCACGTTCCGAATGGCTCGTTGCGATCCATCGGGCCCGGGGGACAGTCGACCTTGCCGGTGGGACTGCCCAAGAAGGGCGCATTGAACGAGAACACGCCGCCATCGGCAGCCGACAACCAGTAGCCGGGCGTCGCTGCGCCGGCCGGACCTGCGCCCACCGACAGCCCGACGGCCAGCATTACAGGCGCCATGAGACCAAACGCCGATCTCCACCGCCAAGTCGTCATGGCCCCACCCTCTCGCTGCCTGCGCGCAACGTACGAGCGCGCACCAGCGCTATGTCGGAGTCACCGTATTCGAGGACGCCGAGTTCAGGCCCGTTCCCCTCGCGTTCGTCGCGGCAACCTTGAAGCTGTAAGCGGTTCCGGTCGTCAACCCGGTGACGTTCTGGGTCGTCGCCGTCGAGTTGAAGCCTTGGGTCGCGGCGAGAACCGTTCCGATGTACGCGGTCACGACATAACCGGTGACGGCCGAGCCATTGTTGTTGGCCGGCGCGACCCACGACACCGTCGCCTGACCGGCACCGGCGGTTGCGGTCACTCCTGTCGGCGGTGCCGGTGCACCTTCGGCGAACGTGCCCGTCGCCGCCGATGCGCCGCCCTGCCCCGCGGCGTTGGTCGCCGTTGCGGAGCACGTGTAGGACTTGCCGTTCGTCAAGCCACCTACGGTGATCTGTGTCGCCAGGAGCGAAGCGCTGCCCGGCGCGCCGCCGTTCGACGAGATGCATCGCGCCGTATAGGTCGTGATCGGACTACCACCGTTGCTGGTCGGCGCGGTGAAACGCACCACCACCGTGCCGTCGCCGGGCGTCGCGACGCCGATCGTCGGCGCGCCCGGCACGGTCGCCGGTACGAAGGCGTTCGACGCCGCCGACGCCGGGCCGGAACCGATCGCGTTCGTCGCCTTGACCGTGCACGTGTAGGTCTTCCCGTTGGTCAGTGACGACACCGAGATGGGACTGGTCGGGCCCGACCCGCTTCCCGCGGCGCCACCGTTCGACGAGGTGCACAATGCGGTGAAACCGGTGATCGGGCTGCCGCCGTTGGCCGCGGGAGCGGTGAAGGTCACCGACACCGATCCGTTGCCGGCCGTCGCGGTTCCGATCGTGGGCGCGCCCGGCACACTCGCGAGCGGGACCACGGCGTTCGACGGAGCCGACGGCGGGCCGGTCCCGACGCCGTTCGTTGCCGTGACCGTGCAGGTGTAGGTCTTGCCGGCGGTCAGCGAAGTCACGTTGAGTGGAGACGACGGACCGGAATGGCTGCCGGTCGCGCCACCGTTCGACGAGACGCACGTCGCCGTGAAGCCAGTGAGCGCACTGCCGTTGTTCGCCGGTGCGCTGAAGGAAACCGACACCGAGAGCACGCCTGCTGTGGCCGGCTTGATCGCGGGAGCGCTCGGCACCGTCGGGTTCGGTATGACCGCACTCGACGAGGCCGAGGCCGGTCCGGTGCCGACGCCGTTCGTCGCCGTCACCGAGCACGTGTAGGTCGCGCCGTTCGTCAGTCCGGTGACGACGAGTGGTCGTATGAACAGAGCCGACTTGCTTCCCTCCACCCCGCCGTTCGACGAGTCGCATGTCGCCGTGAACGTCGTGAACTGGCTTCCGCCGTTCGAAGCCGGCGAGTTGAAGCTCACTGAGATGGATGCGTTGGCCGCCGTAGCGCCGACGAGAACCGGCGCACCGGGCACCGTGGCCGGAGTCACTGTGTTGGACGCGGCGGAGGCCTCGCCCTGGCCGACACCATTCGTCGCCGTGACCGAGCACGTGTAGGACGTCCCGTTCACGAGCGGCGACACGAAGATGGGGCTGCCGACATCGCTCGCGCTGACCGGCGCGCCGCCCGTCGTCGCAACACACGTAGCCGAATACCCGACGATCGGGTCGCCGCCGTTGTCCGCGGGTGGCGAGAACGCCACGGACGCGCCGCTGACCCCTCTGGTCGCGGTCCCGATCGTCGGAGCATCGGGAACTGTGGCCGGGGTGACGCTCACGGGATCCGAGGCGGTGCCGGTGCCGACCGCGTTGACCGCACTGACCGTGCAGCTGTAGGTCTCGCCGTTCGTGAGCGGAGAGACGACCAACGGGCTGGCCGCGCCGGACGTCGTTCCCGAGGCACCACCTGCCGACGGCGCGCAGTCCACGACGTAGCCGGTGATCGGGCTGGTGCCGTCGAACGCCGGCGGATCGAACGTGACCGTGACGGCTCCGTCCGAAGGGATCGCGTTGACGTTCTGCGGCGGGTCGGGCAGCGTCGCCGGAGTCACGGCGTTCGACGTGGCCGAAGGCGCGCTGTCACCGGCGGAATTGGTTGCAACCACGCTGCACGTGTAGGTCTTGCCCGGTGTCAGCGCGAGCACGACGATCGGACTCCCGTCGCCCGGCGCGTTGCCCAGGTCGCCGCCGTTCGACGATACGCACGTAGCGGTGAAACCGAGGACGGCGCTGCCGCCGTCGTTGGTGGCAGGAGTGAACGGAACGGAAATCGAAGAGTCACCCGCGGTGACCGTCCCGATCGTCGGTGCGTCGGGAACGGTGACGTCGGGCGACACCGAGTTCGACGCGGCTGACGCGCCACTCGTACCGAGCGCGTTCGATGCGGTCACGGAACACGTGTACGTCTTGCCGCTCGAGAGCAGAGACACGACGATCGGGTTCGTCGGGCCCGACGCGCTTCCGCGAACGCCGCCGTCGGACGACAGACACGTAGCGGTGTAACTCGTGATCGGGCTCCCACCGTCGTTCGCGGGCGGAGCGAAGTCGACCGACACCGAAGTGACGCCGCCGACAGCGACTCCGATCACGGGCGCGTTCGGACGGCGCGCGGGTACGAAGGCGTTCGAGCTCGCCGACGGAACGCTCGTGCCGAGTGCGGTGTTCGCCGTGACCGAGCACGTGTAGGTCTTGCCGTTCGAAAGTGCCGGCACGACGATCGGACTGGACGAGCCCGACGCGCCCCCCGCGCCCCCGCCGTTCGACGAGACACACGACGCCAGGTAGCTCGTGATCGGGCTACCACCGTCGTTCGCGGGTCCGGTGAAGGTCACGGACGCAGACGCGCTCCCCGCGGTTGCCGTGCCGATCGTCGGTGCATCGGGCACGGTGGTCGCCAGGACGATGGTGTTCGAGGCTTCGGAGACTCCGCCGGAACCGATCACGTTCGTTGCCCAGACCGCGCACGTGTATGTCTTGCCGTCGGTCAGGCCGGTGACCGTGATCGGGCTGGAGGCTCCGGAGGTCGTGCCCGTCGCGCCGCCGTCCGACGATACGCAGCTTGCGGTGAAGCTCGTGATCGGACGACCGCCGTTCGACACAGGGGGGGTGAAGCTCACCGACGCCGTCGCGTTGCCACCCGTCGCAGTTCCGATTGTCGGCGCGCCGGGCACGGTCGCGGGGATGACCGCGTTCGAATTCGCCGAAGGTGCACTCGTACCGAGACCATTGGTCGCCGTCACGGAACACGTGTAGATCTTGCCGTTCGACAGAGCCGAAACGACGATCGGACTCGACGCGCCCGACGCGATGCCCGCGCCACCGCCGTTCGACGAGAAACACGTCGCGTCGTAGCTCGTAATCGCGTTGCCGCCGTCGTTCACCGGAGCGGTGAACGACACGGAGATCGATGCCACGCCGGCCGTCGCGGGACCGATTGTCGGTGGATCCGGGACAGTCGCCGCGCCGGCGGGAATCCCCGTCGCGACGAGGCCGACGACCGCGAGCACGGCGGGGAGCACGCGCTTCGACCATCGCGCTACGCCACCGCGTACCGACCGACCCGGAATTCCGCTCGCGAGCGTTGCAGCAGCCATCGGATTCCCCCGAGTAGAAGGTGAGAAGCGTTCCGGTCGCACTCCGACGTATGAATGCCGACGCGATCGCGCGGACCCTAGGCGCACTGTTGAGTCGCGTCCAGCGAATGACCGGCGACGATTGTCTGTCACCGGCGATTCCTCGCTCTCCGTGACATTGGGTCGTCGGATAGCAGTCCCATCGGCGACTACTTCAACCAGCCGACGCACGAGTGCCAGAATGCCCGGCCGATGGACGATCTTCGCTTCGACGGTCAGGCTGTGATCGTCACGGGTGGGTGTCGCGGGATCGGGCGCGGGATCGCACAACGTTTCGGGGAGGCGGGTGCGCACGTGCTTGTTTGCTGCCGCTCCGAGCCGGAGTCGCTACCCGAGGGAGTCGCGTTCTTGGCCGCCGATGTCCGCGAGCCGGAACAGATCGACTCGGTGGTCGACGCGTGCGTGCAGCGGTTCGGCCGCGTCGACGTCCTGGTGAACAACGCGGGCGGATCGCCGCCTGCCGACTCGGCGACTGCGTCGCCCCGCTTCACCTCGGGGATCATCGCCTTGAACCTGATCGCACCGATCGTGTTCGCGCAGAGGGCCAACGCGGTGATGCAAAACCAGGATCTCGGCGGGTCGATCGTCAACATCGCGAGCGTGAGCGGCGTGCGGCCGTCACCGGACACGCTCGCCTACGGCGCGGCGAAAGCGGGATTGCTCAACGCGACGCAGACGATGGCGGTGGAGTTCGCGCCCAAGGTGCGGGTCAACGCCGTGGTCGTGGGCCTGGTCGTCACCGAGCAGGCGCACCTCTTCTACGGTGACGACGCGGGGATCGCGGCGGTCGGGGCGACGGTGCCGCTCGGGCGAATGGCCGACCCGACCGATGTCGCTGATGTTTGCCTGTTCCTCGCATCGCCACTTGCCCGCTACGTCACCGGCGCGGACGTGCTCGTGCACGGCGGTGGTGAACGGCCGGCGTACATCGACGCCGCGAAGGGAACCGGGCGCGACTGATGCGCATCGTCGTCTTCGGTGCCGGGGCGGTGGGCGGCGTCATCGCCGGGCGCTTGTTCGAACACGGTAGTGAGGTCGTTGCGATCGCCCGCGGCGCGCATTTCGAGGCCACGCGCGACAACGGACTCAGGCTGGTCGACCCCGACCGCAAGGTGACGCTGCCGATCCCGGTCGTCGATGATCCCGCGCGTGTCGATTGGCGCGACGACGACGTCGTCCTCGTGACCACGAAGACGCAGGACTCGGCCGGGGCTCTGAGTGCGCTGGCGGCCGCCGCCGGCCCCGCAGTACCGGTCGTGTGTGTGCAGAACGGCGTTGAGAACGAGCGCATCGCGTTGCGACGTTTCGAGCACGTCTACGCGATCTGCGTGATGCTGCCCGCGGAGCATCTCGAGCCGGGCGTCGTCGCCGCGTCGTCGGCGCCCGTCACCGGCCTGCTCGACATCGGTCGCTATCCCGCCGGGCTCGACGACACCGCGCACGCGGTGGCGTCCGCGCTGTCGGGCGCGACATTCGAATCGATCCCGCGATCCGATGTCATGCGTTGGAAGTACGCGAAGCTGCTGATGAACCTGGGCAACGCCGTGGAAGCGCTGTGCGCTCCGGGTGACGACGCGAATTCGCTCGCCCGGTTCGCCCGGCGCGAAGGCGCGGCGGTCTTGCGCACGGCGGGTATCGACGTGGCCTCGATCGAGGAGGATCGCGAACGCCGGGGCGATCGCCTGACACCCCGCCTCGCGCGGGGTGGGGGATCGACCTGGCAGAGCCTGCGGCGCGGGACGGGCTCACTCGAGACCGACTATCTGAATGGCGAGATTGCGCTCCTCGCGCGGACGTACGGCGTGGCGAGCCCGGTGAACGCGCAGCTCCAGTCGGCGGCGAACGGGGCCGCCCGGCGCAAGCTCCCTCCGGGCTCGCTGCGAGCATCCGACCTGCTCAGGGATGCTGGCTGCTGACCGACACGATCTCGCCGGTCATGTACGACGCCAGGTCGCTCGCGAGGAAGATGATCACGTTCGCGATCTCCCAGGGCTCGGCCGCCCGTCCGAACGCTTCGCGCGTCTCGAGCTCCGCGAGTAGCTCCTCCGTCGTCACCTTGGCGAGATGCGGGTGCATCGCGAGCGACGGCGCCACCGCGTTCACGCGCACGTTGCTCGGCGCGGCGTCGATTGCCGCGCAGCGCGTCAACGCCATCACGCCCGCCTTCGCGGCCGCGTAGTGCGCCTGGCCTTCCTGGGCCCTCCAGCCGATGACGGACGCGTTGTTCACGATGGCCCCCGTGCCGCGTTCCGTCATGTGCCGCAACGCGGCGCGCGTCATCCGCATCGTGCCCGTGAGCGTCACGTCGAGCACCGAGAACCACTGCTCGTCGGTCATCTCCGTGAGGGTGGCCGTTCCCCCGAGCCCGGCGTTGTTCACGAGCACGTCGAGCTGCCCGCCGCCGAAGTCGATCGCTTCCGCGACGAGACGTTGCACGTCGTCCTCGACCGCGACGTTGCCGAGCACCGAGTGCGTGTTCGGGCCCAGTTGTTCGGCCGCCGCGCGCAACCGGCGTTCGTGAATGTCGCTGACGACGACGCGCGCGCCCTCCTCGACCGCGCGCTTCGCGGTCGCGAACCCGATCCCGGTTCCCGCCGCGGCGGTGACGAGCACCGTCTTACCGCTGAGCAGTCCGCGCCCGGGGGGGTATGCCGGTGGCGTGGGTACGGACGGGGGTGCGTTCGTCATCGTGGCTCCTTCGGCAAACCCAGGGCTTGCTCGCCGATCACGTTGCGTTGGATCTGGTTCGTGCCGCCGTAGATGGTGTCGGCGCGCGAGTAGAGGAAGAGACGGGTCAAGCGGTCGTCGCCGTCGTCGGACGCGATCGCCTTCGCACCCAGCACGTCGACCGCGAGCTCGCCCAAGCCGCGATGGAACGAAGCCCACAGCAGCTTGTGGATCGCTGTCGCGGGATCGACCGTGCCGTGCTCGAGCATCGGCAGCGTTCGCAGGGCGTGGAAGCGCATCACCCGCAGCGTGATCCACGCATCGGCCAGCCGTTGGCGAACGACCGGCTCGTTCGCGAGGCCGTTGGCGCGCGCGAGGTCGGTGATGGTGATCAGCTCGCTCTCGAAGGAGAGCTGCTGGCCCAGCGTCGATGCGCCGCGCTCGAAGGCGAGCGTTCCCATCGCCACGCGCCAACCGGCGTTGACCTCGCCGACGACGTTGCCGGCCGCGGTCCGCGCGCCGTCGAAGAACGTCTCGCTGAACTCGCTGTGCCCGGTGATCTGCACGATCGGGCGTATCTCGATACGTCCGGGCTGGTCCATCGGGACGAGCAAGTACGACAAACCCTCGTGCTTGGGCGCGGCGCGGTCGGTACGCGCGATCACGAAGATCCACTGCGCCCAATGCGCGAGCGACGTCCACACCTTCTGGCCGTTGATCACCCACTCGTCGCCGTCGAGGTCGGCGCGCGTTTGCACGTTCGCCAGGTCGGAGCCGGCGTCAGGCTCCGAGTAGCCCTGGCACCAGATCTCGGTGCCGCGCAGGATCCCCGGCAGGACGCGGCGTTTCTGCGCGTCGTTTCCGAAGTGCACGACCGTCGGGCCGAGCAGCCCTTCGCCGACGATTCCCACGCGCCCGGGTCCATACGCGCGCGCGTACTCCTCGTAGAAGATCACCTGTTCGACCAGAGTCGCGCCGCGGCCGCCGTAGTCGGCGGGCCATCCCAAGCCGATCCATGCGTCGCGACCGAGCTCCTGCTCCCACTCGAGGCGTTCTTCGAACAGCTCGTGCTCGTCGCCCGGTCCGCCGCGCCCGCGCACGACCGCGAACCGACCGTCGAGACGATCGGTGAGCCAGGCCCGCGCCTCGGCGCGAAAGCGTTCCTGATCGGCGGTGAAGCGCAGGTCCATCGCGAGACGTGACACGCTATCGCGCATGGAACCCAAGGGCACTGCTGTGGTGACGGGCGCGAGTCGCGGTATCGGGCGCGCGGTCGCGATCGAGCTCGCGGCGCGCGGCTTCGAAACCGTTGCGTCCATGCGGAATCCGGCCGACGGCGCCGACCTTTCCGGGATGCGGGTCGAGCGGCTCGACGTCACCGACCCGTCGACGATTGCGCTCCCCGAAGGCTTGCGCGTGCTCGTCAACAACGCGGGCGTCGAGAGCGACAACCTCCCGGTCGAACACATGCCGATCGAATCGTGGCAACGACTGTTCGCGACCAACGTGTTCGGGCTCGTCGAGGTGACCAAGCGCGCGGTGCCGATCATGCGCGCCGCCGGAGGAGGGGTCATCTGCAACGTCACGTCTTCGTCGACGTTGGCGCCCGTGCCGTTCCTCGGCACGTACCGCGCGTCGAAGGCGGCCGTCACCGCAATAGGGGAGTCGCTCGCCGCGGAGGTCGCGCAGTTCGGCATCCGCGTGATCGAGATCATGCCGGGCCCGATCGAGACCGACATGCTGGCGGCATCCGATCGGCCCCCGGCTGCAGCCGAGCACGTCGAGTACCGCGAGCTCGCCGAACGACTTTGGGAAGGGCGTCAGGGCATCCGCGATGCGTACACGCCGGCCGACGAAGCGGCGCGCCGGATCGTCGATGCGATCTGCGACGACCACGGGCCGTTGCGTTACGGGTGCGACGACCTGAGCGTGGGGATGCTCGCGGGTTGGAACGGCACCGACAACGCGCAATGGGTGCGCGGGATGCTGCGCTCGTTCTCGTGATCACCGGTCTCGCGCACACCGCGTTGCACGTCGCGGATGTCGACGCCGCGGTCGCGTGGTACCGCGACGTGCTGGGTCTCGTGGTGTTGTCGCCGCCGTATCGGATGGAAGGCGACGCGATCACGCGCGACATGGGTGAGCTCCTGCCCGAGCCCGTCGTCGTGAAGGCCGCGATCGTCGGCGTCGACGACGGTACCGACCGCGTGATCGAGGTGATCGAGTATCCGTCGATGACCACACGCGCGCCGTTGCCGCCCGACGTGACCAGGCTCGGGTTCACGCACGTCGGTCTGTTGTGCGACGACGTCGTAGCCTGCCGCGCCGTGTTGGAGACGAAAGGCGTGAAGTTCCTCGTCGAAGGGGTGGCCGACGTCGCGGGAGTGCGCACCACGTGGTTCGCCGACCCGTGGCACAACGTGTTCATTCTGGTCGAGAAGGTCCGTCGCCCTGATCGCGTGTACTACCGCCAGTACTGACGTCGGCGCGTTGCAGCTCGTCGCGCGCGAGGAGCGACGGGAAGAGTCGGCGCAAGCCTGCATCCACGGCGACCGCAGCGAGCAGCACGATGGCGACCTCCGCCCCGGCGCGAAAGCGGGTGAAGCCGTAGGTGACCGCGACTCCGAGGCTCACACTCAGGGCGAGCGCCATGAGCGGCAAGAGGGTCACGCGTCGCCTCCGGAGAATCACCGCGCCGGCTAGCGCGAAGGGGACCAGCACCCAGTAGACGAGGAACCCGAGCTCGATGATGCGATAGCTGGTGTTCCTCCCGACGTCGAGGCGCAGCTGCTGCGGGTACACGCTCCACGTTCTCGCCTCACGCATGGTGACGACGAGAGGTATGCGAGAGACGTGATTGCGCGCGTAGTCGACGCCGACGTGGAGGAATTGGCCGTCTCGCGTGGCCACGTCGCGTCCTGTGATCCGACCCTGCAGCAGGTCCGCGGAACTGCACCTCAGGTCCTGGAAGCCCATGTGAGAGCCCGAGTAGGTGAAGGGGCAATTGCTGATGGCAACGGTCACGCCGAACTCGTTGCCGAGTAGCACGGGTTTGTGGAACCGAGCGGTGTTGTACGCCGCCCAGGGCAGGATCACCACGACCGCCGCGGTAGTAGCCAGGAGCGCCCACCCGACGCGACGTCGTCGCGGAACGTCTCGGGCAAGAAGTATGAGCGGTATCAGCAGGACGCCGACGAGCAACAACTGTTCGGCGTGCGTGATGGCGAGCAGGCCGCACGAGAGCCCCAGGGCGACCGCTCGCGCCCGCGTCGGTCGATCACGGAAACGGTACGCGAGCAGCATCGTCAGCGCGGCTGCGAACAGTGTCAGGGTCTCCGACATCAACTCTCGCTCGTAGAGCCAGAAATTCGGGTACAGCGCCGCGATGCACGCCGCGACGAGCCCGGCGACATTTCCGGCGAGCCGCCGAGCCGCGAACCCGATCACTACGACCGTCGCCGTGCCGATGAGGCAGGCGATGACTTGCTGCTCGAGCGTCGTGCGAAGCCCGACGAACGCGGCGCCGATGAGGACGAGTGGCCATCCGGGTGGGTGCGGCGCGGACGCGATGACCTGTCCGGTGAGCAGCTAGGGCTTGGGATCGATGAAACCCTTGCCGTCGGCGACCAGCGCGGCGATGGCGTGGTAGTAGCGGCCGTCACCGCCGACCTGCCCGCTCGCGATGATGATGTACATCACCCTGAGCACCAGGGCAAAGAAGGCGTTGAGTGCCAGCCAACGGCCGAACCAGCCCGACGGACGTTTCGCAACAATCGATCCGGACATTTCAGAGCGGGTACTCGAGCTCGATCTCGTGACGGATCGGGATGCCGTGCGCACCGGCCTCGGGTAGCTCGGGTTTCAGGGCTCGGTGCTCGCTGACCCCGTCGCGATGCCAGGCGACCCAATCCCAACCGGCTCGCTGGTAGAGGCGGAGCGCGTCGGTGTTGTCGTTCGTCGTTATCAACCAGAGGCGCTTCCATTCGTGTGCGCGCGCGTAGTCGACGACCGCGTCGAGCAGCGCGGTGCCGGCGCCCGCGCCGCGGTAGGTCGTCACGATCACGGCGAGCTCGGCGTCACCTTCGACCTCGTGCCACAGCGCGCACCCGACGGGGCGGCCGTCGCTCTCGACGACGAAACCGTCGAGGATGGAAGCGTCTTCGTGCACCCGACCTCGCGAAACGAGCCTCGTCGACGCAAACGCGTTGATGATCGCCTCGGCGATCCAGGCTCGATCGTCCTGAGTCGCGCGGCGTACGTGCACACGCCTAGCTCACTCCACCGCGCCGGTCGTCCGCAATGCGTCGATCTCGGCGTTGCTCAAGCCCAGCAATTCGCCGAGTGCCCATTCGTTGTCCTGGCCCAGCGTCGGACCCGCCCGGTCGTAGCCGCCCGGACACGCAGCGAGACGAAATCCGTTCCGTTCGTACAGGCCGGGGCCGAGGAACGGGTGCTCGAGTCGTTCGAAGTGACCGCGGTACGTGAGCTGCGGATCGTCGTGCAGGTCGGCGAAGTCGTGAACCGGAACTGCCTCGATCCCGGCCGCTTGGAGCTGCTCGGCGACAACGGCTCGCGTGTGCACCCGCGTCCACGACTCCACGTCGTCGCCTGCAATCGATCGCAGCCGGGCCAGCTCGTCGTCGGTCCAGCACGCGATCGTGACCCAGCGGTCGCGGATGCCGTCCTCGTCGAGGCACGCGAACGCGCCGTGCAGGCGCGCATCTCGGTGGTTGTTGCCGTCGCGCAGGTGGAGGACGCCGTCGATCTCGTAGTCGAGGAGCCACGGCGCGAGCGTCCAGATCGCGGACTCGACCTGCGACACATCGAGGTACACGCCATGGCCGGTGCGGCGGCGGTAGTGCAGACCCGCGGCGAGCGCGGCCGCGACGTAGCGGGGCGCGAGCGAATCGGTGATCGTGCCGTACGGTCCGACGGGCTCGCGGTCGGGCCACCCGGTCAGCGCGTTGTAGCCGGCGAGCGCCGAGCCCTGGCCGCCGAAGCCGGGGTAATCCTTGTGCGGACCGGTCTGGCCGTTCAGGCACGCGCTCATCATGACGAGGTCGGGCTTGATCGCGGCGAGGCTGTCGTAGTCGAGTCCGAAGCTCTTCATCGCGCGCGGTGCAAAGTTCTCGGCCACGGCGTCGGCCCACTCGACGACGAGCCGGCGCACGATCTCGACGGCTGCGGGTTGCTTCAGGTTGAGCGTGAGGTTGCGCTTGCCGACGTTGAGCCCGTCGTACATCGGCGCGCCCTCGAGGCCATGCGGGTTGTCGGGAACCGCGAGCGCCATCGCGCGCAGGAAGTCGGGGCGCGTACGCGACTCGATCCGCAGGACGATGGCGCCGTTCTCGGAGAAGTACCGCGTCGCGATCGGCCCGGCCGCGCCGGCCCCGAACTCCAGGATGTGTACGCCCTCCCAGGCCTTGCTTCCACGGGGAATGGGCGGGGAACGCGGGTAGGTCGGCGGTATGCGATCGGATTCGCCCCCGGCGGATTCAGGTCGCACCGGCGCCGCGACGCCGTCGGCGGAACGCACCACGACGAACGATCGCGGAAATCGTTCGATGCCGTCGACGGGTCCGAAGAACTCCCGGGACGCGAGCTGGGCCGACGCGTAGATCTCCTTTGGAGAGTTCGCGGGTGCGAGCATGAGGTTGGTCTCGCACGCGATGTCGTAGAGCTCTTGCATCGTGTGGCGAGAGAAGTAGGCGGCGACGGCCGTCGCGATCGCGTCGAGCTGCTCGTCGCCGGCGGTGTTCTGGTTGAAGGTGATCCAGTCCTGGCTCGTGAGCGCGTCGGCGGGGATGCCGTCGGCGGCGACGAGCTTCGTGATGGTCTCGAGGCTCGCGACGCGTGCCTTGCCCCCGCGCAGCCCGAACGACACGAAGCCGTCGAGCGCAGGCCAGATCTCGCGCGTGCGGCCGATGTTCGCGCCCCGTCGGCCGCCGCGGTTCCCGGTCTTGGGGAAGTTCGCCGGAGCGACCATGTTCGCAACGAGCACGACCTCCTGCATCGACACGTCTACCCGCTGCGGTACGCCGCTCCACAACGCGCTCAAGGCTGCATATGCGGCCTCACCCGCCGTGTGTGCATACGCCGCCGGCTCGGTGCAGCGCACCGGGGCCCGATCGGGATCGCCGGTACAGAACATGTTTCCGCTCGACGCCATGACGCCGAGATCGGACGCACGCCACGACGCACGTGGTCCGTCGAGTCCGAACGGAGTGATGCTCACCCACGCCGCGCCCGGGGCGCGCGCGGGGTCGAGTTGGTGAGTGCCGTCGGCGCCGGGCGAGTCGAAGACCACGTCGGCCGCAGCCAGCAGCTCGTCGAGATCGGGATGGTCAGAGGCGAGCGGTACGACCTGCTTCCCGGCGTTCCACGCCCGAGCCACGTTGGCGCGCAATACATCGCCGGTCGGTGGCACGACCCGGACCACGGTGGCGCCGAGGTCGCCGAGGACGCGCGCGGCCCGAGCCGACGGCTCGCCGCCGAGATCGACGACGCGCAGATCCGCCAGCAGGCGTTGCGCCACCGCTACCCCCTCCGAATAAACTGACACGAACGTCAGCAAAGGACGGTACCGCAATGACGAAGTACGAGGTCGTCGACGCCGACTGCCACATCCTCGAGCCCCCCGACATCTGGACGAACTGGCTGTCGTCCAAGCATCAGGACAAGGCGCCGAAGCTCGTGAAGGATCACGAGGGCGGCGACGCGTGGCTCACCGCGGTCGGAGGCGATCCCGACCCGATCGGGCTCGTCGCGACGCCGGGCATGCCGTTCGACAAGTTCCGCTGGTACGGCGTCACCTACGAGGAGGCGCGCACCGGCTGCTACAACGGCGAGGCCCGGCTCGCCGACATGGACATCGACGGCGTCGACGCGGAGATCCTGTTCCCGCCGCAGCGCACGATGAGCCATTTCCTCGGTGACGACGACGACGATTTCGTGCTGGCCGGCGTGGAGGCCTACAACAATTTCCTGTTCGAGGAGTTCTGCGCGCCCGACCCGACCCGGTTGATCGGGCTCGCGCAGATCCCGTCACTCGGCATCGACAACGCCGTCGACTCGCTGCGCAAAGCCAAGGCGCGCGGCGCGAAGGGCGTGCTGATCTCGAACTGGCCCGCCGGCAAGGGGAGCATCTCGCGCGACGACGACCCGTTCTGGGCGGCGGCGGTCGACGAGGGCGTCCCGGTGTCGATCCACATCAACATCATCAGTCGTCAGCAGCGCAGCGCGTCGCGCAAAGCGGCCGCGGCGAAGGGGAACCAGCTCTACAACATGCAGAGCGAGGCCACCCGCGCCAAGGCGATCGGTGGTATGAGCCACGTGTTCGCGATGGCGACCGGCGCGATGACCGACATGATCTTCACGGGCGTGTTCGAGCGCTTTCCCGAGCTGCAGGTCTGCTGGATCGAGACCGGCGTGGGTTGGATCCCGCACTTCCTCGAGTGCATCGACGACCGTTGGTGGCGGAACCGCGTTTGGGGCGACCTACCGCTCAGGGAGCCGCCGTCGTCGTACTGGTTCCGCAACAACGCGGCCAGCTTCATCGTCGACCGCACCGGTGTGGAGCTGCGCAACCGGGTCGGCGTCGAGAACATGATGTGGTCGAGCGACTATCCCCATCACGGCAACGACTGGCCGTACTCGCGCAAGACGATCGAGGAGATGATGGGCGGGATCGGCGAGCAGGAACGCGCGCTGATCACCGGCGGGAACGCGGCGCGGATCTGGGACCTGCACGACTAGGAAGTCGCGTCGTCGAGCGGTACCCCGCCCACTCCCGTGCGCGTCTCCTGAGCGGTACGCACGGCCTCGAGTGTGAGCCGTTGGATCGTGCGTTGGTGCACGTAGTTCAACACGCGGTCGACGGCCGGAATCATGCGTTGCGAGTTCGCCGTCAGCCGGCGCTGCATCGCGACCAGCTCGTCTTGATCCCAGTCGCGGTCAACGCCGGCGAGCATCGTGTGCACGTCGGCCTGGAGCGCGCGGAAGTGGTGCACGTAGATGGCGCCGAGCTCGACGATGATGTCGTCGGTCATGCCGACCTCGCGCAGCTCCACGACCGCGCGCAGGAGGCCCAGATCGTTGTCGTCGTACACGTCGTGCCCGAGCGCCTCCGGCTCGGCGAGGAGCCCGATCTCGCGCAGGCGCGCGATGAGCTCGGTGTCGAGTCCCGAACGGGCGACCAGCTCCTCGAGGGTGTAGCTGCGCCCGTGTGAGACGAAGAGTTCCTCGAGCCCGGGGCGGTCCGCGTTCAGGAGCGCTCGGATCGCAGCCAGCGAGAACCGTTGGGCCTGCAGCTCGCGGATCCGGCCGAGACGCTCGAGATGCGGGGGGCCGTAGAGCTTGTGGCGTCCCGCTCGCTCGGGGGCGGCGAGCAGGCCTTCGCGGGCGTAGTACCGGATCGTGTCGACGGTGACGCCGGCCTCGTGGGCGAGCTCGTCGATCCGCCACCGGGAATCGGGCACCGACGAGGTCCTTTAGGTTGACAGCGTAGACACTGAGAGCATATACTCGCAGTGTTCTTCCACCAGGAGCATTGACTCAGGGCTCGTTGCTCAGGAGCAGTTACTCCTCGGTGGCGAACGTAGCAGCTCGATGCGGCTACGGAACGTGCTCGAGAGGAGTCGTCATGAACGGAATCCGAGGCGAGGCCAAGGTCCAGGCCATCTCGTGGCTGGTGTCTCAGCTGCGCTGGGAGACGACGCTCGGCGCGCTCCGTCACGACGGCCACGAAGATGCCCTCGACGACGCCCGCAAGGCGGCCTGAACTCAACCGGACCAGCGTCGACTGCGGACCCCCGCCGCGGTCGACCCGCGATCGGCCCCGACCCTGCGGTCGGGGCCGAAACGCGTCCGAGGCGCTATACCCGCGCCCCGTCCGCGCCGAGAACATCCGGATGCAGGCAACCGCGCCGACTCTCGCGGCCGGCGTGAGACGCGCGGCGCTCGCCTTCAGCGTGCTTCCGACGCCACACGCCGACGCCATCGGACACCTGCTCACGATGCGCGAGCGGGTCCGCTTGCGGGAGGGGCTGACCCAGGTTCGGGATGCCTCCGACGACGAGCGGATCGGGGCGCTCCATGCCCTCGTCCGTGCCGTCCGCAACGGAGTCGACTGGCCGGTGCTCGACGGTCACAACGCGGCCGACTGCCCGTTCGACGGCGTCGCCGGTCATCCACTGGGTCGCGTCGCCGCGGTGTTCGGGCAGCTTTCGGAAGGCCAGCCGGCAACGGTCGCGGTCGCCCTGTGCCACCTCCCGATCGACATCCGGGGTGAGGTCTGGGCGCGGCTCACGAGCCGGGCCCGCGCCCAGGTGGTGCTGCAGCTGCCCGAGGTCCCGCTCGTCGGCAGCGTGCGGACGCGCATCCTTGCGCGCGAGGTCGGGGCGCGACTCGCGCGTGCCGCCAAGATCGCGGCAACCCGTCCGAGCGTCTAACCGCCGTCCGGCCCCGCTCGACTTCTTCAGCGTCGCTTACTCGGTTCTGCGGCCCCTCACGGATGCGCGGCGCAACGTGGGATCGCTTCGGAGATCCCCCGATGCATCCCGCTACCTGAAGGAGCAAATCATGGAATCCGAACTGCAGACCGAGCCGACACCGCAATCGAGGTCGACCCCGAAACGCGGGCGCTGGCTGATCGTCAGCGCGGCCGCTCTAGGCGCGGCGATCGGCGGAGCCGGTATCGCGAACGCGGCGACAACCGGCTCCTCGTCGACAACGCCCCCGTCGTCCGCGACTCCGGCGGCGGACCCGGCGACGTTGTCGCACGGGCCGGGCGAGACCGTGCTCACCGGTACCACCGCGGACAAGGTCAAGGCCGCGGCGCTCGCCGCGGCTCCCGGCGCGACGATCATACGGGTCGAGACCGACTCGGCCGGTTCGCCGTACGAGGCCCACATCACGAAGGCGGACGGCACCCGGGCCACGTTGAAGATCGACGCGAGCTTCAAGGTCACGTCGACGGAGCAGGGCTTCGGTGGCGGACCGAACGGTCAGGCACCGCCGGGCGCAGCCGCCCCGAGCGCCTGAGCCCACGAGCGCGACCGGTCCGCAGGTTCGGTCCGGTGGCGGGATCGCACCCCCGCCGCCGGACCGACCTTGCGTCTTCGGGGGAAGAACCGGAGACGCCGGCTGCCTACGCAATGCACGGCCGCGGTTACCCAGTCCCCCCGCGTCGTGAGACCCCGGCCGCTCCGTCCTTTGTCGACCGGGACGAAAGGACCGGGGTCGACACCAACCATGACGTGAGCTCGTAAATGCTGTGTAAAACGCCGATCAGGACCGGGCCCAGCGGGGGAGCGTCACGTCGTCGATCCGGTGGAACACGACGCGGACGGGCTCGCCGATCGTGATCGTGGCCGGGTCGATCTCGTTGATCTCACCGTCGGCGCCCGTGACGAGATTGCCGACGAAGCGGATCGTCGGAGCTTCGTCGAGCTCGACGACGATGGCGTTGTACGGCGCAACCGCGCTGAACGCCGGCAAGAGTGGCGGGTGCGCGACGATGAAGGACCAAATGCGACCTCGTCCGGAGGTGGGTTCCCACCTCACGTCGGTCGATCGGCAACGGGGGCACATCGGCCGCGGCGGCATCCGCCGCGTCCCGCACGACCCGCACGCTTGGACGAGCAGCTCACCGCGCGCGCAACCCAGCCAGAATTCGCTCGCCGTCGGATCGGAGAGATCGGGCAACAGCCATCCCGTCTCCATCGCTCACGCGTCCTTCGTGAACAGGATCGCGGAGGTGGGAACGCCTTCGCCGCTCGTGACCAGCGACACGTCTGCACCCTCGACCTGCGCGGTCGACGTGCCGCGGATCTGGCGCGCACCTTCGAGCACGAGATTGAAGCCGTGCACATACGCCTCCGACATCCCGCCGCCCGACGTGTTGACCGGGAGGCGTCCGTTCGGCCATTCGATGTTGCCGTCGTCGGTGAACGGACCTCCGTCGCCCCGCGCGCAGAACCCGTAGCCCTCCAACGACAAGATGATGAGCGGGCTGAACGCGTCGTACAGCTGTGCGACCTTGACGTCGGCCGGTGTCACGTCGGCCATCTCCCACATGCGCCGGGCCGCGGTCCAGGCCGGTCCGCGCAGGGGGTCTTCGTTGAAGTAGTTCGTCATCGTCTGATGCTGTGGCGGCAAGCCTTGCGCGAACGCGTGGATGTACGCGGGCGGCTGCTTCAGGTCGCGGGCCCGCTCCGCGGATACGACCACGACCGCCAGCGCGCCGTCGGTCTCCAGGCAGTTGTCGAAGAGACACAGCGGTTCCGAGATCCAGCGGGCATTCATGTAATCGTCGCGCGTCATGGGTTTGTGGCCCATGGTCGAAGCCGGATTGCGCGAGGCGTGCTTGCGGAATGCGAGCGCGATGTTGGCGAGGTGGTCGCGTGTGCCTCCGTATTCGTGCATGTAGCGGCGCGTGAGCAGCGCGATCTCGTCGACGGGACGGATCACACCGAACGGCCGCGTCCACTGACTGCTGTCGGCGAGCCGGGCCTGCGCCTGGGCCCACGGTCGGCTCGTCGGATCGGCGCGCTTACGGGCGCGCCACGCGATCGCGACGCTGCACTGACCGGTCGCGACGGCCATCGCCGCCTGGCCCACGACCCCACAACCGGCGCCGCCGCCGAACCCGACTTGCGAGAACCACGTGATCTCGCCGAGCCCGACGTTACGGGCCACGTCGACCTCACGATTCGGCTCCATCGTGTACGAGGCGACGCCGTCGACCTCCGACGGATGGATGCCCGCGTCGGCGAGCGCACTCGAGATCGCCTGGCACGCGAGCGAGAGCTCGGTGTCGGCCAGTCCCTTGCCGAACGCGGTCTGCCCGATTCCGGCGACCGCGGTCTTGTTCTTGATCAGTCCGCTCGACGGTTGACGAGCCACCCGCTCACCAGCCCTTCCAATCGGGCGGCCGGCGCTCGCGGAACGATGCGACACCTTCTTTCGAGTCTTCGGTCGAGGTGTTGAGCTCGACGAGCATCGCCTCTTCCTCGAGCAGGTCACGGCGCGACAGCTCCGACGCGTCGTGCAGCAGTTTCTTCGACCAGCCAATGGCCTTCGTCGGACCGCTCGCGAGGCGCTCCGCCCATTCCTTCGCGGCGGCCCGTAGCTCCGCGGCGGGAACGACCTTGTTGACGATGCCGAGTTGCGCGGCGTCGGCGGCCGACAGGTCGTCACCGAAGAAGACGAGCTCTTTCGCCTTGTGCATCCCCACCACGCGCGGCAAGAGGTAGGCGACGCCCGCGTCGGGGATCAGGCCCCGCCGGACGAACACCTGGATGAGCTTGGCGTTGTCGGCCGCGATCACGAGATCGGCGGCGAGCACGAGCATCGATCCGCCGCCGGCCGCGGTGCCGTTCAGCGCAACGACGACGGGCTTCTCGCAGTCCTGGATCGCGGTCATCAGCTGCTGGAAGCCGGCGCGCATCATGTTGACGGCCGACCCGACGACGCGCTCGGGGGCTTCGGGCGGACGCGAGCCACGCGGGGGCTGCGGAACCGAGAGATCGGCGCCGGTGCAGAAGTGCCGGTCGCCGGTGGCTGTCAACACGACGGCACGCACTCCGAGGTCTACGTGCGCGTTGCGGAACGCGTCGATCAGTGCGTCGCGCACGTAGTAGGGGATCGCGTTGCCCTTGTCGGCCCGGTTGATCGTCAACCACAGCACGCCGTTATCGAGCCGGGTCAGCAACTCCCCGGACGCGTCCGTCGTCTCGTCTACAGCGTCGCTCACCGCTTCACCACCAATGCGTCGAGTGCCACCGCGCCGCGGGGCCGTACCACCAGGGGATTGATGTCGAGCTCACGGATGTCGCCGGCGAGATCCAGCGCGAGTCTCTGCACCTTCATCACCGTATCGACCAACGCGTCGATGTCGACTCCAGGTCGACCGCGCACGCCCTCCAACAGCTTGAAGCCCTTCAACTCCGCGAGAGCGCGGCGCGCTTCGTCTTCGTCGAACGGTGGGACCCGGAAGGTCACGTCGCCGAACACCTCGACGAAGATGCCGCCGAGCCCGACCGTGACCACCGGCCCGAACAGCTCGTCGGTCGAGACGCCGACGAGCATGTCGACGCCGCCGGTCACCATCTCGCACACCATCACTCCGTCGATGCGCGCGCGGCCATCGGCCTTCGCGGCCTTGCGCAAGAGCTCGTCGTACGCGGCGCGCACCTCGGTGGCCGACGAAACGCCGACCTTCACGACCCCGACATCGGTCTTGTGCAAAAGGTCGGGCGACGACACTTTCATCACGACGGGGAATCCGATCTTCTTGGCCGCGCGCACCGCCTCGGCCGGCGTTGCGCAGAGCTCGTCCTTCGACGTCTTGATGCCGTAGGCGCGGATGAGCTTCTTCGAGCTCCACTCCGACAGCGCCTCGCCGGGCTCCAATCCGTCGAGGAGCTTGCGGGCTTTGCGGGCGGCCGGCAACGGCTCGCGGGGCGCGTCGGCGAACGGAGACCGATATCGATCGGAGAACGTCCAGTAGTCGGCGTAGCTCTTCACCGCGGCTACACAGTTGTGGAACGTGCGGAACACCGGCAGGTCGCCGTCGAGCAGACGCTTGTAGTAGGTGTCGTCGGTTCCCGCGGGCGCACCCCACACGACGAAGACGGGCTTCGTCGTACTCCTCGCGGCTTCGATGATGTCGCGCGTGAACGGCTCGCTGAACGTCACGACCGCGCCGGTGATCGGGATCACGAGGATGTCGACGTTGTTGTCGGCGAGGATCACGTCGAGGATCTTGCGGCCGCGAGCGTCCGCGACCGGCGGACCACCGCAGTCGACCGGATTCGACACGCGCAGATACGCGGGAATGAGCTCGTCGTGCAGTTGCCGCTGCGATTCCTTGGCGAGATCGGGCAGCTGCAAGCCGGCGTCGGCGAGCACGTCGGCCATGTGCGCGCCGGTGCCGCCCGAGATCGCGTACACACACACGCCCGGCTGCTTCTTCGAACGTGCCCAGTCGGGCGGCTGGGGCGGACGCGTGCGCGCGAACGCCATCGACACCTCGAGCAGTTCGTCGAGTCCGTCGACGCGGGTGATGCCGAACTGGCGAAATACCGCCGAGGTCACGGCGTCGGACCCGGTGAGGTGGCCGGTGTGTGACTGCGCCATCGACCGGCCCGCCTCGGTCTTGCCGACCTTCACGATCACGATCGGCTTGCGCAGCTTCGCCGCGTGGTCGGCCGCGAGCATCAGCGTGCGACCGTCCTTGAAGCCCTCGATGTAGCAGGCGATCACCCCGACCTCGGATTGCTCGGCGAAGTGCCGGGCGAAGTCGGCGAATTCCAGGTCGACTTCGTTGCCCGTCGGGGCCCAATGCGTGAGCCGGATGCCCACCTCCTGGCCCTGGAACACGGGGCGGCCCTGGTGGCCGGATTGCGTGATCAGCGCGATCGACGGCCCGTCGAGATCCGCGCGGAACTCCTCGAACGCGTTGAGGTTCGTGTTGGGGCCGAGCAGCCGCACATCGCCGCTGCGCACGAGCTCCTCGAGCCGGCGTTCGCGCTTCGCGCCCTCGGCGCCGGTCTCGGAGAAACCGGCCGCGAAGATCACCGCGAACTTGGCCTGGCGCCGCAGCACCTCTTCGAAGGTCTCCTCGGCGCGACCGGTGAGGATGATCGCGAGGTCGATGTCGCCCGGGATGTCGAACACCGACTTGAAACAGGGATGCCCGAGCACGGTCTCGCGCTCCGGGTGCACGGGATAGAACGTCGCGCCGTTCTGCTCCGACCATTGCGCGAATTTGCGTGTCATCGCGCTGTTCGGTTTGGCGGGCTGCTCCGACGCGCCGATCAGGGCGATGGTCTTGGGGTGCAGGAACGCGCCGATGTCGACGTCGCGCAGGTGCAGCGCGCGTCCCGACACGTCGACGTCGAGCGCGTCGCCATCTGGCGCGGCGGACGGCGAAGCAGCGGACGGCGACGACTTGGACATGCGGTGACTCCACGAGGGGGGCGGGCGAGCGGCCGTAAGTATGACGGCCATGTCAGGATTCCGGCCAGTTGGTAGGTTCGACGGGGCATGCGGACTGTGGCGATCGTCGGGACCTCGCTCGCCGGATTGCGCGCCGCGGAGACATTTCGGCGCGAGGGGTTCGACGGCCGCATCGTCGCGATCGGTGCCGAGCCGCACCTGCCGTACGACCGTCCGCCGCTCTCGAAGGAACTGTTGCGCGGCGACTGGGAGCCCGACCAACTCGTGCTGCGCAAGCAGGGTGTCGACGATCTCGACCTCGACTGGCGCCTCGACGCGCGCGCGGTCGCGCTCCACACCGAGGCGCGCGAGGTCGAGCTGCACGACGGCGAGCGCGTCGCGTTCGACGGATTGGTGATCGCGACCGGCGCTTCGCCGCGCCGGCTCGCGAACCAACCGAATCTCGCCGGCCTGTTCACGTTGCGAACACTCGACGACGCGCTCGCGTTGCGCGAGCTGCTCGATGCTCGACCGAAGGTGGTCGTCATCGGTGCCGGGTTCATCGGCGCCGAGATCGCGGCAACGTGCCGCGCTCGGCACCTCGAGGTAACCGTGCTCGAGATGTTGCCGCAGCCGATGGTGCGCGGGCTCGGCCCCGAGCTGGGCGCAGTACTGGCCGCGATCCACCGCGATCACGGCGTCGACCTCCGCACGGGCGTGCAGGTCGACGCGATCGAGGACGATGGCGCCGGGCAGGTTCGTGGCGTTCTTCTCGGTGACGACTCGGTCGTCGCGGCCGACGTAGTGGTCGTCGGTGTCGGCGTCGTTCCGGAGACGGCGTGGCTGGACGGATCGGGGCTCACGATCGACAACGGTGTGGTGTGCGACCAGACGTGCCTGGCGGCCCCGGGGATCGTGGCCGCGGGCGACGTCGCCCGGTGGCCGAACGCGCTGTTCGACGGCGAGCGGATGCGGCTCGAACATTGGACGAACGCCACGGAGCAGGGCGTGCACGCCGCTCGCCGGCTCCTCGGGCACGAGGAACCGTTCGCGCCGGTGCCGTTCGTCTGGTCGGATCAGTACGACCGCAAGATCCAGACCGTAGGCGTGGTCTCGGCCGACGCCGACGTCTGTGTCGCACACGGGACGCTCGACGAGCGTCAGTTCGTCGCGCTGTTCGGCCGCGGCGGCCGGCTGCTCGGTGCGCTCGGCTTCAACCGGCCGCGGTTCGTCATGCAATATCGCCGGATGATCGCGGAGCGCGCGTCGTGGGACGACGCTCTGAAGCTCGCCAACCAATGACGGAACCGGCCTCCATGTCGACGCGGTTGCTGACGCCGCGCTTCTTCGTCGTGGTCTCCTCCGGTTTCTGCTATTTCCTGGCGCTCGCGATGCTCACTCCGGTGCTTCCGCACTACGTCGAGGACTCGCTCGGCGCCGGCAGCGTCGCGGTCGGTGTCGCCGTGGGCGCGTTCGCCGTCGGCGCGATCGCGCTGCGTACGTACGCCGGACGAGTCGGCGACCGCATCGGCCGCCGCGTGCTCATCATCGGCGGCGCGTTGATCGTGGCCGCGTCGACGGTGGTGTACGGCGTCGTGCACGCGCTCTGGTGGCTCATTCTCATGCGCGTCGTGACCGGATTCGGTGAGGCGGGCTTCTTCGTCGGCGCGGCGACGATGATCACCGACCTGTCGCCGGTGGAACGCAGGGGCGAGGCCGTTTCCTATTGGTCGGTCGCGGTGTACGGCGGGCTTTCGTTCGGTCCCGCGCTCGGCGAGTACTTGCGCGGGACTTCGCGCTACGAGCTCACGTTCGTGGTCTCGGCGTCGTTGGCGCTGGCGGCTGCCCTCGTCGGCCTCTTCACCGTCGAGGTTCCCCGCGAGATAACCGAACCGCCGTCGAAGCACCTGCTGCACCGCGCGGCCATCAAGCCCGGCTCGGTGTTGTTCCTCGGGCTCATCCCGCTCGCGGGGTTCAGCGCGTTCATGCCGCTGTATGCGACACACCAGCTCCACATCGACTCCGGGCCGATCTTCCTGCTCTACGGGATCTTGATCCTCATGGTGCGGATCGTCGGCGCGCGTGTGCCCGACCGTCTCGGCGGCCGCGACGCGGGTGCGGTGGCGCTCGCGCTCGCCGCCCTCGGGATCGGCATAGTCGCCGCGTGGCCCACGGTCCTGGGACTCGTCGTCGGCACGGTGGTCCTGGCCGCCGGCATGTCGTTGATGTACCCGGCACTGTTGTTGCTCGCGCTCGTAGGCATCGGCGACGCCGACCGGGCGGCGGTGGTGGGCACGTTCTCGTCGTTCTTCGACGCGTCGCAAGGCGTCGGCGCGTTCGTCTGCGGTGCCGTCGTCGCCGTCTCGGGCAATCGCGGCGCGTTCACGACCGGCGCGGTCAGCGCCGTGCTCGGACTGATCCTGTTGCGCGCCCGTAGCTCGTAGCATCCGCGGCGATGCCGAGCTTGTTGGTCACGAACGACTTTCCGCCGAAGCTCGGTGGCATCCAGTCGTATCTCCACGAGCTGTGGCGGCGGCTTCCGCCCGACGAAACGACCGTGCTCACGACTCCGCACGCGGGCGCGGCCGCGTGGGACGCGCAACAACCGTTCCGGGTCGTGCGCGCCCGGCAGAAGGTGCTGCTCCCTACTCCGGCGCTGAGGCGTGACGTCGACGCGCTGGCCCGTGAAGTCCAGGCCGATGTGATCTTCCTCGATCCCATGCTGCCGCTCGGTCTGATCGGACCGCGACTGCGCAGCGCGCCCTACGTCGTCATCGCGCACGGCGCCGAGATCACGGTTCCCGCGACCATCCCGGGGCTCCGGTCGCGCGGCCGGAGGATCGTGCGCGGCGCCGCCGCGGTTGTTGCGGCCGGGGGCTATCCGGCGCGCCAGGCGGTGCGCGTCGCGGGCTGCGAACTGCGCGGGGTGATCGTGCCGCCCGGTGTCGACGGCGAACGGTTCCAACCGCTCGACGACGACGCGCGATCCGCGGCACGCATGCGCTTCGGCCTCGATCCCTCGCGTCCACTGGTGTTGGGGCTGTCGCGGCTCGTGCCCCGCAAGGGGTTCGACGTGGTCATCGACGCGGTCGCGGGAATGCCCGGAGTTCAGCTTGCGATCGCGGGCGCGGGTCGCGATCGTGCTCGCCTGGAGCGCCGGGCCCGCCGCCGCGATGCGAGCGTCCGCTTTGTCGGGCGAGTGTCGGAAGCCGATCTCCCGAGTCTCTACGCCTGCGCCGACGCGTTCGCGATGTGCTGTCGCGACCGTTGGGGCGGCATCGAGGCCGAGGGGTTCGGCATCGTGTTTCTCGAGGCCGCCGCGTGCGGAGTGCCCGCCGTCGCCGGACGGAGCGGCGGTGCGCACGAAGCCGTGGTCGCGGGGGAGACGGGATACGTCGTCGAGCCGCGTGACGTGGGCGCGGTGCGGTCGGCGCTCCGCGAGTTGTGTGACGATCCGCAGCGGCGTTCCCGCATGGGGCGAGCCGCACGCGAGCGTGCGGTGGGGGAGTACTCGTACGACCGCGTTGTCGCCCGCCTGTTGCCAATTGCCCGGGGTAATTTCTCGGTTGCCGTGGCCCTCCCTCGGTGACCCGTTCTTCGCCCGGAGATTTGTCGTCCCGGTACATTGGCGGGGTGCCCGGGAAGGCGATCGTTGTCGCGTCGTGGTCGATGCTCGGAGTCTTCGCGATGGTCGCGATCGCCGACGCGGCCGGTCTCCACGCTCTGAACACGCCGGCGACGATCGTGAGCGTCGCCTTGTTCCTCGCGTCGCTGCCGATCTGGATCTACGCCTTCGGGCTCGCGCTCGTCCGATCCGCGCGCGGCGACGACATCGCGGTGAGCTCATGGGTGTTCCTCACCTCTTCGGCGCCCAAGGAGCGACGCGCCCAGTTGCTGGGAGCGACGGGCGTGTGCATCGTCGTGGCGCTCGCGACCGCGTGGGCGAACCCGTTCAGCGTGCTCGTGCCGATGTTTCCGCTGGGTTGCGCGGCGCTATGGGGCGCGCGGCACGGTGTCTACCCGGCCCGGCGGCCGCCGACCGTCATGAAGGGAGCGCGCCGATGACCGAGACCGCGAACGAGCGCATTCGTATCGAGGCGCCGGCCGGCCGTTGTTGGGACGTCGCGGTCGACTTCGAGTCGTACTCGGAGTGGGTGCGCGACGTGAAGGACGTGCGCATCCTCGAACGCGACGAAGAGGGTCGCGGCCATCGCGTCGAATACCGGGCCGCCGCGCTCGGAAAGAGCGTCCGTTACGTGCTCGAGTACGACTACTCCGAGGCGCCGCGTGCGTTCTCGTGGAAGTTCGTCGAAGGCGACACGTTGCGCCGCCTCGACGGCAGTTACCGGTTCGACCCCGATGGTCCGGCGTCGACGCGCGTGCATTACGAGCTCGCGGTCGAGCTGGCCGTACCACTCCCGGGGCTGGTCAAGCGCCGGGCCGCGGGTTTGATCATGGGCAGCGCCTTGAAAGAATTGAAAAGGCAAGTAGAGGCCGTCGCTTGACCGCGGCGGTAGCCTCGCCGCCTGATGCGCATTCTCTTGTTCACCGGCAAAGGCGGCGTCGGCAAGACGACGGTGGCCGCGGCGACGGCGACGCGCGCGGCCGAGCACGGGTTGCGCACCATCGTGTGCTCGACCGATCCGGCACACTCGCTCGCCGACGCGTTCGACGCCCCCCTCGGTGATCGCCCCACGCCGATCGCGCACCGGCTCTTCGGCCAGCAGCTGAACGCGCGGATTCGGTTCGAAGAAGCCTGGGACGACGTCCGCTCGTATCTCGTCGACGTGCTCGACTGGGCCGGCGCCGGCGCGGTCGAAGCCGAGGAGCTCGCGGTGATCCCCGGACTCGACGAGGTGTTCGCGCTCGCCGACATCAAGGAATTCGCGACGAGCGGCGACTACGACCTCGTCGTCGTCGACTGCGCACCGACGGCCGAGACGATCCGCCTGCTCTCGCTGCCCGACGTCCTCGGTTGGTACATGGAGCGGATGTTCGACACCCAGCGCCGGTTGACGCGCATCGCCCGACCGATCCTGCAGCGCGTCTCGGGGATTCCGATCGCGGCCGACGGCGTGTTCGACGCGGTTCGCCGGTTCTACGACCGCCTCGACGGCGTGCGCGAGCTCCTGACCGACGGCGACATCACGAGCGCGCGACTCGTCGTCAACCCCGAGCGGCTCGTGGTGGCCGAGGCGCGGCGCACGTTCACGTACCTCTCGCTGTTCGGTTACCACGTCGACGCGGTGATCGCGAACCGCATCCTGCCGGCGGAGCTCGACCATCCCTGGCTGACGCAATGGCGGGCGACGCAAGCGGCGCACCTCGACGTGATCGCCGACGCGTTCGCGCCGCTTCCGCTGCTTGCGGCCGAGCTCGCGAACGAGGAGATCGTCGGCATGCCGGCGTTGTCGATCTTCGCCAAGAACCTCTACGGCGAGGCCGACGCCGCGGCCCGGCTCTCGCACACCGAGCCGTTCCAGGTCGACGCCTCGGGCGACGCTCTGCTCTTGTCGGTGCAGCTTCCCTTCACCGAGCGGGACGAAGTCCGGCTCGGCCGCACCGGCGACGAGCTCGTGCTGACGGTCGGACCGCACCGGCGCGCGCTCGTGCTGCCCGACAGTCTCGTTCGTCGTGACGTCGCGGGCGCGCGCTTCGTCGACGATCGCCTGGTCGTGGAGTTCGTCTGATGGATGCGCACGATCCGCCCGGCGCGCCCGACGACGGCGACGCGGTCGATCATCTGTGGAACGCGGCGCACGAATTGCTCCGCGCGATGCGCACGCTGGTCGACGCGGCCGACGAGTTCGTCGAGTCACAACGAGAAGCGCGGCCGGCACGGGACACGCACGAGCCGCGCGAAGGGCGCGTGCATCACATCGACATCGACGCGCGCCCGGGATCCGGCGCCCGATTCGAGACCGACACCGACGCCGGCGCCGACGCGTCGTAGCTCGGCATGGTGCCCACGATCGGACTCGACATCGGCGGTACCAAGGTGCTCGGCGTGCTGCTCGCCGACGACGGCAAGGTGCTGCGCGAGGAACGCCTCGGCTCACCGCACACCGGACTCGACGCGCTGGTAGCGACCGGTGCGTCGATCGTGACCACGCTCGATTCCGCCGGCGCGCCGGTCGGCGTGGGCGCGGCCGGGCTCGTCGACCGTAACGGCGTCGTACGGTACGCGCCGAACCTGCCGAACGTCCGCGACGCGCCGTTGCGCGATGCGCTCGCGCACGCGACGGGACACGTCGTCGCCGTCGACAACGACGCGAGCGTTGCGACGCTGGGCGAGGCAACTTACGGCGCGGCAGTCGGCAAGCGGCACGTGATGCTCGTGACGCTCGGTACCGGCATCGGCGGCGGCCTGCTGCTCGACGGCCGGATGTACCGGGGCGCGCACAACTTCGGCGCGGAGTTCGGGCACTTCACCGTCGATCCCGCCGGGCCGTTGTGCGCGTGCGGTGAGCGGGGTCACTGGGAGTCGATTGCCTCGGGAACCGCGCTCGGCCGCATGGCCCGGGATCTCGTCGCGAGGGGCGGTGGCGCCGCGTTGGTGGCGGCCGCGGGCGGAGATCCGAGCGCGGTCACCGGCGCCAGCGTCGGCATCGCCGCAGCCCGGGGCGACGCCGACGCACGCGCGCTGCTGGTTCAGTACGCCGAGAACGTCGCGCTCGGGCTGGCGGGGCTCGCGAACATCCTGGATCCCGAGTGCATCGTGATCGCCGGCGGCCTCGTCGAGCTGGGCCCGTTGTTGTTCGGACCACTGCGCGAGGCCTTCGGCCGCCACATCGAAGGCGTCGACTACCGGCCGCCCGTCTCGATCGTCCCCGCGCAGCTCGGGGAGCGGGCGGGGGCCGTCGGCGCGGCCGTGCTGGCCCGGAGCCTGCTCCGGTGACCGTCCGCGTCGGCCTGACGCTCCCGTCGTTCGTCGAAGATCCCGAGATCCCGATCACGCTTGCGCGGGCCGCGGAGGCGGCCGAGCTCGACGGCGTGTTCGTGTACGACCATCTCTGGCGCGGCGACCCGCCGAATCGCCGGCCGGCGCTCGAATGCTTCGCGCTGCTCGGCGCGGTCGCGGCCGAAACCGAACGGGTGCGCGTGGGCACGCTCGTCGCGCGCGCGACATTGCGACCGGCTGCGACGCTCGCGAACTCGTTCTCCACCGCGCAACGGGTGAGCGGGGGTCGTCTGATCGCGGGGATCGGGGCGGGCGATTCGCAGAGCCGCGCCGAGAACGAGGCCTTCGGACTCGACTTCGGATCGATGGTCGATCGCGTGGACGCGCTGCACAACGCGGTGCGCGCGGCGGCGGGGAACGACTATCCGGTGTGGGTCGGCGGACGCGCGGCACAGGTCCGCGAGATCGTCACGATCGCCGACGGCTGGAACTCCTGGGATTCGGCGCCGGACCGATTCGCACATCAGGGCGCGCTCGTGCGCGAGATCTCGCCGCACGCGACGCTCACGTGGGGCGGATTGGCTCGTCCGCTGGAGGAGGGCGCGACCGCCCTCGTCGCCCGACTCCGGCCGTACGTCGACTGCGGAGCCGCGTGGATCATCATCGGGCCCGTCGACTCGAGCAACCCCGCCAACCCGGCCGTAATCGGTGACGTGCGCGCGGCGCTCAACGCGGCGGCTTCCTGAACCGCGTTCAGCCGAGCAAGAGCTCGGCGGCCGACGCGAGGTTGTCGCCCATCGACGACGACTGGTTCAAGCCGTTGCTCCAGTAGGTGAGCTCGGCGAACCAGACCGAACCGAGCACGCGGACGATGCCGTCGAGATCGGCGAACGTCGTGCAGTGTCCGTCGCCGTGGACGACGTCGGCGATGATCGCGCGCAAGGTCGAGTCGATCTCATGCTTGAGCGGGACCGCCGCCTCCTCGGAGGACGACATCGCGGCGAGCATCGCCTTTGTGACGAGGGGAGCGCGCTCGAGCGCGCGCGACGCGCGCTTGAGCACGTCGGACACGCGCGCCGCGGGAGTGTCGCCGTTCGGCGGCCGTTGCACGAGTCGCTCGCGCAGAGTCGCGGCCTGTTGAGCCATCGCCGCGAGCAGGAGTTGGTCCTTCGACGCGTAGTGCCGGTAGAGCGTTCCCAGCGCGACTTCGGCGCGGGCGGCGACGTCGCGCATTTGCACCGCGTCGTAGCCGCCCTCGGCGGCGAGCGCCGTCGCGGCCATGATGAGCCGCTCCTTGCGGGCCGCGGTCTCGGCGGCACGAGTTCCGGTCATGACGCGCCGGACCGTAGCGCGAACCTAGAACGTGTTGCAGGTGTGAAGTGCGGGTTCGTACGATCGGAGAATGCGCACCCAGCTCGCCCGGGACCTCGGGCTCGAATTCCCGATCTTCGCTTTCAGCCACTGCCGCGACGTAGTCGCAGCCGTCAGCCGCGCCGGGGGGATGGGCGTCCTCGGGGCTCTCTACTTCACGCCGGAGGAGCTGGAGATCGAGCTGAAGTGGATCGACGAGCACGTCGACGGCAAGCCGTACGGCGTCGACCTGGTCATGCCGGCCAAGGTGGAGCTGCCTGAAGGGGTGAACCCCGACGACCTCGAGGGCCAGCTCGAGCAGATGATCAGCCCCGCGCACCGGGAGTGGGTCGAGAAGGTGCTCGCCGAGCACGGCGTGCCGCCGCTGCCCGAGGATTCCGACGGCGGTCACCACCTGCTCGGCTGGACCGACGCGACCGCGCGTCCCCAGATCGACATCGCGTTCCAGCACGCGCCGGCGTTGCTCGTGAACGCGCTCGGGCCGCCGCCGGCGGACATCGTCGACGCCGCGCACGAGCGTGGAATCAAGGTCGCGGCACTGGCGAGTAGCCCGCGTCACGCGCAGAAGCACGTCGACATCGGTGTCGACATCGTCGTCGCGCAGGGCACGGAGGCGGGCGGTCATACCGGCGAGATCAGTTCGGTCGTCCTGTGGCCTCAGGTCATCGAGACGATCGCGCCCACCCCGGTGCTCGCGGCGGGCGGGATCGCGCACGGTTCGCAGATCGCGGGCGCGCTCGCGATGGGCGCGCAGGGCGTGTGGACCGGCTCGATCTGGCTGACGGTTGCCGAGAGCGACATGACGCCGCTGGTCATCGAGAAGCTGCTCGCGGCCGACTCCACCCAGACGGTGCGGTCGCGCGCGCTGTCGGGCAAGCCCGCGCGGCAGTTGCGGACCGAGTGGACCGACGCGTGGGACCGGCCCGACTGTCCCGGCTACCTGCCGATGCCGCTCCAGTACATGTTGGTCGCCGACGTCATGGCGCGCGTTAGCCGCGCGCAGAACCGCGAGCTCACTGGCATGCCCGTGGGTCAGGTCGTCGGCATGATGGACCGGGTGCGCTCGTCGCGCGACGTGATCCGTCGTCTGGTCGAGGAGTACGTCGAGGCCGTCGATCGCCTCGACGCCCTCAACGCCTAGTTGGGGGTTGCGGGTGAGAGGGCGGCGGTTACGGCTGCCGCGAAGCGGTCGGGGGCTTCGATCATCGGGTAGTGGCCCACGCCGTCGAGGATCGTGACGTGCGTGTCGGCGCGCGCGCGGCTGAGCTCGTCGGTCATCGCGACGACCGCGATTGGATCGTCCGCGCCCCATACGACCGCGAGCGGCGACGGGTGGGTCTCGATCGCGCCGGTGAAGCGTCGTTCCTCGGCGCGCCGGTCTTCGATATAGCGAATCGTGCGCGGGAGGAGCCGGTGGCCGTCGTTGCGCTCGGCCAACAGCCACTGCGCGTCGAGCTCGTCCGGGCTGATGTCGGAGTTCGACGAGAACGTCCCCGCGAGACCGGCCTTGAAGCCGTCGGCCTGCACGAGATCGGTCGGCGCGTCGTCGAGCGAGAGCAGTAATTGCTGTCCGGTGGTGAGCTGCGCCATGTCGATGTAGATGCTGCCGTTGGTGAGCACGCGGCGCGTGACCGCGAACGGCAAGGTTCCCTCGAGGCTGCGCGCCAGCAACTCACCGCCGACCGTGTCGCCCATGTCGTGCGTGAGCAACGCGACGGAGGTCAGACCGAGATCGCGCGCGACCGCCTCGACGACGTCGGCCTGCAGGCGCATGCTGTACCGCACGTCGGGCTTCGCGGACAGGCCGAAGCCGAGGAAGTCGACGGCCACGACCCGGCGCTGCGCGCGGAGGGCGTCGAGCACGTGGCGCCAGTCGAACGAGCACGACGGAAAGCCGTGGAGCACCAGCAGGGGATCGAGGCCGCGGTCGTCGAGGGCGGGAACGTCGAGCACCCACGCCCACCGGTCGTCGATCGCCAGTCGGCGACCGCGCGCCTCCCACTCGCGAACCGCGAGCACGGCGCTTTCGGGCATCGCTTGCTCGGACCCCGCCATGGGCCCGACGCTAGTGGTTCAGCCGTTGGCGTCGGGCAGGTCCGACGCCGCGCCGCCGGCCTCGCTCGACCAGCCCGTCTTGGGCGCGTCGACCGCGGCACACGAAGGCTCGTGCGCCATCGTCACGTACAGCGGCGACGCGCCGGGCGACCACTGCGCGAATGCGCACACGTCGTGATTCGAGGCCGCGACCGCGATCGTGACGACCCCCGCGGTTTGCGCGACGGACACAACGTGTGAATCCGTCGACGGCGCATTGCCCGCGAGCCAGGTGAAGCTCGGCTGCATCGCCGCGAGCGCGGTGACGTCACCGCTCCCGACCTGCTCGAGCGTTTGGACCGCGGCGCGTCGCGTCGACTCCGCCTGAATGCGGACGACGGCTGAAAGGCTGGTCGGCAGCCCCGCGGCCGGGACGGCCGGCGCGAGCACGACCGGCGTCTGGTGGTGCGCGCCCGAGCTCGATCGGAGCGTGAACCACGCGGTCGCGAGCGCCGCGACCATGAAGACGACCATTCCGAACAGCACGAACCATTTCCGCAGGCTGTCGGTCGACGTGGTGCTCGCGTACGCGGGCCGGGCCGCCATCGGCAGTTGCGCAACGGGTTGCAGCACCGCGGGCGCGAAGAACTGCTCGGCCGCCGAGGGCGCCGCGACCGCAGCCGCGCCCGCGCTCGTGGCCGTGGCAGTCCGGGTTGCGCCCGCGGGTGCGAGCGGCGCGGGGATCGCCATGAGCAGGGCACCGCAGCTGCGGCACGACGGCCAGATCGGCCGCACTGTCTTCCCGCAGTCGGGGCACACGGTCATCGAGGGCTCCACCCCTGAGCCGGCGCGGAAGCCGCGCGACAGTCGGCGGTGGGAATCGTCACGAACTGCGTGCCCGATGTCGTCGGCTCATCGCGCGCGAACACGCAGCGTTTGGTGTCGGCCGGAGTCGCCAGTGTGAGAACGCCGGGGCTCGTCACGCGCATCGAGACCTCGCCCGTGCGCGCCCTCGCGGTCGCGGCGACGACCGGCACGTCGTGTGAGCGCGCACTGAGCGCCGACGGTGAGACCTGCGCGAAGGAGTGGCGCGGCGCGAAGAGCGTGCGCCCGCCGCCCACGACCGTGCGGAGCACGCCGGTCGCGCGCGCCTGGTCGGCCGCGCTCGTTGCCGCGGAGGGCGTATCTCCGCCGAACACGACCGGCCAGGCGGCGATGAGACTCATGGTGAGCGCGACGCCGACGATCACGATCGCGAGGAGATGCTGCCGTTGCGCCTTCGCAAACGCCGCGACGCGCGTGCGCATGCGGGTGCCCGCGTGGACCGGCGTCGGCACCGGCCGTTGCACCGGCGTGCTTCGGGTCGCATGCGGCAGCAGGTTGTCGGGGCGGGTCATGGAGCCCGGCAGGAGTGTGTCGGGCGGCATCGAGCGGAGGGCGGATGCCGCGGCCGCAGTTGCCGCGGAGGAACTCGCGGGAGGCGACGAAGTCGCGACCCCCGAGGCGGATCGGCGCCGGGACAGGCTCGACGGGATCGTTACCCGGGCAACCTCGAGGTCGTTGTGCAGCGGCGCGCCACAGCGTCGACACATCGACCACTCGGCCGGGACGGGATACTTGCAGGTCGGACACTCCACGGCGACGCTCCGGAGACGCCTTATTTCCCCGTTGGGATCATCGGCGCCCAGGCGCTCGCGCTTCAGTAATCCGTTCCCGGCCCGGGCGTGAAGGCCTACAACCCGGGCTGCGGGCGGCGCGTCAAGACCGAGGACCGAAGTATTTCTCGGCGAGCTCGGGTCTCGGTTGCACGAAGAGTCCCTCGGCCTCGGCCGTGAGGGTGTCGCCGTCGTACATCTCGGCCCGTGACATCACGCGCCGGCCCTCGACCCGGTCGACCCAGGCCCGCAGCAGCAGTTCGCGAAACAGCGGCGTCGGTTTGCGGTAGTGGACGACGAGGCGCGCGGTCATTCCCGGGTTCCCGGAGGCGATGTTCGCGATCCCGAGCACCTCGTCGAATGCACACGCGACCCAGCCGCCGTGAACGAAGCTCGGAGGTCCTTCGTACGCGGCGCCGAACGTTCCGCGCGCTTCCACGGCTTGGCTGCCGTCGTCGCGGGTGACGATCTCCCAGTCGAGGCGCGGCGAGAGGGGGCTCGCCTCACCGACGATCGGCGAGCGTGGCAGGTAGTCGCCGTGGCTGCGCGGGCGATAACCCGCGCCCTCGTCGCGCCCGCGCCCGAGCCGGAACGTGAGCTGCTCGATCTCTTGCGCAACCGTGTGCAACGTCTCCGCCTCGACGTCTTCGACCGACATCACGGTGTCGATGAGGTTGCGGATCGCGCTCGCGAGCTCCGCTCGCTCGGGAGTCGCGTACGCAGCTGAGTCGGGGATTCCGGGCGCGGCCTCGGACATCCGCGGTCACTTGCCCTCGAAGACGGGCGGACGCTTCTCGCCGAAGGCCTTCGGGCCCTCCTGGGCGTCCTCGCTCGCGAAGACCTCCCAACCGATCGTGTCCTGGTGCTGCATCGCCTCGGCGTCGTTCATGTGCTCGGTCTCGCGCCATGCCCGCAGGATCGCCTTCGTCGACAGCGGCGCCATCTCGGCAACCTCGGCTGCGAGCTCCTTGGCCCTCGCGAGCGCCTGACCGTCGGGGACGACGTGGCCGATGAGACCGATCTCGCGCGCTTCGGGCGCGGGAACGGGCGGACAGCGCAGCAGGATGTCCATCGCGAGCGTGTACGGGATCTGGCGCGGCAACCGGCACGCCGATCCGCCGAGCGGGAAGAGGCCCCGCTTGGCTTCCCATACGCCGAAGATCGCGCCCTCGCCCGCGACGCGGATGTCGGTGCCCTGCAGGATCTCGCTGCCGCCGGCGACGGCATAGCCCTCGACCGCGGCGATCAACGGCTTGGTCAGTCGGTAGTCGCGCAGTAACGCCTTCCAGTGCGGGTTGTTGCCGCGCGCCATGACCTCCCGGACCTTCGGGTCGTCCGACTGCTGGCCCATCGACGTGAGGTCCATCCCCGAGCAGAAGTTACCGCCCGCGCCGGTGAGGATGGCGCAGCGGACCTCGGGGTCGTCGTCGACGTACTCGTATCCGAGCACGAGCCCGGCGAGCATGTCGGGGGAGAGCGCGTTCTTCTTCTCGGGGCGGTTCATCGTGAAGATCACGACCCGCCCGTCTCGTTCGATCGTGCAGTGCCGGGTGCTGATGTCGAGTCGTTCGGTCACGAGCCGAGGCTAGACCGTAAGGTGGAACGTGTTCTACTCTGCGGCGAACCGATGCCCAGTCGGAGGGAGCCCGGCGAATGGGATTCTGGCAACACGCGCAGGACGATCCGGGATACGTCGCGATCGTCGACCCGGACGGCACCGAGTACACGGCCGGTGAGGTCCTGGCTCGGGCCAATCAGTTGTCGCACGCCCTACGAGCATTAGGGCTGCGCCCGGGCGACGCCGTCGCGGCCGTGCTGCCGAACGGAGTGCACCCCTTCACCGTGTACCTGGCCGCGCTGCAGACGGGCCTCTACTACGTCCCGATCAACTACCGCCTGAGCGCGCCCGAGATCGCGTACATCCTCGAGGATTCCGAGGCGAAGGCATTCGTGAGCCACGAACGCTTCGCCGCGCTCGTGAGTGCCGCGGCCGACGAGGCGAAGATCCCGGCGGACGCGCGCCTCGCCCACGGCACGATCCCGGGCTTCGGCTCGTTCGCCGAGCTCGTCGACGCGCAACCCACGACGCTGCCCGAAGCGCGCGCGACGGGCGCGGCAATGCACTACACGTCGGGAACGACCGGCAAACCCAAGGGTGTGAAGCGCGCGCTCGCCGAAATCGACCCCGACGTGACCGCGGAGCTGTTCACGTTCTTGTTGCAGCTGTTCGGCATCATGCCGGGCCACGGCGAAGTCCACCTGAGCACGTCGCCGAACTACCACACCGCAGTCACGACGTTCGCGGGCAACGCGCTGCACATGAAACACACCGTCGTCTGCATGGACAAGTGGGACCCCGAGGAAACGCTGCGGCTCATCGAGCGCTACGGCTGCTCGCACACGCACATGGTCCCGACGCAGTTCATCCGCATGCTTCAGCTGCCCGACGAGGTCAAGCAGAAGTACGACGTGTCGGCGATGAAATGGGCGATCCACGCGGCCGCGCCCTGCCCGGTCGACACCAAGCGCCGGATGCTCGAGTGGTGGGGTCCGGTGATCTGGGAGTACTACGCGGCGACCGAAGGCGGTGGCACCCTCGCGCCGCCCGACGAATGGCTCAAGTACCCCGGCACCGTCGGGCGGGTGTGGCCGAACTCCGAGCTCAAGATCACCGACGACGACGGCAACGCCATGCCCACCGGCGCGCCGGGCACCGTGTGGATGCGCATGGGCGCGGGTCGCAGCTTCGAGTACAAGGGTGACGACGAGAAGACCAAGAAGTCGCACGACGACGAGGGCTTCTTCACCGTCGGCGACATCGGATTCCTGAACGACGACGGGTACCTGTTCCTCTGCGACCGCAAGAGCGACATGATCATCGCGGGTGGGATCAACATCTATCCGGCCGAGATCGAAGGGTGCATCCAGGAGCACCCGCAGGTCGCCGACATCGCCGTCTTCGGTATCCCCGACGCCGAGATGGGTGAGCAGATCAAGGCGGTCGTCCAACCGTTGCCCGGCGTCGCGGGCGACGACGCGTTTCGGGCGTCGATCATGGAGCACGTGCAGGGACGGCTCGGCAAGTACAAGTGGCCGCGCAGCATCGATTTCATGGACGAGCTGCCGCGCGAGCCCACCGGCAAGCTGTTGAAGCGCACGTTGCGCGACCCGTACTGGGAAGGGCACGACCGCGCGATCTAGCGCGACGTCGAGCCCGGGAAGTTCGACCCGTTGTTCGAGGAGCACTGTTGACCGACGTCTTCACAGCCCAACACGTCATCGAGTATCCGGGCGGCTACACGCGCTCGGTCGGCCCGGTCATCGGGAGGTTCCTCACCGGCCTGCGTGACGGCCGGATCCTCGCGGTGCGTCTCGCCGACGGCCGGGTGCTCGTGCCGCCGACGGAGTACGACCCGGCGACGAGTGCGGCGGTCGCAGCCGACGGCGACCACTGGGTCGAGGTCGGCCCGCGCGGCACGGTGCAGTCGTTCACGTGGGTCTCGCAACCACGGAAGGGCAAGCACTCGCTCGACAAGCCGTTCGCGTTCGCGCTCATCCGGCCCGACGGCGCCGACACGGCGATGCTGCACGTCGTCGACTGCGGGAGCGCCGACGCGATCCGGGTGGGTTCGCGCGTTGCACCGAAATGGCGCGCCGAGCGCACCGGATCGATCACCGACATCGAGGCGTGGCTCCCGCTCGGTGACGGCGAGGAGCCCGAACCCGCGGCGTTGCACGTGCCGGCCGACGACGAACAGCCCGTCACGGGCATCACCGTACCGATCCGCCTCGAATACACGCTGACGGCCGGTATCGCGACGACGCGCTACCTGAAGGGTCTGGGCGAGGGCAAGATCATCGGCGGCCGGTCGCCGTCGAGCGACGATGTGTACGCCGCGTCGCGCGGCACCGACCCGAAGTCGGGCGAGGCCACGTCGGTCGAGGTGGAGGTACGCGATACGGGAGTGATCACGACGTTCTGTGTCGTGAACGTGCCCGGCTTGTCGGAGCTCGCGCCCGAGATCCCGTACGTTTCCGCGCAGATCCTGCTCGACGGCGCGAACAACACGTTCTTCGGTCTGATCCGTGGGGTCGCCGTCGACGACGTGCACATGGGCCAGCGCGTCAAAGCCCATTGGGCCGACGAGCTCAAGCCCGACCACACGTCGATTCAGTGGTTCGAGCCGACGGGCGAACCCGACGCCGACTACGAGATCTACAAGGACTACCTCTGATGCGAGATGTGGCAGTGGTGTCGTTCGCGTACAGCAACGTCGCGCGCGACGCGTCGCACAACGAGACGGAGATGATCGTGCCCGTGCTGCACGAAGCCGTCGCGCAGTCGGGCATCGCGCACGACGAGATCGGTTTCGTGTGCTCGGGCAGCCTCGACTACCTCCAGGGCGGGCCGTTCGCCTTCGTCGCCGGTCTCGACGCGGTCGGTGCGTGGCCGCCGGTTCGGGAGAGTCACGTCGAGATGGACGCGGCATGGGCGCTGTACGAAGCCTGGGTCGCGATCCAGACCGGCGAGGTCGACAGCGCATTGGTCTACGGCTTCGGCAAGTCATCGCCGGGCGACCTGCACGAGATCATGGCGTTGCAGCTCGACCCTTACTACGTGCTGCCGCAGTGGCCGTCGATGGTCGACATGGCCGCCCTGCAGGCGTGCGCGTTCCTCGACGCCGACGGTGCGACCGAGAAGGATCTCGCCGAGGTCGCGGCCCGCTCACAGCGCAACGCGCAAGAGAACCCGAACGCGCTGCGCAAAGGGAACGTCAGCGCGGATGACGTGCTGAAGCAGCCGGTCACGCATCACCCGCTGCGCGACGCCGACATCTTCCCGATCACCGACGGTTCCGCCGCGGTGGTGATCGCGGCGGGCGATCTCGCCCGCAAGGTCTCGAAGCGCCCGGCCTGGATCCGCGGTATCGAACACCGCATCGAAGGCCACGGGCTCGGAGTGCGCGACCTCACGCAGTCGGAGTCGACACGAGCCGCGGGAGCGGCGGCGGGCGTGGCGAACGGCAAGGTCGACGTCGCCGAGCTGCACGCGCAGTTCAGCCACGAGGAGTTGATCCTCGCCGAGGCGCTCGGTCTCGACGCGACGAAGACGAGCATCAATCCGTCTGGTGGCCCGCTCGCCGCGAACGCGGTCATGTCGGCCGGGCTCGTGCGCATCGGCGAGGTCGCGCGGCGCATCACGAACGGCGCCGCCGATCGCGGAGTTGCCCACGCAACCAGCGGTCCGTGCCTGCAACACAACCTGGTCTGCGTCTTGGAGGGTGAATAACAGATGGCGGGGAAGAGAGTCGCGGTCGTCGGCGTCGGCCAGACGGTGCATCGCACGGCGCGCAAGGACGTGTCGATGGCGGGACTCGTGCGCGAAGCCGCGCAGGAGGCGCTCGACGACGCGGGCATGGCCTGGAGCGATATCGACGCGGTCGTCATCGGCAAGGCGCCCGACATGTTCGAGGGCGTCGCGATGCCGGAGCTGTACCTCGCCGACGCGCTCGGCGCCGTCGGCAAACCGATGATGCGCGTGCACACGGCCGGCTCGGTGGGCGGATCCACGAGCATCGTCGCGGCCAAGCTCGTCGCCGCGGGCCTGCACGAGCGCGTGCTCACCGTCGCGTACGAGAAACAGTCGGAGAGCAACGCCACGTGGGGTCTGTCGGTACCGATGCCGTTCGCGGCGCCGCTCGTCGCGGGCGCCGGCGGCTACTTCGCACCGCTCATCCGCGCCTACATGTATCGCTCGGGCGCGCCGCGCCACATCGGGCATCTCGTCGCGGTGAAGGACCGGCGGGCCGCGCTCCGCAACCCCAAGGCGCACCTGCACATCCCCGACATCGACCTGAAGATGGTCGAGGAGTCGTTCCTGTTGTGGGATCCGCTCCGCTACCTCGACGTGTGCCCGAGCTCCGACGGCGCGATGGCGATGGTGCTCGGCAGCGAGCAGGTCGCCGACGCGTCGTCCGGGCCGGTCGCGTGGGTCCACGGGATGGCGATGCGCAGCGAGCCGACGATGTTCGCGCGTCGCGATCAAGTCAACCCGCAAGCCGGGAAGGACTGCGCCAAGGACGTGTATGCGCAAGCCGGCATCACCGACCCCCGGCGCGACTTCGACTGCGCCGAGGTGTACGTGCCGTTCTCGTGGTACGAGCCGATGTGGCTCGAGAACCTCGGGTTCTGCGCCGAGGGTGACGGCTGGAAGCTCACCGAATCCGGCGCGACCGGACCCGACGGCGACATCCCTTGGAACATGTCCGGCGGTGTGCTCTCGTCGAATCCGATCGGCGCGTCGGGCATGGTTCGGTTCGGCGAGGCCGCGCAGCAGGTGCGCGGGCGGTCGGGCGACTACCAGGTCGAGTTGAAGACCGGTCGGGCATTGGGTCAGGCGTACGGCGGCGGGTCGCAGTTCTTCTCGATGTGGGTCGTCGGGAACCAGAAGCCGGCGTGAGCACGAACGTCGACCGCGTACGCGAGATCATGCGACTCGCCGACGAGATGCGGGTCGACGAGCTGGTCGAGCTGTTCGCAGACGACGCGGTCATGGAACTGCCCTTCGCGCCGGGGCAGATGCCCCGGCGCCACGTGGGGAAGGCCGCGATCGGAGACTTCCAACGGTTCGCGCGTGACGCGTTCAGCCGGTTCTCGATGATCGTCGACACGATCCACGAGACGACGGATCCGAACGTCGTCGTCGTCGAGCACCGCAGCGATGCGGTGGTCGCCGAGAACGGCCGCCCGTACTGCAACCAGTACGTCACGTTCTTCACGTTCGACGACGACGGCTGGATCACCGGCTGGCGCGAGTACTACGACGCGGGGGTCGTGGTTCGAGCGTTTCGGCCCGACCGAGCCGTGTAGTTTGCCCACGACGATTCGAGGGAGAAGCGCAATGGAGTTGAGCGACATCAACCTGCTGGACCGGGACAAGTTCACGCAGGGCGTACCGCACGAGTGGTTTACCTACTTGCGGGCGAACGCGCCGGTGTACAAGCACCCGGAGCCCGACGGTCCCGGTTTCTGGGTCATCACCAAGTACGACGACGTGGTCGCCGTCGGGCGCGACGGCGCGACCTACTCGTCCGACCAAAAGCGCGGTGGTGTCGTCGTGCTCGAGGAGCAGCCCGACATGAACTTCGAGCAGGGGGGCAACCTCATGCTCACGATGGACGCGCCGGAGCACACTCGCTACCGCAAGCTCGTCAACCGCGGCTTCACGCCGCGCCAGATGCGGATGCTCGAGCCGCACATCCGCGAGCTCACGAGCAAGATCATCGACGAGGTGATCGAGCAGGGTGGTTGCGACTATGTCGTCGACGTTGCGGCCGAGGTGCCGTTGCAGGTCATCGCGGAGATGCTCGGCGTGCCGCAGGAAGACCGGCACAAGTTGTTCGAGTGGAGCAATCGGATGATCGGCTCCGAAGACCCCGAGTACATGGTCTCGCAAGAGGAGGTCATGAACGCGCAGGTCGAGATGTTCATGTACGCGAACGAGCTCGCGACGAAGCGGCGCGAGGAGCCCCGCGACGACATCATCAGCGCGCTGCTCAACGCCGAGGTCGACGGTGACCAGCTCAGCGAGATGGACTTCAATCTCTTCTTCCTGCTCATCGCGGTCGCGGGCAACGAGACGACGCGCAACTCGATCTCGCACGGCATCAAGGCGTTCTGCGACTTTCCCGAGCAGTACCAGTTGCTGGTCGACGATCCGTCGCGCGCTCAGTCGGCGACCGACGAGATCGTCCGGTGGGCATCGCCCGTCATGTACTTCCGGCGCAACGTCACGCGCGACACGGTCTTGCACGGCCAGGAGCTGAAGGAAGGCGACAAGGTCAGCATCTGGTACATCTCGGCGAACCGCGACGAGGACAAATTCGACCGCCCGTTCGAGTTCGACATCCTCCGGAGCCCGAACGAGCACGTCGGCTTCGGCGGCGGCGGGCCGCACCACTGCCTCGGGATGAACCTCGCGCGCATGGAGATCTACGTGCTGCTCGAGGAGATGGCGAAGCGGATTCCGACGCTCGTGCGCACCGGTGAGGCGCAGCCGCTCCGATCGAACTTCATCGCCGGCATCAAGCACATGCCGGTGACATATCCGCCGGGTCCGCGCGTCTGTCCGGTCGCCGGGCAATGAGCACGCATCGGTTCCGGTTCGGCGTCGAGGTCCACGGTCCGCTCGACGGGCGCACCTGGGCCGACACCGTCCGCGAGCTCGAGGCACTCGGCTACTCGACGTTGTTCGTTCCGGACCACTTCGACGAGGGCTTTGGACCGATCGCGGCCATGACCGCCGCGGCCGTGCTGACGACGACTCTGAAGGTCGGAGCGCTCGTCTTCGATTGCGACTACCGCCACCCCGCGGTGCTCGGGCGCGAGCTTGCGTCGATCGACGTGTTGTCGGAGGGCCGGCTCGAGGTCGGTCTCGGCGCGGGTTGGAAGAAGCTCGACTACGACCGTTCGGGCATCCCGATGGAAGCGCCGAAGGTGCGCGTCGACCGGATGATCGAGCACACGAAGATCTTGAAGGCGCTCTTCGCCGAGGAGCCGGTGAGCTTCGAGGGCGAGCACTACCGCATCACCGATCTGCCGGGCACGCCGCGTCCGTACACGCCGGGTGGTCCGCCGTTCATCATCGGCGGCGGCCAACCGCGCGTGCTGCGATTCGCCGGTGAAGTCGCCGACATCGTCGGCGTGAATGCGTCGATCCACTCCGGTGAGGTCGACACCGAGGCGGCGCACGACGCCATGCCGGAGCGCATCGACCAGAAGGTCGGATGGCTGCGCGAAGGCGCGGGCGCGCGCTTCGACCAGATCGAGCTGAACGCGTGGCTCGCGGCCGCAGAGGTCACCGACGACACGGTCGGTGTCGGCGAAGTCATGGGTCAGCTCTTCAGCGCCGATCCGAAGGATGTGCTCGCCTCACCGCTCACGCTCATCGGATCGCTGTCGGAGTGCGCAGACCGTCTGCGTGAACGCCGCGAGCGTTGGGGCTACAGCTACAGCGTCATCCCGGGCGAAAAGGCGCGCGACTTCGCGCCGCTGGTCGCCGAGCTCACGGGCGCATAGGGGCTCGAGTTGCAGATCTCGTGTGCCTTCCCGCCCGGTGCGCGCGTCATCGATCACATCGTGGAAGCGGAGAGGCTCGGCTACGAGCGCGCGTGGCTGTTCGACTCGCCCGCGCTGTATGGCGACATCTGGGTGATCGCGGCGCTTGCCGCGCAACGCACGACCCGCATCGCGCTCGGACCCGCTGTGCTCGTTCCCAATCTTCGGCATCCGCTCGCGCAGGCGAGCGCGATCGCCACGCTCGAGCAGCTGGCGCCGGGACGAGTGGCCGTCGCGATCGGCACCGGTTTCACCGGCCGCATGGCGATGGGTCAAAAGCCGCTGACGTGGGCGTGGACGCGCCGGTACATCGAGCAACTGCGCGCGCTGTTGCGCGGCGAGAAGGTCGAGGTCGACGGCGCGATCGTGCAGATGCTGCATGGGCCCGACTTCGCACCTGCGCGTCCGATCCGGACTCCGATCGTCATCGCCGCGAACGGACCGAAAGGCTTGGCGGTCGCGCGAGAGCTCGGCGACGGCGTGATGACCATCGGCGGCGGGGATCCCGATTTCGACTGGTGCTCGGTGCTCGCGTTCGGCACCGTGCTCGACGAGGGCGAGAGCTCGGGCTCCGAGCGCGCCCTCGCGGCCGCCGGCCCGGGGCTCACCGTCGTTTATCACGCCATGTACGAGGGAGAGCCGTCGTCGGTCGACGCGCTTCCCGGTGGGGTCGAGTGGCGGAAACGGTTGGAGGAGATTCCCGGAAACGTTCGACACCTCGCGGTGCACGACGACCATCTCGTTCGGGTGACCGAACGTGATCGGCCGTTGCTCGACGGTGAGCTGATGAAGGCGTTCACCTGGACCGGCCCGGCGGCCGAGGTGCGAATGCGCGTCGACGCGCTGGCCGACGCGGGAGCCACCGAGATCCTCTACGCGCCGATGGGCCCCGACGTCCAGCGTGAGCTGCGTACGTTCATGGAGATGGCGACCGCCTGAGGCGCGCGAGAAAGAGTGTGATGTGAAGCTGGGTCTGTTCGGCGTCAACATGGGCGTGTCGGCGGTTCCGGAGGAACTCGTCGTGACGGTCCAGGCTGCGGAAGCGGCCGGCTTCGAATCGATATGGGCGGGGGAGCACGTCGTGCTCCCCGATCCGCAGGCGCCGCCCTCGCCGATGGGCCCGCAGGATCCGGCTCTCGATCCGCTGCTCGCGCTCACGTGGGCCGCGGCGCACACGGCGACGGTTCGCCTCGCCACCGGCATCGTCATCCTCCCGCAGCGCAACCCGGTCGTCCTGGCGAAAGACGTCGCGAGCCTCGACGTGCTCAGCCGCGGCCGCTTCACCTTCGGCGTCGGCGTCGGCTACCTCGAACCGGAGTTTCGGGCCATCGGTGCCGACTTTGAGAATCGCGGGGCCGTCACCGACGAGTTCCTCGACGCGATGGAGCACCTCTGGTACGACGAGCATCCGGCGTTCCACGGCCGCTTCGCCGACTTCTCCGGCGTCGACGCGTACCCGCGTCCGGTGCAACGGCCGATCCCGCTCGTGATCGGCGGGCACACGAAGCCCGCGTACCGGCGCGCGGTCGCACGCGGCCAAGGCTGGTACGGGTTCGCGATGAAACCCGACGAGGTGGCCGTGTGTCTCGCGGGCCTGCGCGCGGCCGCGCTGGAGACCGAGCGCCCGGCGGAGCTCGGCCCCCTCGAGATCACCGTGACGCCGAGGGTACGGCTCAATGCGGAGACTGTGTCGGCGTTCGCCGGCCTCGGCGTCGACCGGCTCGTGCCGTACCCACCGCCGACGCGCGACGGCATCTCCGCGACGATCTCCGCAGCAGCGGAGGCCGTCGCCAGTCTGTAGTCGCAGCGCCTACTTGCCGGCGCGCGTGCGCGGCTAGAGCGCTATGAGGCCTGCGTTCGTGCGTGTGAACCCGCAAGCGTCGAAGTAGAACGACCGTACGTTGTCCTCGAAGTCGACGTGTAACCACTCACATCCGGCTGCGCGTGACTCGGCCTGGGCGACAGCGATCAGTTGGGTTCCGATCCCTTGCCGTCGCGCGTCCGCAGTCACCAATGTGTCGATGACAAAGGCATGGACCGCTCCGTCCCATGCGACGTTCACGAATCCGACGAGTCGGACGCCGTCTCGGGCGCTCACCCATCCGAGGCTGTGCTCCTCGAGCTGTCGCTTCCAGTCGTCGTCGAGGACCTTGTGGTTGAAGCCCTCGGCGTGAAGCGCGTTCACATCGGCATTGTCGAAATCGTCGCGCCACTTGTAGTCGATCGTCATGTGGGCAACGTAGCGTCGGCCTTGGTGGCACTCGGGAAAGTCCGCAATACGTGGAGAGCGTCTCGATCGACGACGCGCCCGAAGCTCTGAGAGCGCGCACAAGCACGCCGTAGGCTGACCGAATGGCGAATATGGATGTCGACGGCAAAGTCGTTTTCATCACGGGCGCCGCACGCGGTATCGGCTTGGACGCCGCGCAGCGCCTCCATTCCGGGGGCGCAACGGTCGTCATCGTCGATGTCGACGAAGCGTTGGCCAAGTCGGAGGCCGGTCACCTCGGGGCGCGCGCGCTCGGACTGCACGGCGACGTCATCGATCGCGCGCAGCTCGACGCGACGGTCGAGCGAGTGATCGGGGCGTTCGGGCGCATCGACGTCGTGATCGCCAACGCCGGGATCGCACCGCCGGTCGAGTCGGTGCGGACCGGCAGCGAAGAAGCGTTCGATCGCGTGCTCGACGTCAACCTCCACGGCGTCGTCAACACGGTTCGTGCGACGCTCCCTTCATTGCTCGAGACGGGCGGCTATCTCCTCATCATCTCGTCGCTCTACGCGATTGTGAACGGTGCGCTCTCGGCGCCTTACGCCATGAGCAAGACCGCGGTCGAGGCACTCGGTCGATCATTGCGCGTCGAACTTGCGGGCACCGGCGTCGACGTCGGCGTCGCATACTTCGGTTTCATCGACACCAAGCTCCTACGCGAGGCCAGCGAGAAACCCGGTATCCCCGAGCTTCGCAGCTCGTTTCCGGGGTTCATCACGAAGGTCGTGCCCGTCGGGCGAGCGGGGACGGCCATCGCCGACGGCGTGGCCGCGCGCGCCGCGCGCGTCACCGCTCCGAAGTGGATGCGGCTCACGCTGCCGCTGCGCGGGCTCATCCAGTACCTCGACGGCACGATGGTCAAGCAGCGTCGCGTCCGGTCCGCGATCGACGCTGCCGAGGGCGGTTCCCGCGACTAACCGTTGTCGACGAGCGCGCGCGCCAGGCGACTTCGCTCGGCGATCGTCGCCTCGAGCCACGCGTGTGCTGCGAGCCACCCGATCGCCGGGTCGATGCCGTCGCGATCGACGATCTCGGAAGTCCGCTCGATCAGGTAACGCAACATCGGGTTGTCGACGTCGGGCCAAGGCGGTTCCGTATTCGACCGCAGCCGGAGTGCATCCAATGAGCCCTGACCCTGGACGTATTGACCGAGTTGCTCACTCCAGCGCGCGAACACCGCGCTTTCGGTGCCGAGCGCGGCGAGCACGTCACCGATGTCGAGGTCGTCGACCTCGTCGAGATCGATCGGCTGCGGGTCGTGCGTGTCGTGCGGGTCGTCCATGAGTGCTCTCCGTCCGTCCTGCTCCTACCCCGACCAGGCCTTTCGCCTGCTCCAGAACAGCGCGAGCCTTGTCTCCTACCCGCTCGGCGGCAAACCCGCACCTGCACGCTTCACACACGAACCACACTCGGACTCACCGACCACACGAGCGCGAACAGTCACTGCGGCGCGGGCGCGGTTCCGCCGCGTGTCTGCGCCCATGTGCGGCCCTGCTCGACATCGAGGTCGTGCGGGAGGCCCAGGAGTCGCTCCGCGATGATGTTGCGCAACACCTCACTGGTGCCGCCGCCGACCGTGAGCGCCGGACTGAAGAGGAAGCCGCGGTCCCATTCGGCTCCGAGGGTGCCGTTCGCCTCGAGCAAACCACCCGCGCCCATGAGGTTTTTCGCCAGGGTGAAGACCCGCTTGCCGTGGGGATCGGCGAGCGCCTTGCGCAAGGACGCGTCGGGTCCCGGCTTCTTGTTCACCGCGGCCGAGATCATCCGCATGCGGTGGTAGCGCAGGATCTCACCCTCGATGAACGCGCCCACGACGGCTTGACGCGCGATCGGATCGGCGAGCCCGCCGTTGTCACGGAAGTGCGCTACGAGATCGCGCGCGCTCGGTCCGTAGCCCCACTGGAGCCCGCCGCCGGTCGACAACGACACCCGCTCGTTCGCGAGCGTTGACTTGGCCATGCCCCAGCCGAGGTTCTCCTCGCCGATCAAGTTCTCCGCGGGAACGCGCACGTCGGTGAAGAAGACCTCGTTGAAACCGGCGTCGCCCGCCATGTTGCGGATCGGTCGAACCTCGATGCCGGGAAGGTCCATCGGTACGATGAAGTAGGAGATGCCGCGATGCTTCGAGACGTCGCCTCGCGTGCGCGCGATCAGGATGCCGAACTTCGCGTGATCCGCGAGTGACGTCCAGATCTTCTGGCCGTTCACGCGATACACGTCGCCGTCGCGCTCGGCGCGGGTGCCGAGGTTCGCGAGGTCCGAGCCCGCGTCGGGCTCGCTGAAGAGCTGGCACCACAACTCCTCGCCCGCGAGCATCGGCCACAGGTAGCGCTGCTGCTGTTGTTCGTTGCCGAGGGCAACGATGATCGGCCCGCAGTGTCCGATGCCGATCGGGTTCAGTGGTTTCGAGACGCCGGCGCGTCGCATCTCGTCCTCGACGATCAACTGCAGCGCGGGATCGGCGTCGAGTCCGTACGGGCGCGGCCAATGCGGCACGACGAAGCCGGCCTCGACGAGCTGGCGTGGTCGCGGCGCGGGATGTTCCGTGAACCAACGCCTGACCTCCACCCGGCGCGGGTCGTCTTCGGCGGGCAGGTCTACGTCCATGGGTGCAGTCTCGCATTGCCCGAGCTCGCGGCGCCCTGCTCAACTAGTACTCATGGCCTGGAACATCGCAGATCTCACCGAACACGTCGTGGATACCGTTCCCGATCGGGTCGCATTGATCATCGCCGACGAGCCGCGCACGTACGCCCAGCTCGAAGCGCGGGCCAACCGCCTCGCCCATCACCTCGCGTCGCAGGGCATCGGCCCGGGCGACCACGTCGGGGTCTACGGCTTCAACAGCCACGCCTTCGTCGAGACGATCTTCGCGGCCTACAAGCTGCGCGCCGTTCCCGTGAACGTGAACTACCGCTACGTCGAGGCGGAGCTGCGATACCTCTTCGACAACGCCGATCTCGTCGCGCTCGTGCACGACGCGCAGTTCGCGCCCCGCATCGCCGCGGTGCGCGATGCACTGCCGATGCTTCGCCATCTCATCGCCATCGACGACGGATCGGGCGAGGACGTTTCCGCGATCGGCTCGGTGTCGTACGACGAGGCACTGGCCGCTGCGTCACCCGAGCGCGACTTCGGCGAACGATCCGACGACGACATCTACGTCCTCTACACCGGCGGCACGACCGGCATGCCCAAAGGTGTGGTGTGGCGGCAAGAGGACGTGTTGTGCGTGCTCGGCGGGCTGGTCAATTTCGAAACCGGCGTGCGGGTGCTCGACGAATGGGAATTCGCCAAGGCCGCGGCCGAGGCGCCGGACGATGCCGGGTTCGGCGTCGTGATCGCGCCGCTCATGCACGGCGCGGCGCAGTGGGGGACGATCAACGGGTTGATCAACGGCCGCACGACGGTCCTGACGCCGAGGTTCGACCCGCACGACGTGTGGCGGGCCGTGGAGCGATACCGGATTCCGACGCTCAGCATCACCGGTGACGCGATGGGCCGGCCGCTGATCGAAGCGCTCGACGAAGGGGGCTACGACGCGTCGTCGCTGGTTGCCGTCGCGTCGACCGCGGCGGTCTTCAGCGCGACCGTAAAGGCGCAGTTCCACGAACGATTCCCGAATCTCGTCATCGCCGACGCGGTCGGCTCGACCGAGACCGGGTACAACGGCGTGCGCGTGATCATGAAGGGCGGTGTCGAGAAGCCGGGCCTCCCGACCGTGCGCATGGGTCCCGACACCGTGGTTCTCGACGACGACATGAACATCGTGGAGGCGGGCTCCGGTGTCGTCGGACGCATGGCACGCGGTGGGAACGTGCCGTTGCGATACCACAAGGATCCCGAGAAGTCGGCGGCGACCTTCGTGACCGTGCACGGCCGGCGCTATTCGGTGTCGGGTGATTCCGCGGTCGTCGAAGCCGACGGAACGATGACGCTGCTCGGGCGGGGCTCGGTGTGCATCAACTCCGGCGGCGAGAAGATCTATCCCGAGGAGGTCGAAGCCGCCTTGAAGGCGCACCCCGCAGTGTTCGACGTGGTCGTCGTCGGCGTGCCCGACGAACGCTGGGGTGAGCGGGTGGCGGCGGTCGTCGAGGTCCGCCCGGACCACTCGGTGACGCTCGAGGAGCTCGACGCCCATGCTCGCGTGCACATCGCCGGCTACAAGGTTCCAAGGGAGTTGCACGTCGTCGAGAAGATCGAGCGTTCGCCGAGCGGCAAGCCCGACTACCCGTGGGCCAAGCGGATCGCGACCGGCGTCACGAAATCTTGAGTTCGACGATGACCTCGTAGTAGGGCTCGGATCCGGTGTTGACGGCGGTTTCGACGCCACCCTTGGGCACGAGCGTCACCATTCCGGGGATCACCGCGGCGTCGAAGGTCTCGCGGTAGGGACCGAGCGTGTCGGGCTCGGGCTCGACGGCGATCCGGTCGCCCTTCACCTGGATCAGCAGGTGATCGACATCGTGGCGGTGCACCGAGCTGCGCTCGCCCGGCGCCAGCTGGAGCACCCAGACCCGCACCCGGTGGTCTTCGAAGACGATCTTGGTGCCGACACCACCGAGCTCGCGGTCCATGGGCACGAACGCTAACCGGCGTACGACGGGGCACAAGATTGGAACGTGTTCTAAAATCGGGGGATGGCATCGCGTCGCTTCCCGTTCCCGATCCCGTTCGGTTGGTATCAGGTCGCGTTCCCGGACGATCTCGCTCCCGGCGAGGTGACCGCGGTCGAGTACTGGAACCGCGAGCTCGTGCTCTGGCGCGACACGGCGGGCGCGTTCCATCTGCAGGACGCGTTCTGCCCGCACCTCGGCGCGCACCTTGCGTACGGCGGCTCCGTCGACGGCGATCTGCTCACGTGTCCGTTCCACGGCTGGAAGTTCGACGGCGCCGGGGCGTGCACGAACATCCCTTACAGCCAGCGCACGAACCGCAAGGCGCGCGTACGCACGTACCCGATCGTCGAGCGCAACGGCTTCGTGCTCGCGTGGTATCACCCGTTCGAGGAGCCGCCGCAGTGGGAGATCCCCGTCATCGAGGAGATCGGCGATCCGGCGTGGAGCGACTTCTACGCGTCGTCGTACGTCATCCGCACGATCCCGCAGGAGATGTCGGAGAACGGCGCCGATCCCGCGCACTTCCAGTTCGTACACGGCACCGAGACGGTCGCGGAGCTCGAGGAGTACAACACCGACGGTCCGTGCTCGGTGATGCTGTCGAAGCAGATGTTCGTGACGCCGCGCGGCGCGACGGAAGGTCGCATCGATGTCTACAACTACGGGCCCGGGTTCTCGAAGGTGTGGTTCAGCGGCATCGTCGACGCGATCAACATCGCGACCACCACGCCCATCGACGAGGAGACGACGCAAGTTCGGTTCAACTTCATCGTTCGCAAGCTCGACGACGAGAAGCTGACGTCGACCGTCGCGGACGCCTTCGTCAAGGAGATCAACAAGCAGGTCCAAGAGGACCGGCCGATCTGGGAGCACAAGTCGTTCCTCCCGTCACCCGCGCTCGCCGACACCGACGGTCCGATCCTCAAGTTCCGTAAGTGGTATAGCCAGTTCTACGCCGAGCCCTACGAGGTCAAGCTCTGACGCGAGTTGTGACCTCGGACGAGCCGGCACGAGCCACGCCGGGAGAGGCCGGCGGCGGGGGCCCGCGAGCACTGCCTATGACCTAGGTCACGTGCGCACTAGGCAGTGAAGAACCCGGGGAATGGCAACCCGGCCAAGGGCAGGGGCGGTAAGGCCGGCGGCTGACCATCCGACCGACTCCGACCCGCGCCTGCCGGCGAGCCGGATCGGGTAGACCTCTTGTCCATGCGTCGGATCGAGACGTCTCCGTTGTCCGATGCCGAGCTGTCCCGCCTCGACGCGTATTGGCGCGCGGCGAACTACCTCACCGTGGGCCAGATCTACCTGCTCGCGAACGCCTTACTGAAGCGGCCGCTGACGTTGTCCGACGTGAAACCGCGGTTGTTGGGCCATTGGGGGACCAGCCCGGGATTGAATCTGGTCTACGCGCATCTCAACCGGTTGATCGCGCGCGACGACCTCGACATGATCTACGTGATCGGTCCCGGCCATGGCGGTCCCGCGATCCTCGCGAACACGTGGCTCGAAGGCAGCTACACCGACACGTATCCCGCGATCACGCGCGACGGCGAGGGGATGGAGCGACTCTTCCGCCAGTTCTCGTTTCCGGGAGGCGTTCCGAGCCATGTCGCGCCGGAGACGCCGGGCTCCATTCACGAAGGCGGCGAGCTGGGGTACTCGCTCGGGCACGCGTTCGGCGCGGCGTTCGACAACCCCGACTTGATCGTCGCATGCGTAGTGGGCGACGGAGAGGCGGAGACGGGACCACTTGCGACGAGCTGGCACTCGAACAAGTTCCTCGATCCTGTCGGCGACGGCGCGGTGCTTCCGATCCTTCACCTCAACGGCTACAAGATCGCGAACCCCACCGTGCTGGCGCGTATCTCCGAAGCGGAGCTCACCGACCTCCTGGTCGGCTGCGGTTGGGAGCCCTTCCTCGTTTCCGGTGACGAACCCGCGCTCGTGCACCAGGAGTTGGCGGCGACGCTCGACCACGTGCTGAACCTCATCCGCGCCTTCCAAGACCGCGCCCGTTCCGGGGGCGATCGCACGCGCCCGCGCTGGCCGATGATCGTGCTGCGAACCCCCAAAGGCTGGACGGGTCCGAAGGAGGTCGACGGCTTGCCCGTCGAAGGGACCTGGCGCGCGCACCAGGTCCCGCTCGACAAGGTGCGGGAGAAGCCCGAGCATCTGGCGCAACTCGAAGCGTGGATGCGCACGTACCGCAGCGACGAGCTGTTCGACGACCACGGCCGACCGTTGCCGGCCGTCGTCGACTGGTTGCCGGCGCGGGACAGACGCATGGGCGCGAATCCGCATGCCAACGGCGGTCTGCTCACGCGGGATCTGCGCCTCCCCGACATGCGCGACTACGCGGTCGCGGTCGACGCGCCCGGAGCGCAGAACGCGGAGTCGACGCGCGTGCTCGGCGCCTACTTGCGCGACGTCTTCCGGCTGAACGCCGACACGCGCGATTTCCGCATGTTCGGACCCGACGAGACGGCTTCGAACCGGCTCGACACCGTGTACGAGGCGACGGGAAAGACCTGGGAGGCCGACGTGCTCCCGGTCGACGTCGCCCTCGCGCCGGACGGACGCGTGATGGAGATCCTCAGCGAGACCACCTGCCAGGGCTGGCTCGAGGGTTACCTCCTGACCGGTCGCCACGGTCTGTTCTCGTGCTACGAGGCGTTCGCCCACATCATCGACTCGATGTTCAACCAGCATGCGAAGTGGCTGAAGGTCGCGCGCACATTGTCGTGGCGCCGGCCGATCCCGTCGTTGAACTACCTATTGACCTCGCACGTGTGGCGTCAGGACCACAACGGATTCACGCATCAAGATCCGGGTTTCATCGACCTCGTCGTCAACAAGAAGGCCGAGGTCGTGCGGGTGTATCTACCGCCCGACGCGAACACGCTGCTCTCCACCGTCGATCACTGCCTACGCACTCGCAACTACGTGAACGTCATCGTGGCCGGCAAGCAGCCCGAACCGAGTTGGCTGTCGATGGATGATGCCGAGCTGCACTGCACGCGTGGGATCGGTATCTGGGACTGGGCCTCCAACGACGACGGCGGCGAGCCCGATGTGGTCATGGCCTGCGCGGGCGACGTTCCGACCCTCGAGACGCTTGCGGCGGTGAGCCTGCTCCGGGACCATGTTCCCGATCTCAGGGTGCGGGTCGTCAACGTGGTCGACCTGATGCGTCTGCAGCCCGACACGGAGCATCCGCACGGTCTGACCGACCGCGACTACGACGCGTTGTTCACCGTCGACAAGCCAGTGATCTTTGCGTATCACGGCTATCCGACACTGATCCATCGCCTCGCCTACAGACGCGCCGGCGCGGCCAACCTCCATGTGCGCGGTTACAAGGAGGAGGGCACGGTCACCACGCCGTTCGACATGCTCGTCCGCAACGACATGGACCGTTTCCATCTGGTGATGGACGTGATCGATCGCGTCCCCGAGCTCGGTACGCGTGCTGCGCACGTTCGCCAACACATGGTCGACGAGCGCACGCGTCATCAGCACTACACGCGCGCCTTCGGTGAGGATCTCCCCGAGGTGCAGAACTGGAAGTGGACCGACCACCAGTGAGGTTGCTCGTCGTCAATGCCGGTTCGAGCTCGCTCAAGCTGTCGGCGCTCGACGACGCCGACACAGTCATCGCCGAGAACAACGTTGCGAGCTGGGACGGAGACGATCGTCCCATCGCGGATTTCGCGCGCGAGGTCGGCACGGTCGACGTCGTCGGTCACCGTGTCGTGCACGGTGGCCCCACACTCACGCAGCCCCGCGTCGTCGACGATCAGGTTGTCGAACAGATGCGCGAGCTCACCGCGCTCGCGCCGTTGCATCAGCCGCGTGCGATCGCGGCCGTCGACGCGGCGCGACACGCTCTCCCCGCCGCGATCCATGTCGCGTGTTTCGACACCGCGTTCCACACGACGTTGCCGCCGGCCGCGTACGTCTACGCGCTCCCGGCAGCCTGGCGCGAGCGGTGGCCAGTGCGCCGCTTCGGGTTTCACGGCCTCTCGCATTCCTATGCGGCGCGTCGAGCCGCGGAGCTCGCGGATCGACCCGTCGACGGTCTTCAGCTCGTGTCGTGCCATCTCGGCGCCGGTGCGTCACTCTGTGCGGTGCGTGGAGGGCGCTCGGTCGACACGACGATGGGTTTCACGCCGCTCGAGGGTCTCGTGATGGCGACGCGGGCCGGCTCGATCGACCCCGGCCTCATCCTCTGGCTGATCCAATCGGGCGGGCTCACCGCGCAAGAGGTGCTCGACGGTCTCGAACGCGGCAGCGGTCTGGCCGGCCTGTCGGGCACGCCCGACATGCGCGAAGTCATCGATCGGAGAGCTCGCGGCGACGCGGGCGCCGCACTCGCGTTCGACGTGTACACCCATCGGCTGCGCCGTGAGATCGGAGCGATGACTGCCGCGCTCGACAGGCTCGACGCGTGCGTGTTCACCGCAGGAGTGGGGGAGCATGCAATCGCGGTGCGCGCCGCTTGCGGTCTGCCTCTCGATCCCGTCGCAAACGCCGAGACCATCGGAGACGGCGAGATCAGCGCGCCGGGCGCTCGCGTCCGGGCGTTCGTGGTGACCGCGCGGGAGGACCTCGAGATCGCGCGCGAGGTTCGCAGCCTCCTGCGGTGAACGCAGGCCGCAAACGTGGCGTCGCGGGCGACGGTCGGGCATGATGCCGCGATGAGCGATCCTGCGGCGACGATCATGCTGGTGCACGGGGCCTGGCACGGCAGTTGGTGTTGGGAGCCGGTCCGGGAACGCCTCCACGACCTCGGCATCGCGACGGTCGCCGTCGAAAACCCGTCGGTGACGACGCCCGGTTCCGATCTCCACGCCGACGGCGACAATCTCCGCGCGGCCCTCGACGCGACTCCCGGTCCGGTCGTGCTCGTGGGCCACTCCTACGGCGGCGCGGTGATCACCGATGCCGGCGCGCATCCGAACGTCGCGCGTCTCGTCTATCTCACCGCGTTCGCGCTCGACGCGGGCGAGAGCCTCATGCAGAACGACCTCGCCGGTGGCGAGGACATGAAGCTCGCCGACGCGATCCTGTTCGACGGCGACGTCGCGAGCGTCGAGCCGTCCCGCATCGTCGAATTCTTCTACCACGATTGCGCGCCCGACGTCGCGGCGGCGGCCACGGCGCGCCTGCGTCCGATGTCGGTCGCGGCTATGGGTGGCGTCCCGCGCGCGGTGGCGTGGCGCGACGTGCCGTCGACGTACGTCGTCTGCACCGACGACCGGGCGATTCCAGTCGCGTTGCAACGCTCGTGCGCGGCGCGCCTGGGCGAAGTCGTCGAGCTGCCGACCAGTCATTCGCCGTTCTTGAGCCGCCCCGACGATCTCGCGCGCTTGCTTGCCGGGCTCGCGACGGCTGAGGCCCGTTAGGCCGCTCGGACCAGCGTCGCCAGCTCCGCTAGCGACGATACGCGGGCGTAGTCGGCGTCGAGATGGAACTGGTAGGGGTCCATCACGACGGGGTGCAATCCGGCGGCGCGCGCGCCGACGACGTCGATGCCCGGCATGTCTCCGACGTACCACGCATCGGCCGGCGTGATCGCCATCGCGTCGAGCGCGAGGTGAAAGATCCGTGGGTCGGGCTTCATCACGCCGACGGCGCCGGAGTCGATCACGCACTCGACCGCGACGCCGATCCCGGGGCCGACCTGCAATATCTCGGCCTCGGCCAGGCGCTGACCGATCAAGCCGTCGGCATTGGAGATGATGCCGAGCCGGATGTCGGTCTCGGCCAGGGCGCGTAGGCCGTCGCGCGCGCCCGGCAGCTCGTGCAACCAGAGAGCCGCGTCGGCGAACTCGCTGTCGAGGTGCTCGTGCACCTCCTCGCGCCGTTCGTCGGGGATTCCACATTCGGTCATGTACGCGTCGAGATATGCGCGCCACTGCTTGGGCCAGTCGAGCCCCTCGTTGTCGGCGGGGAAGGCCCTGGCTCCGGCATAGTGCGCGCGATCGAGAATCTCCACCGACGGCGCGAGACCCGCACGCGCGAACGCACCCAGGATGCGGTCGTGCGAGGGTCCGAAGAAGATTCCGCCGACATCGAGGAGCACGGCTTTCGGCGGGCTGGGGAACGGTCTCGACACGGCGCCAAGCTACTTGCGGCGCAGCATCGGACGCGGCCGCTGCGTCAAACATCTCGGGCGTCACGGCCTGCGTCGGTATCATTCTCCCGTGGAGTTCCGACGCATCAACGCCCTCCCGCCGTATGCCTTCGCACAGATCGATGCGCTCAAGATGCAGCTCCGGCGAGCAGGCGAAGATGTCGTCGACCTCGCATTCGGCAACCCCGATCTTCCGTCACCGGACATCGCGGTCGACAAGCTGATCGAGGCGGTCCGCAATCCGCGCAACCACCGGTACTCGACGAGCAAGGGCATCCCCAAGCTGCGCGAAGCGGTTGCCTCGTTGTACGAGCGGAAGTTTGGCGTGACTCTCGACTTCGAGACCGAGGTCTGCTCGACAATCGGCGCGAAGGAGGGCTTCTCGCACCTCATGCTCGCGCTGGTGGGTCCGGGCGACACCGCGCTGGTGCCGTCACCGTCGTACCCGATCCACATCTGGGGCCCGATCCTCGCGGGCGCGGGCGTGCACTACGTGCGTATGGGTCCGGGTGAAAACCTGTTCGAGAACATGCGCGGCGCGTACGAGCAGGCGTGGCCCCGACCTCGTGTGATCGTCACCTCCTTCCCACACAACCCCACGACCGCGTGCGTCGACCTCGAGTTCATGACTCAGCTCGTGCAGTTCGCCCGCGAGCGCGGGATCGTCGTCGTGCACGACTTCGCATACGCCGATCTCGGCTTCGACGGTTACGAGCCGCCGTCGATCCTGCAGGTCCCGGGCGCGAAGGATGTCGCGGTCGAGCTCTACACGCTGACCAAGTCGTTCTCGATGGCCGGCTGGCGGATGGGGTTCCTCGTCGGCAACGCCGAGATCGTCGCCGCGCTCGCGAAGCTCAAGTCGTACCTCGACTATGGATCGTTCCAGCCCATTCAGATCGCCGCGACGGTCGCGATGAACGAGGCGCCCGATTACCCGAAGGAGGTCAACGCGATCTACCGCGGACGGCGCGACGCGTTGATCGACGGGCTCGACCGGCTCGGCTGGCACATCGACAAACCGAAGGGGACGATGTTCGTCTGGGCGCCGATCCCGGAGCCCTACGCGGACATGACGAGCATCGAGTTCACGACGATGTGTGTGCAGGAGGGCAAGGTCGCGCTGTCGCCGGGCTCGGGCTTCGGCCCGGGCGGCGAGGGCTACGTGCGGTTCGCGCTGGTCGAGAACGAGAAGCGCATCCAGCAGGCGATGCGCCAGATCCGCAAGGGCCTCACGAAGCTCGGTTGACCGGTCAGCCGCAGAGGCCTTCGAGGCAGAACGCGACGCACAGATCGGCGACCTCGTCGACGGACAGACTGCTGTCGACGAGCGCGTGGCTCGTCAGCTCGGCCACGACGCCGTGAATGGCGTGCGCGAGCAGCGTGGGGTCGCGATCGGCGATCCGTCCGTCGACGATGCCGTCCTTGAGGTGGCGGATCGTGTCGGCGATCGAGATCTCGCGATTCCGGGCGAGCACGGGCGCGAACGTCTCGTCGGTCGCCGCGAACTGGATGATCGCGAAGTACTCCCGATGCTCGGCGAACCACGAGAGCGACGCCCGGATGCCGAGCTCGATGCGGCGCACCGGATCGGCTTCGTCGCCCAGCGCGTGCTGCTGGCGTTTGCGTAGGTCGTGGTTCGACGCCTTGAGCAACTCCGTCAAGAGCTCTTCCTTCGAGGCGAAGTACCAGTAGAAGACGCCCTTTCCGACGCCGAGCGTGGCCACGATGTCGGCCACCGAGGTGGGGTGGTAGCCCCGCTCCGCGAACAGGCGGGCGCCGCACTCCATCAATTGGTCGCGCCGTTCACGACCCCTCGGAGTGAGCTTGCGCCGCATCCGAGCGAGCGTAGCGCCGCGCTTGACCGCTCGGTCAATGTTCACGCGCTCGACGGCCGCAGGCGCTCCGAGAGTGTCATCAGCCCGTCAACTGCTGTTCGCGTGCCCGTGACACCCCGGGAACCGCCCGGCCATGTCGCCCGCGCACACTGGTCGGGTCGAAGGAGGACTCGATGCGCCGCCTACTTCTCAGCCTCATGCCCGTGAACCTGATGCACCAGCTCGGATCCGGCCGGGCGCTCGAGAACGCCTGCAGCGAGCGCGACGAGGTCGCACGAACGATGGCGATCGTCGACGCGCTGGCCGGACGACTCCTGCCGACGGCTCTGGTCGCCGAGCTCGTCGAGGAGCGCGCGGCCGCCTGATCCTCGACCATGGGAGCGGTTTGCGGCGTACGCTGACGGTTCTTGTACTGGATCGTCAAGGCCCTCGTCACCCCCTTCGTCCGCGTCTTCGTGCGCGTGCGCGTCGAGGGTCGCGAGCACATCCCGCGCCGCGGTCCCGTGATCCTGGCGTCGAACCATCGTTCGTTCCTCGATTCGATCTTCATACCGCTGGTCGTGCGCCGGCGGGTGACGTTCGTGGCGAAGGCGGAGTACTTCGACGACGCGAAGACCGCGTGGTTCTTCCGGAGTTGCGGGCAGATCCCGATCCGGCGCGAAGGTGGCAGCGCGAGCGAACGCGCCCTCTCCTCCGCGACCGAGGTGTTGCGCGCGGGCAAGGTGTTCGGGATCTACCCCGAGGGCACGCGCACCCGCGACGGGTTGCTGCACCGCGGCCACACGGGCGTGGCCCGGCTCGCGCTGCGGTGCAACGTTCCGATCGTGCCGATCGGTCTCATCGGCACCGACGACGTGCAACCGATCAATTCGAAGATGCCGAAGCTGTTCCGCGTGGTGAGGATCCGGTTCGGGGAGCCGGTGGATCCCGCCCGTTACGCCGGCCGCGAGCACGACCACATGGCGCTGCGGGAGCTCACCGACGAGGTCATGTACGAGATCTGCCAGCTTTCCGGCTACGAGTACGTCGACACGTACGCCACCAAGCACGCCGAAGACATTCCCACCGACACCGCGCGCGTCGCCAGTTTCGCCGAGGCCCGCAGTCCGATATCCGCGGCGTCGTAACTCAGCCGCTGTCGCGCGACCAGTCGCGTGATCGCTCGACCGCGCGTCGCCAGACGGCGCCGCGGCCGGCGCGCTCGTCGTCGGACATCGTCGGTGAGAACGACGCGTCGGCACTCCAACGCGCGTTCACCTCTTCGGGGGTGGCCCAGACGCTCTCTCCGAGCCCGGCGAGGAACGCGGCGCCCAGCGCCGTCGTCTCCTGGACGGCGGCGCGTCGTACGGTCACGCCGAGCACGTCGGCCTGGAACTGGCACAGCACGTCCATCACCGAGGCGCCGCCGTCGACGCGCATCTCGGCCGGGGCCGCGCCGCTCGTGCGGGTGATCGCCTCGACGACGTCGGCGGTTTGGAACGCCATCGCCTCGACGACGGCGCGGGCGAGATGAGCGCGGGTCGTGCCGCGCGTGATCCCGACGATCGTCCCCCGCGCGTACGGGTCCCACCACGGCGAGCCGAGTCCCGCGAAGGCGGGTACGACGTACACACCGGCCGAGTCCGGGACCGATGCGGCCAGCGGTCCGATCTCCGACGCTTCGCGTATGACACCCAGACCGTCGCGCAACCATTGGATCGCGGCGCCGGTGACGAAGATCGCGCCCTCCATCGCGTAGGTCACCGCGCCCGGCGCGAGAGACCACGCGATCGTCGTCAGCAAGCCGTCGACCGGCTCGGGCTGGGCGGCACCGATGTTCGTGAGCACGAACGATCCCGTGCCGTAGGTGTTCTTCGTCATTCCGGGCGCGACGCACGCCTGTCCGAAGAGCGCGGCCTGCTGATCGCCGGCGATGCCGCTGATCGGCACGCGCAGGCCCGCGGCGTCCGCGGGAACTGTGACGCCGAACCTCCCACTCGACGGCCGCACCTCCGGCAGGCACGCGCGGGGCACGTCGAACAGCTCGCAGAGCTCGTCCGACCAGTCGCCGGCGCCGATGTCGTAGAGCATCGTCCGGCTCGCGTTCGACGGGTCGGTCGCGTGGACGCCCCCGTCGGTTCCGCCGGTCAGCTTCCAGAGCAGCCAGGCGTCGACGGTGCCGAACGCGAGGTCGTCGTCGACCGTCACGCCGCCCGTGTGCAACAACCACGAGAGCTTCGAGGCGGAGAAGTACGGATCGAGCACGAGGCCTGTGGCGCGGCGGATCATCGGCTCGTACCCGGCCGCGCGCAGCTCGTCGCAGCGTTCGGCGGTACGGCGGTCCTGCCACACGATCGCCCGCGCCTTCGGCTCGCCGGTGCGCCGATCCCAGACCACGACGGTCTCGCGTTGGTTCGTGATACCGATTGCCGCGATCGTCTCGCCGCGATCGATCATCTGCCGTACGACCTCACCGAGCGTCTCGGACGTCGCTCGCCAGATGTCGTCCGGGTCGTGCTCGACCCAGCCCGGTCGAGGGAAGTGCTGCGGAAATTCGCGATACGAGTGCGCACGAGGCTCGCCGTCGTCGCCGACGGCGAAGGCGCGCACCCCGGTGGTTCCCGCGTCGATGGCGATGACGCAGCTCACGTGTGTTCTCCCCGCGCGCGAGCGACGAGCTCATCGGCGAACGTCGACGCACGATCGCCCGTGCGCAACTCGATCCACAGCGGGTGGGCTTTGCGAGACGAGACCCGTAGTCGTCGTCCGCGCGGTGCGTCGTGGTTGGTTACGTGGACTCGACTGAGCGGCGACGTGTACACGCGCCGGCGCGGGCGGCGAGTGAAGAACCCGGTGGAGAACAAGAAGAGCTCGATGTTGGTCAGCACCGCGAAGTCGGGCGTACGGGCGGCAAACAGGCGGTGCAGCCGGACCTCCCGCGACACCCAGCCGCGCGTCCAGGCGACGATCGGATCGTTCGTACCGACCAAGGCCTGCAGGCGGATCTCGACGCGTTGGTCGCGGTTCGGCGCTCCGACGAGGGTCGGGCCCGGGGTGGACGTCGTATCCGGGAGGCGTTCCGGTGCCGGTGGAACTTTGGCTGTTGGTTGATCCGGTGTTGGTTGGTCCATCGGTGCGACGTCCGGGGTACGGACTCGCGGCAGGATAGAGCAAAGCACAAGGAGGCAGCGATGCGAATCGGGATGCTGACCGGCGGCGGTGACTGCCCCGGGCTGAATGCGGTCATCCGAGCCGTAGTTCGCAAGGGCGTCGGCCAGCATGGTCACACGATCGTCGGTTATCGCCACGGCTGGCGCGGGGTGATCGAGGGCGAGTTCATGGAGTTGTCGCTCGACGCCGTGCGTGGGCTCCTTCCGCGCGGAGGCACGATCCTCGGGACGTCGCGCACCAACCCCTACAAGACCGACGACGGGCCGAGGCGCGTGCTCGCGACGTTGGCCCGCGATCGGGTCGACGCACTCATCGTCATCGGCGGCGAGGACACCCTCGGCGTGGCCTTGAAGCTCGACGGCGACGGCGTCCGGGTCGTCGGTGTACCGAAGACGATCGACAACGATCTGTCGGGAACCGACTTCACGTTCGGCTTCCACACCGCGGTACAGATCGCGACCGACGCGATCGACCGCCTCCACACCACTGCCGAGAGTCACGACCGTGTGATGGTCGTCGAGGTGATGGGCCGCCACGCGGGTTGGATCGCGACCTACTCGGGGATGGCCGGCGGCGCCGACATCATCTTGATTCCCGAAGAGCCGTTCGACATCGAGGAGATCTGCGATCGCCTCACCCATCGTCACCAGCGCGGCGCGAAGTTCTCGATCGTCGTCACCGCCGAGGGTGCGATGCCCAAGGAGGCGACGATGGAGGTGCAGACGAGCGAGATCGACGACTTCGGTCATGTCCGCCTCGGTGGGATCGGTCAGCGCCTCGCCGACGAGATCGAGCGGCGCACCGGCTACGAAGCGCGCATGACGTCCCTCGGTCATGTTCTCCGCGGCGGCACCCCGAACGCCTACGACCGGGTGATCGCGACCCGCTTCGGGATCGAAGCGATCGACGCCGCTCACGCCGGCGACTTCGGCAAGATGGTCGCGCTGCGCGGAACCGATGTCGTGCGCATCCCGATCGAAGAGGGGGTGTCGCAGCTGAAGACGGTCGACGGCCGGCTCTTCGAGACCGCAGCGGTGTTCTTCGGGTGAGGCGCGCGCCTCGGTGCGAACCGGCTGGTGCGTTCCCTGCACGCCGGTAGCATCGCCGCGGCTATGGGGCGCGCGCTGGACGATCTCATCGACCTGCTCGAGCTGGAGCAGCTGGAAGTCAATCTGTTCCGCGGTGTGAGTCCGGACGAGGATCGCCAACGGGTCTTCGGAGGCCAGGTCGCGGGCCAGGCGCTCGTCGCGGCGGGTCGAACGGTCGACTCCGATCGCCGGGTGCACTCCTTGCACGCGTATTTCCTGCGCCCGGGCGATCCCCGCATCCCGATCGTCTACGACGTCGACCGCATCCGCGACGGGCACAGCTTCACGACCCGGCGGGTGGTCGCGATCCAGCACGGGCGCGCGATCTTCAACCTGTCCGCGTCGTTCCACATCGACGAACCGGGCCCCGAGCACCAATATCCGATGCCGGACGCGCCCGACCCCGACACGCTCCCGACGATGCGCGAGCGTCTCGAGCCGTACGCCGACCGCTTCCCGCCTGCGTTCGTCGAGTGGATACGGCGCGACCGGCCGATCGACACGCGCTCGTCGCGACTGCCGCGTTGGCTCGACCCCGATCCGAGCCCGCGCGAGCCCGAGCAGCTCGTGTGGTTTCGCGCCGACGGGAAGCTGCCCGACGATCCGCTGCTTCACGCGTGCGTCGTGGCCTACGCGTCCGATCTGACGCTGCTCGACACGGCGGTCATGTCCCACGCGCGCTCGTGGGACGACGACCGTTTCATGATCGCGAGCCTCGACCATGCGATGTGGTTCCATCGGCCGATGCGCGCCGACGAGTGGCTCCTCTATCACCAGACGAGCCCGTCGGCGCAGGGCGCGCGTGGTCTCGCCGAGGGTTTCATCTTCCGCCACGACGGCGCGCTCGCGGCGACGGTTATCCAAGAGGGGCTGATACGGCCGGTGAAGCCGGGTTGGCGGGAGTCGTGAGCGTGATCGATCTCCGGTCCGACACGGTCAGCACACCGACCGCGGAGATGCGCCGCGCGATGGCCGACGCCGACGTGGGCGACGACGTCTACGGCGAGGATCCCACGGTCAACCGGCTGCAGACGCTCGCGGCATCGCTGCTCGGAAAGGAGGCCGCCCTCTACGTCCCGTCGGGGACGATGGCGAACCAGCTGGCGATCCGGGTACTCGCGACATCCGGCACCGAAGTGCTGTGTCCCGACCGTGCGCACGTCTACCGCTACGAGGCGGCCGCCGCGCCGGGAAACAGTGGCGTGCAGATGCACCCGTTGTGGGATCTTCCCGACGGCGTGCGCAATGCGATCGAGGGCGTGGCTCACCACCTCCCACAACCGACCATGCTCGTGATCGAGAACACGTACATGGCGTTGTCGGGCGCGCCGATCGACGCTCCAGAGATGGCGACTCTGTGCGGGATCGCGCGGACGGGCGGGTTGCGCGTGCACGTCGACGGGGCGCGCATTTGGAACGCGGCGGTGGCGTTGGGCACCGCACCGCGCGACCTCGTCGCGGCGGCCGACACCGTCATGTTCTGCCTCTCGAAGGGGCTCGGTGCTCCGGTCGGATCGGTGCTGTGCGGACCGGCGGGTGTGATCGGCGAGGCGCGCGCGCAACGCGCGCGCTGGGGCGGTGGCATGAGGCAGGCCGGCGTGATCGCGGCGGCCGGTGTCGTCGCGCTCGAGACGATGGTGGAGCGACTCGCCGACGACCATGTCCGGGCGCGCCGGCTCGCCGACGCGCTCGCGAGCCGTTGGCCGGGCAGCGTCGCTCCCGAGACGATTCGCACCAACATCGTGTGCGCCAATTCCAGCGCGCTCCCGATCGACTTCGTGCAGCGGCTCGCTCGGCTCGGCGTCCGCGCGGGCACGATCGACTCGCGCACGGTCCGCCTCGTCACTCACAAAGATGTCGACGACGACGCGATCACCGGCACGATACGCGCGTTCGACGAGCTCGGAAGCGACGACTGACCTTGCTGCACGACGAGCCTCCGGAACGGGTGCTCGCGATCTACGCGCATCCCGACGATCCCGAGATCTCCGCCGGAGGAACGCTCGCGCGCTGGGCCGACGCGGGCGCCGAGGTCCATGTCGTCGTCACCACGCGCGGCGACAAGGGAACCAACGATCCGGAGGCCGACCTCGACGCACTCGCGCGGCTCCGGGTCGAAGAGACCGCGGCCGCGGCGCGGGTGCTGGGGATCGCGGAGCACCACCATCTCGATCATCCGGACGGCGAGATCGCCGACGACCGGGCGTTGCGACTCGAGTTGGTGCGGCTGATCCGCTCCGTGCGACCCGACGCCGTGTGCTGTCCCGACCCGACGGCCGTGTTCTTCGGCGCGGCGTACGTCAACCATCGCGACCACCGCGTGACCGGGTGGGCGACCCTCGATGCGGTTGCGCCCGCGGCCGGTAACCCGCACTACTTCCCGGAGCTGACCGCTGAAGGGCTCGCGACCCACCAGGTACGGGCCCTCTATCTCTCCGGCACGTTCGAGCCGAACGTGTGGGTCGACGTCGGCGCCACGCTCGAACGCAAGATCGAGGCGCTGTTCTGCCACGCGAGCCAACTCGTCGAGACCGGCGACTGGTTCCGCGACTTCCTGCGAGAGAGTGCGATCGACGCGGGCCGCGTGGCCGGCGTGCAATTCGCCGAAGCCTTCCGGCGGATCGCGCTGGCGTAGCCGGTACCGCGCTACACGCGTGGGCGCGGCGCGTGACTGCGCCATTCCGACTGGGCGCGCAGTACGAGCATTGCGATCGTCGCGGCGCCGATCGCGGCGACGATCGTCCCGGCGACTGCCGCGATCAGCTCCTTGAACGCGCACGAAGGTAGGTGCACGTGGTAGCCGCGGATCTGCTGTAACAACTGCTCCGCTCGCGTCGGCGTATCGGGACACGTCGTGGCGATCAGGCTGTAACCGATCAGACCGCCGAGCGAACCGGAGAGCACGATGGCGATGAACGTGGCCCCGAGTGCGCCGCGGCGGGGCAGGTTGGGGTGCTCCGGCGTGATCTCGGCAGGCACCGGGCGATCGTACCGGCGCGCCCGGCGCGCCCGGCGAACGAGGGAAGCGCGAGACTGTCGGCCGTGCGTGAGTGGACCGTCGCCGGAGGATTGCTCGAGACGCCCGCCGGCGTACTGCTCGTGCGCAATCAACGCCGGGGCGGCCTCGAGGACTGGACCACGCCCGGCGGTGTGATCGATGCCGACGACGCCGACCTGATCGCCGGTCTCACGCGTGAGGTCGAAGAGGAGACGGGCCTGCGCGTGCGCAAATGGAGTGGGCCGCTGTACGAGGTGCGGGCGCACGCCCCCGACATGGGCTGGCGGATGCGCTGTGAAGTGCACCTTGCGGTGGCCTTCGAAGGCGACGTCTTCGTCGACGATCCCGACGGCATCGTGGTCGAGGCCACGTTCGTGCCCCCGACGGAGTGCGCGGCGCTGCTCGCGTCGTGCGTGCCGTGGGTCGGCGAGCCGCTGGCGGCCTGGCTGCGTGACCGCTGGGAACCCGGTAGCGGTGTCGACTTTCGCTACGACGTGTTCGGTACCACGCGCGACGACATGCGCGTCGTGCGCGCCCGGTCGTGACCGCGCGCCGGGACGCAACCATCCTGCACGTCGATCTCGACGCGTTCTTCGCCGCGGTCGAGCAGCTCGACGACCCCGGCCTGCGCGGGAGGCCTGTGATCGTCGGCGGTCTCGGCAAGCGCGGGGTGGTGAGCACGGCCAGTTATGAGGCGCGTGCGTTCGGCGTGAGTTCGGCGATGCCGATGGCACGCGCCCGGCAGGCGTGTCCGCAGGCGACGTTCCTCTCGCCGCGCATGGCGCGCTACGTCGAAAAGAGCCACGAGGTCATGGCGATTCTCGGCTCGATCTCGCCCCTCGTCGAACAGCTGTCGATCGACGAGGCGTTCGTCGACGTGGCCGGCGCGCGCCGGATGCTCGGCGGCCCGGCCGAGATCGCGGCCACGATTCGCGGGCGCGTGCTCGACGAGGCGGGACTGTGCCTCTCCGCCGGCGTAGCGTCGACCAAGTTCCTGGCGAAGCTCGCAAGCGATCTCGCCAAGCCCGACGGCGTCCTCGTAGTCGAGCCGGGTACCGAGCAAGCGGTACTCGCGCCGCTGCCGGTCTCGCGGCTGTGGGGTGTCGGGCCCGCGACGATGACCAAGCTGGAACGCATGGGACTGCGGACGATCGGCGACGTGGCCGCGATCGAGGAGCAGACGCTCGTCGGCGCGTTGGGCTCCGGTCTCGGTCGTCACCTGCACGCGCTCGCCCGCAACGACGACCCCCGCGCGGTGGTTCCCGAACGCGACGCCAAGTCGATCGGCGCCGAGGAAACGTTCGCAGCCGACCTCCACACGATTCCCAAATGCGAGCGCGAGCTCGTGCGCCTCGCCGATCGTGCGTGCGCGCGGCTCAGGAGCGCGGGGCTCACGGCGCGCACGGTCAACGTGAAGATCCGTTTCGGCGACTTCGAGACCCGCACCCGGGCGCGCACGCTGGCGGCGGCGACCGACGTGAGCACCGTCGTGCTCGACGTGGCTCGGGAGCTCCTCTCCGAGTTCGACGTCGGCCGGGGTGTGCGCCTCCTCGGTGTCGCGCTGTCGCGACTCGACGCGGTCGCGGGCACGCAAGCAACCCTCGACCTCACGGGTGATGCGCACAGCGAGCAGCAATGTCGCACCGAGCGGCGCGCGGCCGTCGAACGCGCGGTAGACGAGGTGCGCGACCGGTTTGGTTCTCTCGCGGTCGGCCCCGCGACGCTCGTGGAGCGCAGCGATGGGGCACGGGGGAGAGGATGATTCGGATCGGCCTGGTCGGGTGCGGTCACATCGGCACGGTGCACGCGGTCGCGCTGCAGCAGCTCACCGACGCCGGTCTGGTCGACGCGCGGCTGACCGCGACGTTCGACGACGACCCCGGTCGGGCCGCGAAGGTGGCGCGTCACCAGGGCGGCGAGCCGTACGACACGCTCGGCGGTCTGCTCGACGAGGTCGACGCGGTGTGGGTCTGCACCTGGACGGCGGCCCATCTCGCCGCGGTCGAAGCCGCGGCCGATCGTGGGCTACCGATCTTCTGCGAGAAGCCGCTCGCCCCCGACCTCGACACTGCGACGAGCGTCGCGGCGGCACTCGAGCGTGTTCCCCACCAGGTCGGCCTCGTATTGCGGTGGGCTCCGGTGTTCCGGAACCTGGCTGACGCGGTCGCGTCGGGGGAGTACGGCCGCGTGCTCGCGGCGGTGATGCGCGACGACCAGTATTTCCCGGTACAAGGTCTGTACGGCTCCACGTGGCGGGGCGACGAACGGCTCGCGGGGGGCGGAACCGTGATCGAGCATTCGATACACGACGTCGACGTGCTGCGCTGGACGCTCGGTGATCCGGTCGAGGTTTCGGCGCGCACCGCGTCGCGCTTCGGGTATCCGGGCATCGAGGACACGGCCGCGGCGACCTTCGCGTTTGCCGACGGCTCCGTCGCCCAGCTGACGAGTGTCTGGCATCAGGTGCTCAGCCGCGAGTCGAGCCGCCGGCTCGAGGTGTTTTGCGAGAAGGCGCTGCTCTGGACCGACGACGACTATCTCGGTCCGCTGCACGTCGAGACCGACGATGGTGAGCGCCTCATCGAGTCGGAACCGCCCGGCTGGAGCAGCAGCTTCACGCTGCCCGCCGTGTACGCGAAGGCGCTCGCGCAGTACGCCGAGCCGTCGAAGGCATTCCTCGACTCCCTCTCACGCGTGGAAACCCGGGCGGGGCCGCAGGCTTCGGCGGTCGGGCACCCTCGCGCCGCCGACGCGCTCTCGGCGCATCGGCTCGTCGACCTCGTGTACCGCTCGGCAGCCGATGGAGGGGCGCCCAAATCGGTCAGATGACCGTCGCCGGGGGTCCGTCCCACGAGGCCGCGCGTTGTTGGCCCCTTCCGGCTGCGCGAGAATGGCCGCCATGCCGCTCTCCGACGAAGAGCAGAAGATCCTGCGCGAGATCGAGGCGCAGCTCAACGCGACCGATCCGGCTCTGGGCGAGCGGGTATCGCGCACCACGCTGTATCGGCACTCGGCGCGGATGATCCGCTGGGCGGCGCTCGGTCTGCTCGGTGGGCTCGTCCTGTTGGTGTTCACGTTCGCGTCGAACATCTGGGTCGGTGCGATCGGCTTCGCGGTGATGCTCGGATGCTCGCTCGTCATCGAGCGGCACGTCCGCAAGCTCGGGCGGGCAGGCCTCGAGACGCTTACCGGCGGTCTGCGCGCCCAGGGAGGTTTGCGGGGAATGTTCGGCGAGCGCGGGCGGCAATGGCGCGAGCGCTTCCGCCGCGACGATTCCTGAACCGTCGCCAGTGGGTTTCACTCCTGCACAGGCGGCACGCCTTTCCGGCTGCACGGTCGCTCAACTTCGGCACTGGTCGCGCTCGGCACTCGTAGAGCCGGGCGAGGCCGACGGCGGTTACGACTTTCGCGATCTGGTCGCATTGCGGGTCGTGCGGTCGATGCTCGACGCCGGTCTCCCGTCGATCCGCGTCCGTGCCGCGCTCGCGGCGCTACGAGATACAGGCCACGACCTGTCGAGCCTGCGACTCATCACCGACGGACGACACGTGTGGGCCTGCCACGACGACGGTGAGATCCTCGACGCGTTGCGAGCGGGTCAGCTCGCGCTGTTCGTCGCGGTCGACCAGGTTGCGGCCGACGTCGATGCCGACGTGCGCGCGTTCAGCCTCGAGCGGGCGGCATTCGTCGAAGGTCTCACCGCTCAGGGCTGAGCGCACTCCCGGCCGGGGCGGGCGCCCGGCGCAGCCTCGACCACCAGCGGACGCGTAGCCGCCGCGTCCGCGGCACGATCGTGCGCAACGCGTCGGCGATGGCGTCGACCTCCGACCACGCCTCGTCCGCCTCGTCGGACGACGGTGCGTCACGTGAGTACATCGCGGCGGTGTGCAGTCGCGCGAGACCCATGAGTGGCGGACCGGCCGCGCCCGCGCCGAGCGCCGGCGCCTGGCGGAGTGCGAACTCGAGTGAGGTCGTCGACGGCTTGCGTTCTATGCCCGCGGCCGCGAGTCGTTCGAGCGCCTCGCTCCACGCGCCGAGCACGCGTTCGCGGTCGTCGGGATCGTGGCGCCGCCGGCGCGTTCGGCGCCAGGCGCCGAACGCGAGCGCGGCGAGCAGCACGACGAACGCGCCGAGCAGGAGTACGAGGGTCACGACCGCCGCGGTGAGCACGTGCGCGCCCGTGCGTGACGAGTGGGTCCCTGTGGTCAGCGGCGGCACCCGGATCTGGTTGGGAGTCGAGTTCGGCGTCAGCGAGGCCGTGGTCGGCGTAGTCGGTTGGGCCGTGGTGGGCGGAGTGGTCGTCGTCGGGCCGCCGGTACCACCCGCCGCGCGATCGCCGAAGCCCGTGACCGGGTCGGTCCGGCCGGGCGTCGGCTCGAAGCGGTACCAGCCCACCTGCTTTCCGAGCCACACCTCCGGCCACGCGTGTGCATCGCGCCCCTGGACGTGCCACAGCCCGTCGGACTCGAGATGGCCACGTTGATAACCGACTGCGACCCGCGCCGGGAGGCCGACCGAGCGGGCGAGCTCGGCGAACGCCGCCGCGTACTGCTCGCAGAAGCCGCGGTGTGCCTCGAAGAGGAAGCGGTCGAGGGCACGGGCGGTCGTTCCGAGGTCGACGCCCTGGTCGTAGACGAACGGAGCCTGATGGAAGACCGTCATGAGCGCGAACGCCTTGTCGAACGGCGTGTGGTCGTCGCGCGTGACGGCCTGCGCGAAGTCGCGGGCCCGTTGCGAGAAGTTGTTCGGTAGAGCGAGGTCGGGCGCCATGGCCCGCAGATCGTCGAAGGTCACCGACTCGAGGACGGACGGGTCGGGGTTCGAGATCTCGGACTGGACGACGTAGGTGAGGCCTGAGAGTGGGGTGTCGAGGAAGAGTGATGTCGAACCCGGAAGCACCTGCGATTGCGGGACGTCGATTCGGACCGGCCGGTACGCGGCCGGGAGCCATTGGGCATCGATCGGGCCGAGGCGGAACGTCTGGGTGACCAGTGTCGTGCCGGGACCGCGCGTGGGGCCCGGAAGTTTCGATGCGGCCCGCCGATCGGAGGTCAGTCCCCAGCCGTCGTTCTGGAACTGGTCGAGCGCGATGACGCGCCAGTAGTTGCCCTTTTCCTCGGTCGTCCGGACGCTGAAGACCTCTTGAGTGGAGTCGCGACCGGTGAGCTTCGCTCCCACCGAGACGAGCGGTGACGTCACGTTGAGAATGCTCGACCCTCTCCCGCTACCGAGCGAGCGGTACCGGATCAACGCGCCGCTCCGCGCGCCGGGCATACCCGGTCCGATCGCGATCGCCACCGCGACCACGAGCGCACCCGCGGCCGCGCCGCCGGTGACGAGCTGCGAGCGCCGGTTCCTGCTGCTCTGGAACCACGTGCGTCGGGTCTCCAGCTCGGAATGCTGTAACACGACGAGGTACTCGACGACGACCAGCGCGTAGATCGCCGTGGTGGGAGCCCAGCGACCCGAGCCGAGCGCCGAGATCGCGACGAAGAGCGCGACGCTCGGACCGATCGCGCCTACGGGCGCCTCGAGGCGTCGCGCGATCAACTCGGCGACGAGGGCGGCGACGAATGCCGCCACTACAGAGAGCATCAGCGCGGCTGCCAGTGGATCGACGGGCACTACCGCCGAGCGCAGCACGTGGGGTGCGTGCGCGAGATCGTGGCCCGCCGTCGCGAGCGCGCTCGGCGTGAGGAAACCGAGGAACGTCTCCGAAGGATCGTCGACTACGACCGCCAGCCATGCGCCGACGACCAGTGCCACGCCGATCGTGGCGAGCGGATTCCAGCGGCGGCGTTCACCCAACGCGAACAGTGCCGCCGGTAGAGCCGCGGCGAGGAGCATCGGCGCGACCCACGACGCACCCGAGAAGACGCGGGCGAGGGCGAACGTCGCCCCGCCGGTCAGGAGTGCGCGGGAGACGACGACGTAGGAAGGCTGCCGGTGCGCTGCCACCGCAGCACCGCCTCGTTCCAGGAGAGGGCGAATGGGCGTTCGTCGTTGGCCACGGCCAGCGAGCGGAACCGGCGCGCGCGCGGCGCGACGGGAATCGATTGGTCTGCGGTCGGGACCATGACCAGGAGCCCGCCGTCACGCACCAGCATTCCGAGGCCGGCGGCATCGGTGGCCAGGAGCCGGCCGGTGACCGCGATGACGGCGCTCGACCGGCGCCGAGTCGACGTGATGAGCAGGCGATCGGCGCCATGCGGTTCGACGATCGCGAGCTCGTCCATGATGTGCGCCAGGTGACGCCGGCCGGGCGCGCCGACATTCATGCCGGTGCTCCAGGCCACCTCGAAGGGTCGGCCCGCCCGGTCGAGCGCGGTGGCGATCGACGCGACCGCCTCGACTCCGCGTTCGAACGAAGCGCGGTCGTGGGTCGCGGGACGAACGTCGAGCATCAACAACACGGGCGCGCGTCGCCGGGTCTCGTTCTGGCGCATCATGAGATGCCCGCGGCGCGCCGTCGACCGCCAGTGGACGTGGCGCAGGTCGTCACCCGGCGCGTACTCGCGCAGCGTCATGAAGTCTCCGCTGGATTCGACGCGGGGCCGCACCGCGGGGTGATCGCGGTCGAGATCGAGACCTCCGATGTCGGGCGGCGCGACGATGTCGTGGACGCGCGGGTAGACGATCACCTGCTCCGTGCCGAGCACCCGGCGGCCCGCGGAGACGAGACCGAACGGATCGGCGAGCGTCGCGCGGAGCGGACCGATCTCGAAGCGCCCGCGCCGATCGGTCGGGAAGCGGTACGCGGCGCGTGCTTCTTCGCCCGCGGCAAGCGGCGCGAGCAGGAACCGCGCCGCGCGCCGCCCATGGTCGAACGCGTCGGCCACCGCGATCGTCGGGCTGCGCCGCTCGGCCGTCACGACGAGGTCGACCCGGCCCTCGACGCCGACCTGCAGGAGCTCCTTCAGGGTTCGGCTGGCAACGATCGCGGGAGATTTCACCCGCACCCACACGTACGCGCCGATAAGTAGCAGGCTGGTTGCGACCGCGAGCACCGCGAGCTGCACCAGGCCCAGCATCCGGGCCCCGACGTAAAGCCCCACGGCGGCTCCGACGAACGACCATCCGCGACGGGTCAGCACCGGTCGGGCGCCTCAGCCCGCGCGCGTCGCGGGAACGGGCACGCTCTCGAGGATCGCCGCCAGGACGTCGGCGGGGTTCACCCCGCGCATCATCGCTTCGGACGACAAGAGCAGCCGGTGCTCGAGGACGGCCGACGCGAGCACCTTCACGTCGTCGGCCACGACGTACGCGCGCCCGACGCTCGCCGCGAGAGCGCGTGACGCGCGCTGCAGCGCGAGCGCGCCGCGCGGGCTCACCCCCAGCATGAGGTCGCGGTGGTGGCGCGTGGCCTCGGCGAGATCGACGATGTATCCCTGCAGCTCGGGGGAGACGTGGATGCCTCCGAGCTCGTATATCCACGCGGCTACGGTTTCCGCGTCGGTGACCGGCTCGAGCTCGTCGGGTTCGATGGGATCGTCGCCCTGGGCGTCGAGGATCGCGATCTCGGCGTCGCGATCCGGATAGCCAATCCGCAGGCGCAACAAGAATCGGTCGAGCTGCGCCTCGGGCAACGGATACGTGCCTTCGAGCTCGACCGGGTTCTGGGTCGCGATCACCATGAACGGGCGCGGCAGCTTGTACGTCTGCGAGTCGACGCTGACCTGGCGTTCCTCCATCGACTCGAGCAGCGCCGATTGCGTCTTCGGGGACGCGCGGTTGATCTCGTCGGCGAGCACGACGTTGGCGAACACTCCGCCCGGCCGGAACTCGAAGTCGCCGCGTGTGCGGTTCCAGACCGAGACGCCGGTGATGTCCGACGGCAGGAGGTCGGGCGTGAACTGCACCCGGCGCCACGAACCGCCCGTCGACCGCGCGATGGCCTTGGCGAGCGAGGTCTTGCCGACGCCGGGCACGTCCTCGATGAGCAGGTGGCCCTCGGAGAAGAGGCACACCAGGGAGAGATGCACTGCTCGCCGCTTGCCGCGCAACACGCGTTCGATCTGCGCGGAGAGAGTGTCGAACAGATCTTTGAAGGACTGCTCAGGGCGGGGCGCGGCTTGCACCGTTGTCGACCTCCGTCGGGGGCGGCATGGGCCACGGCATGTCGTCGTCGTCCCCGGGAGACACCGACCGCCGCCGCCACGCTACCGTGCCCGGCGTGGGCCCCAACCGCGGCGACCCAGGCATGACGCACGGCACGGCATTTTGGTTCCACTGCTCCTCGGCCGTGCTGCGCCGGCCCCGCCTCTGGTCGACCGCGATCCGGCAGGTCTCCCGTGCGGTTCCCACCCGGTGGTGGACGCGACCGCCGTACGTTCCGGTTCCCGATCGCGCGTACGTGAGGTTCCGGGTCGAGACCGCGTATGGCGAAGACGCGGGGCCGCGAGTGGCCGACGTCGTGCGCTACCTCGAATGGTGTCGGGCAACCGAGTAGGCCGGGCACGGGCGGCCGGCGCCGGTACAATCTCGCCGCACGGGAGGTGATCCGTGGCCCGCTCGCTTCTGCTCAACGCCAGCTTCGACCCGCTCTGCGTCGTCTCGTCGCGTCGCGCGGTCGTCCTGGTACTGAAGGAGAAGGCCGAGATCGTCCATCGCAACGGCGCCGAGTTCCGCTCGGAGCGCCGGAGCGTCCCGGTACCCACGGTCGTGCGCTTGGTGCATTTCGTCCGGGTGCCGTTCCGCGCCACGGCGCCGCTCTCGCGGCGCGCGGTCTTCGCGCGTGACGGCCATCGCTGCCAATACTGCGCAAGCGCGGCCGAGAACCTCGATCACGTGCTGCCGCGCTCTCGTGGCGGCCCGCACACGTGGGAGAACGTCGTCGCCTCGTGCCGAGCGTGCAACGCCCGCAAGGAGGCGCGTCTCCCGAACGAGTGCGGGATGGTGTTGCGCCGGCCGCCGGTGGCGCCGCACGCGACCACTTCGCTCATCGCCTCGGCGGGGCCGATCGACCCGGTCTGGCACAAGTACCTCGGTCGGGCCGAGGCCGTCTCGGCCTGATCAGTCGTCGGCGGGGGGATTCGTACCGCCCAGACGATCGAGAAGGATCGCAAGCTCGTCGCGCGCCCGTTGCCGCTCGGCGCGCGCCTTCTCGCGTATCGCGGCCGCCTCACGGTCGGCCGACAGGAGTTGCTGCGCGGCCTCACGTTCCGCGGCTTGGCGCCGCTGCGCAGCCACCTGCTCGGCCTCCTCGAGGATCCGGGACGCGTCGAGCTGTGCGGATTCGCGCACGGCAACCGCCTCGCGCAAGGCCGCTTCTCGTTGCCGCGCCGCATCGCGTTCGGCCGCCACACGCAACTCGGCCGCCTGTACGGTCGCCTGGGCGCGGAGGTCGGAGGCGTATTCGTCGGCGCTGCCGCGCTGGTCGTGCGCGTACTTCTCGGCCGCCTCGCGCTGGCGCGCCGACTTCTTCTCGGCGTTCTCGAGGATCTCGTCGGCTTCCTGACCGGCGTATTCGGCGCGCTCGCTGCGCTCGATGCGGTTGGCCGCCCGCTCGAGACGCTTGCGCTGCTTGGCGAGCCGGTTCTCGAGCTTGGCAACCCGTTCGAGAAGGCCCGAGGCGAGGTCGGCGCGGTGCGAGTCGGCGACGGCGACCTCGGCGGCGCGGTTGCGGAGCTCACGAGCGTCTTCCTGCGCGATGTGGCGGATGCCCTCGGCGGTCGTGAGCGCGTCGCGCCGGATGCCCTCGGCTTCGCGCACCGCCTGGCGCCGTAGCTCGTCCGCGTCGGCCCGGGCCTGGCCGACAATGGCTTCCGCCTCGACGCGCGCTTCCTGCGAGGGGATGGCCGCCTCCGCGCGTGTCAGGTCGGCTTCGAGCTCCTCGGCATGGGCCGCGATTGCGTCGAGCGTGCCCTGCGTGCCCTCGAGCTGCTCCGTCAATTCCTCGACGCGCGCCCGCGCCGCCGCGGTGGCGGCGCGCAACTCGTCGCGCTCGGCGAGGTGGACGCTCGCGACGGCTTCCATACGCCCGATCTGCGCGTTGGCCTCGTCGAGCCCGCGGCGGGCGTCGTCGCGGGCGGCCGCGAGGTCGGCGAGTGCCGCCTCGAGTGCGACGACGTGGGCGCGAGCCTCGTCGAGGTGCGTGCGTGTCGCCTCGTGCGCAACCGCCTCGCGGGCGACTGTGGCTTCGAGGGTTGCGATCTGCGTGTTGGCTTCATCGAGCCGGCCGAGCGCGTCGTCGCGGACTCCGGCCCGTTCGGCGACGTGCGCGGCGACGGCGTCCTCGAGCCGCGCGATCTCGGCCCGGGCTTGCTCGAGTTGGGAGAGCGCCGCGTCGCGGTCGGTCGCGTGGGTTGCCAGCGACGCCTCGAGCCGCGAGACGTCGCTGCGCGCGCCATCGAGCTGCACGATCGCGTCGTCGCGCTCGCTGCGCTGGGTGTCGAGCGCGCGCTCGACCTCATCGACCCGGGAGCGTGCCGCGCCGAGCTCGACCAGCGTTTGACGGTGTTCCGTCTCGTGCGCGGAGAAGAGCGCCTCCACCCTTGCGATCTCGGCGTCGGCGTGCTCGAGGCGCACCCTCGCATCGTCGCGCTCACGCTCGTGCTCCGAGATTGCCTGGCGCGCGTCGTCGCGTTCGCCCGTCCGGCGTGCGAGCGAGGTACGGGCCTCGTCTCGCTCCGCGGTGCGGTCGGCGAGGGCGGAGCGGGCGGCGTCTCGGGCGGCGATCGCCTCGTTCTGCGCCGCGAGCGCGACAGCAATCTCCTGGGCGGTCGAGTCACGTGCGGCGAGGGCGGCATCGCGCTCGCTGAACGCCGCGTCGCGCTGGCGGAGGATCTCGTCGCGGTCCCGACCGATTCCGTCGCGCTGCTCGATCGCCGCGTCGCGTTCGTCGAGGGCGGCCTGGCGCAGGCTTTGGGCTTCGTCGCGCTCGGCCTCGAGGGCTTCGCGCAGTCGTTGCGCTTCGTCGCGGCCGGCTTCGAGCGCGCTCGCGAGGGATTGGGCCTGATCGAGCTCCGACCGGTTCGCGTCGAGCGCTTCGGTGAGCGACGCGATCTCCGAGAGCTGTTCGCGGGAGCGATCCTCGACCTCGCCGGCGAGGGCCTGCGCCTGTTGCAGCTCGCTCTGGACGTCGTCGCGTTCTCGATGGGCCTGCCCGATCGTCGCCGTGAGCTCGGCGACCTGCGCGTGCGCGGCTTCGAGCTCGTGCAGCACGCCCTGGCGATCGTTACCGAGTCGTTCCCACTCCGCCGCGCGATCTGTGAGCGTGGTCTCGAGCTCGGCGACGCGACCTCGCGCGACTTCCAGGTCGACGCTCGCGGCATCGCGTTGCGCGGCGTCGTCTTCGACCGCTCGCTCGAGCTCCTGTACTCGACGCGTCGTGTTCGCTAGGTCTTGTTCTCGGTCGTGGAGCGCGGTGTCGCGTTCGCTGAGTGTCGACTGGAGCTCTTGCA
>PLBO01000046.1 GCA_003134555.1 Actinomycetota bacterium
CGTCTTACCGGCGGAAGGGGCGGTACAAGGCCGGGGATGTTCGATTCCCCTACGAGACCAACGATTTTGACTTCGTCTGTGCCTTGAACGTCTTCACCTACCTCAGTAAGGTCGGCATTGCGAACTACCTGCGTGAGACGTACCGCGTGCTGCGGCCCGGCGGACTAGCGCTTCTCACGATCAAGGCGATCGTCGNNACCTACCGGTGCCGCGTCAACGGTGAATGGGCGCCGCGCAAAGGTTGGTCCGCGGCATACGACGACGTACACGTCCGTACCATGATCGACGATGCCGGCCTCGAGACCTACGCGTTCGAGATCGGTACCTGGCACAAGTCGACCTCACGATCCGGCGAGCGCCCGTTGAAGGGACGACCCGGCGCTGACCTATACGTCGTAACCCCGAATCGGCGGTGAGCATTGCGTAGCGCGCCGGCGCGCGCCGCGAGCCCGGCTCCCGAGATCCGCGCCATCAAGCAGGGCGCGAGCAGTGCGCCGAGGGACCGCCGTGGGAACGGTAGAGGTCGTCGTATGACCGAACGACGAATGTCTGCGGCGCGCACCACGCTATTGCGCCGTCAGTGATCGGCGAACGACAAGTTGGGATCGCGATATATNNCCGACCTTCGCGCTACTACGCGAGCGGCTTCTCGTCGCTGCAGCTCCGGTCGATAGTGATCGTTGCGTGGATCTCGGTGCCGGTTCGGGATGCCTGACGCTCGCACTAGCTCATCAGGTGTCCTTCGCGGTGGCGGTGGACATCTCTCCCGATATGTTGGCGGTATTGCGAAGCCGAGCGAATCGGTCTCGAGTTCATAAAGTGTCTGCAATCGTCGCCGATCTTGCGCGCTTCGACCTCGCTCCGANNGAACAGCGTGGATCTCGTTGTTTCCAGCTACATGACGCGCTATCTCCACCCCAGCGCACGAGACTTCATCGCCGTCTTCGACGCTTGACTGAACATTAACCGTCCGAAACAACGGTGCAACCTCAGGACTGCTCTGCGGATCGGAGCGACTCCGATCGCGTGCGGTGCCGGCTTCGGGCGCAGCCGAGGATCCTCGCGGTCGCTCCGCGACCTTCGCCGCGCGACCATCATTCATCTTTCGGGAAGCAAGATCGACTATCCATAAGGCCGCGTGCGCACTCCNNTGCTCGTCGTCCTCGGACAGTATCTCCGACTCGCCGGCACGCACGATCAGGTCGATTTCGGTGTCTATCGGGCAGGCGGCCACGCCATACTGACGGGTCGCGATCTCTACACGCTGCGAGTCCCTCCGGTGGGCTTGCCATTCACCTATCCACCGGCCGCAGCCCTGTTCTTCGCGCCGCTGGCGTTGATCCCCGTGCACGCCGGTCAAGTCATCTGGACGGCAACATCAATTCTCTNNTTCGTGCGGCTGACGATGCGGCGCTATGCGACCGGCAACGTAGCGACGAACACCACGGCACTGCTGGTGGTGCTGATCCTGATCGCCCGTTCTAACCCGGTTGGCGGGAACCTCAGCCTTGGTCAGATCAACGTACTCATCGGACTCCTCGTCGTCGCTGATCTGTGTGGGGCGCTCTCGCGCATTCCGCGTGGCGTCATGTCCGGCGTCGCCGCCGCATTGAAGCTGACGCCGCTCTTCCTCGTCGCTTACTTCGTCGCGGTGCGCCGATACCGCGCTGCCAGCGTCGCCGCGTGCACGTTCGCAGGTGTCACGGCCCTTGCGTTCTTGGTCGCCCCGCGTGCGTCGACTGCGTACTGGCTGCATGGGTACTTCGCCGATGCGCGCCGCACAGGAGGCATCGCATATATCAGCAACCAGTCGATCAATGGCGTGATCGTGCGGCTCACCGGAAGTCCCAGCAACGCACCGGTTTTCTGGTTTCCAGCCGTGATCGTCACCGGCGNNGGTGCGGCGGCTCCACGACCGTCGTCCCTGGCTAGCCGAATCGATCGCGGTCGCTGCGATGCTCTTACTCTCACCCGTCAGCTGGGTGCATCACTGGATCCTCGTATTTCCGTTCCTTGTGGCCTGTTTCCGTCTTTGTGCCCACAGGAAGCAATGGGGCGTGTTGCTGCTACTGACCTGCATGCTCAGTGCGTCGCTCTGGTTCGGCATCGTCTGGCACGTTCCCAACACCCATGATCGGGATNNGGAATTCCTGGTAGGTAATAGCGACGTGCTGTTGCTCTTGGCGGTGCTCGCCGTGGTGCTGTTGGCATTCGCAACAAACGGCGACGCGTCCGCAGAGGCCAATGCGGGCACGATCTTGACCTCGAAGTGAAGTTGCCCCGCAGTTCCGGACAGGTCCCGTCAACCGGACATCCTCGGAGCGAGTGAGAACTTCGTGTTCATCTCGGTGCGGCGGTCTCACCCTGGCCTCGGTCGTCGCAGTCGCGCGCGCCGGCACATGCTGCCTCTGCGCGTTGGGCGCTCCTCGCCGATCTCAGACCTGATGTCGTGCTCCTCCAAGAGGTCAACCGTCACCGCTTCCGGCAACTCGAAGCGAGTGGCGTCTTCGATTGGGCTGTCCTCTCGACCGCGTCGTTCTCTCAGTTGCGCGGCCATTCGGGGTAGGTCTGGATCGTCTGTCCAGTGACGACCTCGCAAAAGAGTCGCACGCAATAGTTGTGTTCGGCGCGCACTCTCGGGCCATCGACGGTCGGAAGCCTCTCGTGATCGTGCGTCGTTGCTTCGATGGTCGCGCGGCCCAGCACCATCACGCTCCAGCCCCGCCGTAATCGAGCGTCATACTCGTCGACCCGAAACGCCAGGACGTCGCCGCTCGTAACAGCACGGAGCTTTGTTCCGGCACCCGTGCGGAACGAGATGAAGCCGTCGTCGTAGGAGTAGTGCACCGGNNAGTCATCGGCAGCCCGGCGCTAGTCATCCCGACTCGACCCAACGTGCCTCGCCTCAGCAACCGACGGCACTCGCGCTCAGACAGCGGGTAGAGGAACTCGGTCATCGCGCTCGCTGCGAGCAGATCGGTCATGGCCTTACCTTCGACGACATTCCTCGATACTGGCAGGGTCCAAAGACCCTCACTCCGGGCCGATCGACCCGCGCGGCCTGGCCACGATGGCGGGCAATAGCTACGAGCGGTGATTGAGCGGGCTCCAAGGTCAGCGTGCCTTGTAGGCCGTCACCCTGACGTTCACGAGCGACTCGTCGTAGCTGGTCTCGACGCGTGCGACGCTGAGGGCGGGTGAGCAGCCAACGAACACGTCTTCCTNNTCCTGAAGCCGGTCGAGCATTCGCCGGGGCTGATGTCTACCGACGGGTGCAGCCAGACGGTTGCGTCGACAATGTCTGCGGATGTGCAATCGAAGCTTGCGATCGACGTGCGATGTGTTGGCCAACGAGGCGGAGTTGCTCGTCGAACGTCTCGGCGAACTGTGGCTCGGNNCAGCCCGCACCGCCAGCGATGCCCCGAACGCTCCACCGAACGGGTCATCACGTTCGGGTTCCGACGCCTCTTGAGTCACGATGTTGAACGTAGCCAGCGCCGGTCGGGCTCGGGTCAACGATACGTAACAGTCTGGCCAAGAACGACTCAGCCAAGCCAAGAGAGCGACCGGCTCCTCGTCGAGATCGACTCCTCGGAAACCCCGGAACCTCACGATCGAGT
>PLBO01000090.1 GCA_003134555.1 Actinomycetota bacterium
GCCGCGTTGTCGATCCTGACGACTACCTATCCCGAAGGCCCCGCACGCAACCGCGTCCTCGGGTACTTCGGCATGACGGCGTCGGCCGGCTTCGTTGTCGGGCTCGTTGCCGGCGGCATCCTGGTCGACACCGTCGGCTGGCGAGGCGTGTTCTTCGTGAATGTGCCGGTGTGTCTCGCGCTCGTCCTGGTCGGGTCGAGGGCGTTGCCCGCGAGCACAACCGCCGCGGGCCCTCGCCGTCTCGATCTTCCGGGCGCCGCGCTCGTGACGTCGGGGACGGGCGTTCTGGTGTACGCACCGACGCTCGGCACGAACGATGGCTGGACCTCGTTGCCTTTCCTTGGTTGCGTGCTCGTCAGCGCAGTGTTGTTCGGCGCGTTCGTCTTCGTCGAGGGTCGAAGTCGCCAACCGCTGGTGCCGTTGCGGATCTTCCGTCATCGCACGCTCGTCATCGGCGACACGCTCAGCGGTCTGCTCGGCGCTTGGGTGGCGGGCGAGGTGTTGGTGCTGAGCCTGTACTGCCAGCAGGTGCTCGGCTATTCGCCGCTCGTGTCCGGTCTCATCGCGCTCCCGCAGGGCATCGGAGGTCTGTTGCGAGGTCTGCTGGGAGCGAGGTTGATCGATCGCTTCGGGCTCAGGGCCTTCCTCGTAGGGAATTGCGTGCTCGCCTTCGCCAGCGCGTTGGCGCTGTTCCGTTTCCCGGTGACGACTCACTATCCGGGGTTGGCCATCGTGTTACTCGCCTTCGGCTTCGCGTCGACCAATGTCGTGTTCGGATCGACGGTTGCCGCGAGCACCGGGGTGACGAACGACGAGCAAGGGCTCGCGGGCGCCCTCGTCAACGCGGCCCGCCAGATCGGGTCCGCCGTCGGCGTTGCCGTGCTGCTGTCGATCGTCGCGATCGACGCGAGCGCGCACACGTCGGCGGCACACCTGGGCGATGCGTACCGCTTGGCGTTGGCATGCGCGGCCGGTCTTGCGGCGGCGGCCACGCTGCTGAGCCTCCGGATCCCAGGCGACCGAGCGCCGCACGACGCCCGGGAACAGTAGCGCTGCTCGCGGCGGCCGACCTCGGGCCGGGTGTCTCACGCGTCCCGCATCGCGGCGGGAAGCGATCGGCGCATGGAGGCCAGCATGAAGGTCCGCTTGACCCTAGCCATGAGAGGAAAACTGAGGCTTCCCTCGAAGACACGCCGGGACGATTGCGCCATCGTTTCAAGGGACCTGCGCTCGCCGATCCCCCCCGGGAGGGCCGAAATGCTGACGATGACAGCTTCCGCAGTCGCCCACGACAGCGAGGAAGGTGCCCTGAGCGCGCTCGAGCTCACAGACCACGGCGCGCCACTTGGCGTTCCCCCGCGTCGTGCGATGGTTGGCGCGTGGTGGCGGTTCGCCGCGGCGCCGCGGCGACGCGACACGAACGCCGCGTTCGCCGCATGCGAGGTCGATCTGGAGAACCAGGTTGCGCGCGCCGGCCTCCCCGTCATCGAGCGCCTCGCCGAGGACCTTGGTGACTTGGCGATCAGCATCGAACTCACCGACGCGCGCGCGACTGTTATTGGCCGAGTCGTCGGCGCTCACGCCCTCGCGAGCACGCTTCACCAGAGTGGTGCGTCTGTTGCCGCGCCCATCACGGACCCGCGTCGCGGCGTATCGGTTGGTGCAGTTGGCGTCACGTGTGCGATCCCGGATGCCGGCGCGCTCATGCTTCCTTATGCACAACTTGCGGCTCGCACTATCACCGATCGCATGGTCGACAGCGCCGCGGTCGCCGACCGCGAGCTGTTGGAGCAGTTCTTGCGAGCTCGTCGTCGCGCGCGCGGCCCCATCCTTGCGGTCAATAGGAACCAACTGCTCACCAATGCCGCCGCGGCGCGACTCGTTCAACTCGAGGATCACGCTCGCATCTGGAACTGGGCAATGAACGCCGTCGAATCGAACGAACTCACGACTCGCGAGCTTCAGGTCGGCGCAAACACTGTCGCCACGCGCTGCGAACCGGTGCGCGTCGGAAGCGACACCGTTGGCGCGCTCGTTCACTTGAAGGAGCTCACGCCCGCCTCGGCGACGACGGGTTCGGCCCGGCCTGTCCGTTCGACGGGTCGGCCGAAGCTCGGGTGGGAAAGCCTGCGCTCGTCCGAGCTCGGTTACGCCGAGCTGGTGGCGGAAGGACTTACGAATCGCGAGATCGCCGCGCGCATATTCGTCTCACCGCACACCGTCGACTTCCACCTTCGACAGATCTACCGCAAGCTCTCCATTACCTCACGCATCGGACTCACGCGTCTGGTCCTCGAGCACGCGCCCGCGTCGTCCCGTTCTGCGCTCCTAGTTCAATGACGGTCCGCTGCTTCATCGTGGACGACAACCAAGAGTTCCTCGAGGCTGCCCGCCGTCTCCTCGAAGCAGAGGGAATCACTGTCGTAGGTATCGCATCCAACGGCGCCGAAGCGCTCCGGCGAGTCGCCGAGCTACGGCCGGACGTCACGCTCGTAGACGTCAACCTCGGCGAGGAGAGCGGTTTCGATCTGGCACCCCGACTCGCAGCCGCGACGGACGGCGCGTCCTCGCGTGTGATCCTCATCTCGACGTACGCCGAGGGAGACTTGGTCGACCCCACCCCAACCGGCCGGACCTTCCAGTTCTTGTCCAAGACAGATCTCTCCGGACGGGCGATCCGCGGCGCCTTTCGCTCGCGGGCTGAAGCCCCCCCCGATGCCTGACGACGACCTGGCGTCGCGCGCTGTTCACCACGCACCGGGAATAGCGCGCGAGACCCGCTTCGGAATTGATGGGGTGCGGTCCGAGGCCCGGTGACGGATAATGACCGCGATGGCGGTCGACGAGCACGCGATCCGCATTGTGGTGGCGGACGACGACGTCCTGTTGCGCGAGGGTCTCGCAGGCCTGCTCGAGCAGTACGGTTTCGAGGTTGTCGGTAAGGCCGGCGATGCGTCGGAGCTCCTCGCGCTCGTCCGCACACGCGAGCCGGAGTTCGTGATCGTCGACATCCGGATGCCGCCGACACACTCGACGGAGGGGCTCGATGCCGCGGGCGTGATCCAAAAGGAATTCCCCGAAGTGGGGATCCTGGTCCTGTCCGCACACGTCGAGGTCGAAGATGCGATGGAGCTGCTCGCCGGCGGCGAGCGAATCGGTTATCTGCTCAAGAGCCGGGTCACCAACGTGGACGAGTTCATCAAGTCCATCGAGAGCATCGCCGGCGGAGCTCCCGTCGTCGACCCGAGCCTCATCCACGAGTTGGTCACCGCTCGCCGCCGGAACGATCCGCTCGATGCCCTCACGCCGCGCGAGCGTGAGGTTCTCGCGCTCATGGCCGAGGGCTACTCGAACGCCGGTATCGGACGCCGACTCTCGGTAACCGGCGGAACCGTCGAGAAGCACGTGAACGGCATCCTCACGAAGCTGCAGCTCCCGGAATCGCGAGACGACCATCGACGCGTCCTCGCGGTAATCGCCTTTCTCGAGGCTCGATAGATGCGCACGGGGTGTTCTGTCGCTGCTGCTGTGCCCGAATTCCTATCGCTCGCGGTATCGCTCGCGTCGCTCGGGATGGGGAACGGCGTTGAGCGGTGAGGAGTTGCGCGTGCTGGCCGACGAGCATGCCGCGTTGCGGCGGGTCGCGACGCTGGTGGCGCGCGGAGTGCCACCGGAGGACCTGTTTGCGGCGGTCACGGAGGAAGTCGGGCGGCTGCTTTCCGTCGAATACGCGGGCCTGAGCCGCTACGAGCCCGACGGGTCGGCGACGATCGTCGCCGGCTCGGGCAGGAAAGGCGACCGCGTTCCCCTCGGCCGCCGGTGGATCCTTGGGGGGAACAACGTCACCACACGCGTCTTCGAGACCGGCCGTCCCGCCCGGATCGACGGCTATGCCGATGCCTCCGAGTCGCTGAGCGTCGCCGCCCGAGGGGAGGGGGTCGGCTCAGGCGTCGGCGCGCCGGTCATCGTCGAGGGGCGCCTCTGGGGGGTAATGGCCACCTTCGCCTCCCGAGAGCAGTCGCTGCCGGCGGATACCGAGGCGCGCCTCGCGCAGTTCACGGAACTCGTGGCGATGGCGATCGCGAACGCGGAGAGTCGCACCGAGCTCGCCCGGCTCGCCGAAGAGCAGGCCGCGCTGCGCCGCGTCGCGACACTCGTGGCGCGCGGGACGCCACCGGAGCAGGTGTTCGCGGCCGTCACCGAGGAGATCGGGCAGCTGCTTCCGGTCGATAGCGCGGGCATGGGCCGCTACGAGCCCGACGGTGCGCTCGTCTTCGTCGCCAGCTGGGGGAGGGCAGTCAACATAGTTCCCGTTGGTAGCCGGTGGAGCGCCGAGGGGAAGAACGTCGGCGCTGCGGTCTTCGAGACCGGCCGTCCGGTCCGCATCGACGACTATGCAGATGCCTCCGGCCTGGCCGGTGTCAACGCCCGTGAGCACGGGATCCGCTCGTCGGTCGGGTCGCCGATCGTCGTCGAGGGCCGCCTGTGGGGTCTCGTGGGCGCCGCCTCCTCCAGGGAGCAGCCACTGCCGGCGGACACCGAGGCGCGCCTCGCCTCTTTCACGGAGCTTGTCGCGACGGCGATCGCGAACGCCGAGGGCCGCGCCGCTCTCGCCGCCTCACGCGCGCGTGTCGTCGCCGCCGCCGACGAGACGCGCAGACGGATCGAGCGTGATCTGCACGACGGCACCCAGCAGCGGCTCGTCTCGCTCGGGCTGGAACTGCGTGCAGCACGGGCCGCGGTGCCCCCGCAGCTCGGCGAGCTCGAACGCCAGCTCGCGCACGTCAACGAAGATCTGACGAGCGTCTTTGAAGAGCTACGGGAGATCTCTCACGGGATTCACCCCGCGATCTTGTCGAGGGGTGGCGTGGACGCTGCGCTCAGAGCGCTGGGGCGCCGTTCGGCAGTACCGGTCGAGCTCAATGTCCACGCGGAGCGTCGGCTACCCGAGCCAGTCGAGGTCGCGGCGTACTACGTGGTGTCCGAGGCACTCACCAATGCCGCCAAGCACGCGCAGGCATCGCGAGTGCACGTCGAACTCGACGCGCGCGACACGACCGTTCGGTTGGCTGTCCGCGACGACGGTGTCGGAGGAGCCGACCTCCGCCATGGGTCGGGACTGGTCGGGCTCCGCGACCGAATCGAAGCACTCGGCGGCACGCTCGAGCTGACCAGCCCCGTCGGTAACGGCACCGAGCTGCTGATCGAGATCCCGCTCGAAGGCCAAAGCCGCGGCGCGTCGCGCGCGCCGTAGCCGACGCCACGGCGAGACAGTACGCGGTCGCGAGTCGCGATCGCTGTTGCTCGCGCGTCGCCGCTTCTGAGCCCTTGGGGTTCTCGTAAGCGTCCCTAGGTGTCTCCGGAGTGGAGGCGATGGGGATCGAACCCACTACCTCTTGCATGCCATGCAAGCGCTCTACCAACTGAGCTACGCCCCCGTGGGTCGGCCACGATACCAGCCGGGTCCGGTCACCTTCGGCCGGTAGCCTCGATCGACATGGCCGATGAAGCTCCGCCGCAGCGCTACAGCGCCGCGCTCGCCAACGAGATCGAGCACAAGTGGCAGGACCGCTGGGAAGAAGAACACGTCTTCTACACGCCCAATCGCACCGGGCTGCTGAGCGAAGACCCGCGCCACCTCGTGGATCGGCCGCACCTTTTCGTTCTCGACATGTTCCCTTACCCGAGCGGCACCGGGCTGCACGTCGGACATCCGCTCGGCTACATCGCCACCGACGTGTACGCGCGCTTCCAGCGGATGAACGGATACAACGTCCTGCACGCGATGGGTTACGACGCGTTCGGACTCCCCGCCGAGCAGTACGCGGTGCAGACCGGCACCCACCCGCGTGCGACGACCGAGCAGAACATCGCCACCTACAAGCGTCAGCTGCGGGCGCTCGGGCTCGGCCACGATCCGCGCCGCGGCCCGGCCACTACCGACGTGCAGTACTACCGCTGGACGCAGTGGATCTTCCTGCAGATCTACAACTCGTGGTACGACACCGACGCCGGGCGCGCCCGACCGATCGCCACGCTCGTGCAAGAGCTTCGGGCCGGCCGTTTCCCGACTCCCGGCGACATCCCGTTCGACGAGCTCGACCCGCTCGACCAGCGCCAGCTCGTCGACTCCTACCGCCTCGCCTACGAGGCCTACGCGCCCGTGAACTGGTGTCCGGGTCTCGGCACGGTGCTGGCGAACGAGGAGGTCACCGGCGACGGGCGCAGTGAACGCGGCAACTTCCCGGTTTACCGCCGCCCGTTGAAGCAGTGGATGTTGCGCATCACCGCGTACGCCGACCGTCTCCTCGACGACCTCGATTCGCTCGACTGGTCGGAGTCGATCAAGTTGATGCAGCGAAATTGGATCGGCCGCTCGACGGGCGCGTCGGTGCGGTTCCCGGTCGAGGGTCACGACGAACTCGACATCGAGGTATTCACGACGCGGCCCGACACCCTGTTCGGCGCGACATACATGGTGCTCGCGCCCGAGCACCCGCTCGTCGATGTCATCACCACGAACCAGTGGCCCGACGACGAGCTCGCGAACGACTTCGCCAGTAACCCGCTCGACGCGTGGAAGGGTGTGTTCGGCGCGACCGATCCGCCGCCGCATGCGGTCAGCCGCTATCGAGACTTCGCGGCCGCGAAGACCGATCTCGAACGGCAGTCGGAGACGCGCGAGAAGACGGGCGTGTTCGTCGGTGCCTTCGCGATCAACCCGACGAACGGCGCGCGCATCCCGATCTTCATCGCCGACTACGTGCTCATGGGTTACGGCACCGGTGCGATCATGGCGGTGCCCGCGCACGACCAACGCGACTTCGAGTTCGCGCGCGAGTTCGAGCTGCCGATCGTGCCGGTGATCCGGCCGAGCGACGAATGGCTCGCCGAGCACGACGCGAGCCCGACCGACGCCACGAGTTGGCCCGAGGCCTACGTCGGCGACGGTGTGGTGCAGAACTCCGCCGGCAACGAGGTGTCGATCGACGGGTTGCGCGTCGACGACGCCAAGCGCGTGATCACCGATTGGCTGCAGCGTTCGGGATCCGGTCGCCCGACGGTCACGTACAAGCTGCGCGACTGGCTGTTCAGCCGGCAGCGGTACTGGGGTGAGCCGTTCCCCATCGTGTACGACGACGCGGGCCCGATCGCGTTACCGGAGTCGATGCTGCCGGTGGTGCTTCCCGACGTCACCGACTTCGAGCCGGTGACGTCCGACGATCCCGACGCGCTGCCGGCACCGCCGCTCGCGCGCGCCGTCGACTGGGTCGAGGTCGAGCTCGACCTGCCCGGTCCGGAATGGGCCGGCTACGGCGATGGTCCGCGCACCTACGTGCGCGAGACGAACACGATGCCCCAGTGGGCCGGCTCGTGTTGGTACTACCTGCGCTACCTCGACCCGACCAACGAGGACGAGATGGTCGACCCCGAGGTGGAACGGGCCTGGGCCGAAGGCACGCGCATCGACGGCTCGCCCAAGGTCGGCCTCGTCGACCTCTACGTCGGCGGAGTCGAGCACGCGGTGCTGCACCTCCTGTACGCGCGTTTCTGGCACAAGGTGTTGTTCGACCTCGGTCACGTCTCCACGACGGAGCCGTTCCAGCGCCTCGTCAACCAGGGCTATATCCTCGCGCCCGCGTACGTCGACGAGCGGGGCGCGTACGTCGACGCGGACCGCGTCGAGGAGCGCGACGGCAAATACTTCGTCGAGGGCAAGCCGGTCACCCGCGAGTTCGGAAAGATGGGCAAGAGCCTGCGCAACGCGGTCGCACCCGACGACCTCTACCGCGACTACGGCGCCGACACGCTCCGTCTCTACGAGATGTTCATGGGTCCGCTCGACAAGGAGCGGCCGTGGAGCACCGCCGACATCGTCGGTGTGCACCGCTTCCTGCAGCGGCTCTGGCGCAACTTCGTCGACGAGACCACGGGCGAGTCGCGCGTCTCCGACGAGCCGGCCGACGAGGAGACACGCCGCTTGTTGCACCGCACCGTCGACGCGGTGCGCACCGACATGGCCGAGCTGAGCTTCAATACGGCGATCGCCCGCCTGTTCGAGCTCAACAACCATGTGACGACCCTCGTGCAGGGAGGCGGTGCGATGCCGCGCGAGGTCGCGGTGCCGATGACGTTGATGGTCGCACCGCTCGCACCGCACGTCGCGGAGGAGTTGTGGGCCCGACTCGGCCACGACGACACCCTCGCGTACGAAGCGTTCCCCACTCCCGACGCGCAGTGGTTGGTGGAAGAGCAGATCGAGGTGCCCGTGCAGATCAACGGCAAGGTCCGGGCCCGGGTGGAGATTCCCGTCGGCGCCGACGAGGCCGCGCACGAAGCCGCGGCGCGCGCCGAACCGCGCATCGCCGAGTTGCTGACGGGCGCGACCGTCCGCCAGCTCAAGGTCGTTCCCGGCAAGATCGTCAACTTCGTCGTCGCCTGACGTCCTTGCCCCACGTCACGTCGCCGTCGCCGCTTTGCCGTGGCGCACCGGGGCGGTAGCGTGCGCTCGCTTCTCCCGCACTTCCCTCGTTGGTCGTCGCGCGCCCGGAGGTCGTCTTGGGGGAGGAAATTCCGCGTCCCCTGGCCGGGGCGCCGCGGGGCGAGTGGGCGGCGCGCTGGCACGAGTGGCGCGGCGATCGCCGGATTGCGGCCGCGCTGCTCGCGTGTGTCGCGCTCGCGTCGGCTGTCGCCTGGTTCCGCGCCGGCACGACCTCTTCGGCGTCGTCGGCCCTGCCCGGGCCGGCATCGGTCGGCCGCACGAACGACGCGCCGCCCAGCAGCACGACCTCAACGCGTCCCGCCGCCGCGATCGTGGTCTACGTCGTGGGAGCGGTACGGCGATCCGGCGTGGTGCGCCTCCCGGCGGGCGCGCGCGTCATCGACGCGATCGATGCCGCGGGAGGNNACGCCGATCTCACCCGTCTGAATCTGGCGACCGCGCTGGCCGACGGATCACGCGTCGCGGTACCGAGCCTCGGCGCACCGGCGCCCGGTGTAGATCCTTCGGCCGTGAGCGGCGCGCCATCGGTCGGATCCGAGAGCGGGCCGTCCGCGAGCGCGCCGCTGAACCTCAACACCGCGACCGCGGAACAGCTCGACGCGCTCCCCGGAATCGGCCCCGCCACCGCGGCCACGATCATCAAAGACCGCGAGGCACACGGTCCGTTCCGGTCGGTCAACGACCTCGGCCGCGTGCGGGGCATCGGCGACTCCAAGCTCGGGCAGCTGCGCGAGCTCGTGACGGTCTGACGTGGAGCTCGGGCCCGTCGTCGTGCTCGGCGCATTGATCGCCGGCATCCTGGCGGGGGAGCGATCGGGCCTCGCCGTGGCGAACGGTGCGTTGATCGTCGGCGCGGGGGCGCTCGGTGCCGCGTGGTTCACGCGTTCACCGCGGCGGGGCGCGCTCGCCGCGATCGGGTGCGCGCTGCTCGGGTGCGCGGCGATGGGCCGTGCGCTCGACGGGCAAACCCGCTCACCTCTCCAGACCGCGATCGATCGGCGCGACCCGACGACGGTCCGCGGGGTGGCGACCGGCGATCCCAACGGTCCGACCTTCGAGGCCAGTGTCCTGATCCGGGTCGACGTCGGGCACGGTGGGCATCGCACGCTGCTCGCCCGGGCGACGGGCGGCGACGTCGCGGCATTGCGCGTGATCGAGGCGGGTGACCACGTCGTGCTCGAAGGCCGGCTCGCGTCTTTGGGCAGTGGCTCATTCGACGTTCGGGCGCGCTGGCGCCACGCGGTCGGCCGGCTCGACGAGGCGCGCGTCGTCGAGCTGTCGGCTCCCGACGGCTTGCTCGCGGTCGCGAACTCGATCCGCGCCGTGATCTTGCGCGGCACGCGATCGCTCGAGCCGACGTCGCGCGCACTCGTAGCCGGGTTCCTGCTCGGCGACACGCGCGGAATTCCGGCACCGGTGATCAGCCAATACCGCGACTCGGGTCTCTCGCACCTGCTGGCCGTGTCGGGCGAGAACGTCGCGTTCGTGATGGCGTTGGCCGCGCCGTTGCTCCGCCGGCTCCGGCTCGGAGCGCGCACCGGCGTCGCGCTCGTGATCGTGCTCGTGTTCGCGGCCATGACCCGTTTCGAGCCGTCGGTGCTGCGCGCGTCGGCGATGGCGGCGGTCGCGCTGCTCGCGACCTTCGGCGGCCGCCCGGCGTCGAGCCTGCGCGTGCTCGTGTATGCCGTGATCACACTTCTCCTCGCCGATCCGTTTCTCGTGCATTCGGTCGCGTTCGCGCTGTCGTGCGGTGCGAGTGCCGGCATCGCGTTGCTCGCCCGCCCGATCGATTCCCGCCTCCCCGGTCCGCGCTTCCTGCGCGAGCCGCTGGGGGTCTCGATCGGCGCCCAGGTCGGCGTGCTCCCGGTGCTGCTTTGGGTCTTCGGGACGTTTCCGCTGATCACACCCGTCTCCAACCTGGTTGCCGCACCCGCCGCGGAGTTGCTCGGCGTGTACGGCTTCTTCGCATCGGCGGTCGCGGGGGTGGCGCCCCGACTCGGCCCGCTCCTGCAGCAACCCACTTCGGTGCTGGTCACCTGGATCACGGTCGTCGCGCGCGCGGGAGCCGCGGTCCCGCTCGAGATCGACGGGCGTGGCGCGCTCGGCGTCGTCTCTCTGCTGGCTGCGGGCGCATCGGTAGCCTGCCTCCGTGCCCGTCGAGCCGTTTCCGACCCTGCGGCTGGGTGATCACGTCGTCGACGTACGCAAGCGGGTCGTGGTCATGGGCATCCTGAACCGCACGCCGGATTCGTTCTACGACCGGGGCGCGACCTGGGACTTCGACGTGTTCGTCAGTCGCGCGGAACAGCTCGTCGTCGACGGCGCCGACCTGCTCGACGTCGGCGGTGTGAAGGCCGGTCCCGGTCCGGAGGTCGGCGAGAACGAGGAGCTCGACCGCGTGGTTCCTGCGGTGGAGGCGCTGCGGGCGCGGTTCGACGTGCCGCTTTCCGTCGACACGTGGCGCGCGTCCGTCCTCGACGCCGCGTGCGCGGCCGGCGCGGTCGTCGGCAACGACATCTCGGGCTTCGACGACCCCGACTACTTGCGGGTTGCGGCGAAACACGATGCCACCGTCGTCGCGACGCACATCCGCCTGCGGCCGCGAGTTCCCGATCCCGACCCGCACTACGACGACCTCGTCGCCGAGGTGACCGAATTCCTGCGCGATCGCGCGCGGCGCGCCGAGTCGGTCGGCCTGCGCCCCGAGCAGATCATCGTCGACGCCGGTCTCGACCTGGGCAAGACGCCGGCCCAGAGCGCGGTGCTGCTGCGGGAGAGCGCGCAGCACGCGACGCTCGGCTATCCGCTGTTGCTCTCCGCGTCGAACAAGCGCTTCATGGGTGAGCTGCTGGAGCGCGACATCGACGATCGCCGCGCGGAGTCGCTCGCCGCGGTCGCGTACGGAGTCATGCAGGGGTGCCGCGTGGTGCGGGTCCACGAGGTCGCGGGCACGGCTCGGGTCTGTCGCACGATCGAGGCCTTGCTGTGAGCATCGTGCTCGTCCAGGGCGCGGATCCGGTTTTTCGCGACCGAGAGGTACAACGTCTGATCGACGAGTTGCTCGGCGGCGAGGATCGCTCGTTCGCGCTCGACGATCACACGTTCGCGAGCCGTCGACGGGCGGGGGAGGCCGCGGCCGAGATCGGCGATGGCGACGACGACTCCCGGGCATCCGAGGGTTCGACCGAACTGCCCGCGTTCGCGGCGCTGGCGACCGCGCTGCAGAGCCCGCCGTTCATGACGGCGATGCGGGTCGTGGTGGTGCGGGAGATCGGTAACGCCACAACGGAACAGGCGCAGTGGCTCGCGTCGTGGATCGCCGATCCCCTCGACGGCGTACACCTGGTGCTGGTCGCGGGCGGCGGACGAACTCCGAGCGCGATCGACAAGGCGGCCAAGGCGAACGCACAGATCATCGGGTTGGGTGTCGACCAGACCGCCGACGTGTTGCAGCGCGAGCTCCACGACGCGCACTTGAAGCTCGCGCCCGACGCGACGAAGCAGGTCGCCGCGCATCTCGGCGACGACGCGGGCCGGGTTCCCGAGCTGGTGGAGCTGCTCCACGCGACCTACGGCGACAACGCGTCGTTGTCGCTCGACGAGGTCGAGCAGTACCTCGGAGAACTGGGTACCGCGGGCCGGTTCGACCTCACCAACGCGATCGATCGCGGCGATGTCGGATCCGCGCTCGAGACCTTGCACCGGATGCTCACCGCCAGCAGCTCCGCGCAGCCCAAGCCGCTGCACCCGATGCAGGTCATGGCGTCGCTCGTGTTCCAGTATCAACGGCTGTTGCGCCTCGACGATCCGTCGATCGTGACCAAGGAGCACGCCGCGGGCGCGCTCGGGATGAAGAGCGCGGGTGGCGCGCGTTTTCCGCTCGAGGCCGCGAAGCGACTGGGTAGTGACGGGTTGCGCGACGCGGTGCGGTTGCTCGCGCAAGCCGAGCTCGACCTGCGGGGCGCCGGCGGGCTCGACGACCGAACGGTGATGGACGTGCTCGTCGCGCGCCTCGCGGCGTTGAGCCGGCGTTCGGCGCGGCGCTAGGAGGTTCTTCGGCTCAGGCGCCGGACTTGGCCGCGCGCTTCATGAGGCGCGACGTGCGGCGGGCGGCCGCATTCTTGTGGATCACGCCCTTGGCGCCGGCCTTGTCGATCCGCTTCTGCGCGCCCCGAACGAGCTCGCCGGCACCCGCGTCGGCGTCGGTGATGGCCTGGCCCGCAACCTTGACCCGCGTCTTCAGCTCGGAGCGGACGCCCTTGTTGCGGACGCGACGCTTCTCGTTCTGACGGTTGCGCTTCTTCTGCGACTGGATGTTGGCCATGCGAAGGTGCTCCGAAGCTGTTCGTGAACCGGGTGAGGTTACCAGAGCCGCCTCCCAGCCGGAGAACCCCGGCTCGGGGCGGTCAGCCGACCAGCGCGTAGACCTCGTCGGCGGTCGGGAGTGCTGTGCGTGCGCCGACTGCACGGGTCGAGACTGCTCCGGCCGCGCACGCGAGTCGCAGCGCGTTCTCGAGCGCTTCGCCGGCACCGATCGCCCACGCCAACGCCCCGTTGAAGGCGTCACCCGCACCCGTGGTGTCGACCGCGTCGACGCCGAACGCAGCCTGTTCGAGCGGGGTGCGGCCGGCGCGGTGCAAGACCGCGCCCGCGGCGCCGCGCGTCACGATGACCGCGGGCGCACCGGCGAGCAAACGGTCGACACCACCGAGCCGCTCGCACTCGTGTTCGTTCGGGGTGAGGATCGCGCCCGCGCAGGCCGAACGCGGCGGCGCCGGGTTCACGATCACCGTCGCGTCGCAGGCGAGCGCCGCGGCGACGGCGGCCTCGGCCGCCTCCACCGGGATCTCGAGCGAACACAGCACGACGTCACCCGCTCGGATCACTCGCGCCGCGACCTCCGGCCCGACCAGGCGATTGGCTCCCGGCGCGACCGCGATCGAGTTCTCACCCCGGGCGTCGACGGTGATGACGGCCACTCCGGTCGGCGCGTCGCGCGTGGTCGCGAGCTCCGAGCACTCGACGCCCCGCGCCTCGAGATCGGCGCGCGCCATGCGACCGTAAGCGTCGTCGCCGACACAACCGACGAAGTGCACCTCGGCGCCGAGCGCGGCCGCGGCCGCCGCCTGGTTCGCGCCCTTGCCGCCGAGCACCTGTACGAACTCGCCGTCGGTGACGGTCTCTCCCGGCGCGGGCAGCCGCTCTCCGTGCCACACGAGATCGACGTTCGCCGACCCGACCACGACCATCCGACCGGTCACGACCCGAAAGTAGTGGGTACCGGGACCGACACGCGGATAAGCGACAATGGACGAATCGTGACTTCACTCGACCGGATCCGCTGTCTCAGCATCATCGCCCACATCGACCACGGGAAGTCGACCCTCGCCGACCGGCTCCTGGAGATGACCGGCGCCGTCGATCCGCGCGACATGCGGGCCCAGTACCTCGACACGATGGATCTCGAGCGCGAGCGCGGCATCACCATCAAGGCGCAGAACGTACGGCTCGAGTGGAACGGCTACATCGTCAACTTGATCGACACCCCGGGCCACGTCGACTTCGGCTACGAGGTCAGTCGCTCGCTCGCCGCGTGCGAAGGTGTGGTCCTGCTCGTCGACGCGTCGCAGGGCATCGAGGCGCAAACACTCGCGAACTGCTACCTCGCGATGGAGAGCGATCTCACGATCGTCGCCGCGCTCAACAAGATCGACCTCCCCGCAGCCGAGCCCGACAAGCGCGCGCAGGAGATCGAGCGGGTGCTCGGCATCCCGGCCGGCGACGTGCTCCGAATCTCCGCCAAGACGGGTGCGGGCGTGCGGGAGCTGCTCGACGCGATCGTCGACCGCATCCCCGCCCCGAAGGGCGATCCCGACGCGCCGCTCCAAGCCCTCATGTTCGACTCCATCTACGACGCGTACCGCGGCGTGGTCTCGTCGGTGCGCGTGTTCAACGGCGTGCTGCGCAGCGGCGCGCGCCTTCGCTACGTCAACGCGCAGCGCGACCACGACGCCGAGGAGATCGGCGTTCGCCTCCCGGTGCTCACGCCGGTCGCCACGCTCGGCCCGGGCGAGGTCGGATACCTCATCGCGGGAATCAAGGACGTCGGCGAGGCGAAAGTCGGCGAGACCGTCACCGACGCGGCCCGTCGCGCGGAAGCGCTCGCCGGGTACCGCGAGCCGAAGCCGATGGTGTTCTGCGGGCTGTACCCGGTCGAAGGCGACGAGTACGCCGACCTGCGCGAAGCACTCGAGCGACTCCGCCTCAACGACTCGTCGTTCACGTACGAGCCCGAGACCTCGGGCGCCCTCGGGTTCGGGTTCCGGTGCGGCTTCCTCGGGCTGCTGCACATGGAGATCGTGCGCGAGCGCCTCGAACGCGAATACAACCTCTCGCTCGTCGCGAGCTCGCCGAACGTCGAGTACCGGCTGCAGCTCACGGACGGATCGACCGAGGTGGTCGACAACCCGTCCTCGATGCCGACGCCGCAGCAGATCGAGGCCATCGAGGAGCCGTACGTCCGCACCACGATCCTGACGCCGACCGAGTTCGTCGGCACCCTGATGGAGCTGTCGCAGCAGCGCCGCGGCGAGATGGAGAAGATGGAGTATCTGTCGGAGGACCGCGTCGAGCTCGTCTACGTGCTGCCGCTCGCGGAGATCGTCCTCGACTTCTTCGACCAGATGAAGTCGCGCACGCGCGGTTACGCGAGCCTCGACTACGAGCCGGTCGGGTACCGCCGCTCCGACCTGGTGAAGGTCGACGTGTTGTTGAACGCGACCCCCGTCGACGCGTTCTCCGCGATCGTGCATAGAGACCGGGCGTACGAGTACGGGAAGAAGATGACGTCGAAGCTGCGCCAGCTCATCCCGCGCCAGCTCTTCGACGTGCCGATCCAGGCCGCGATCGGCGGTCGGATCATCGCCCGCGAAACGGTGAAGGCGAAGCGCAAGGACGTGCTCGCGAAGTGTTACGGCGGCGACATCAGCCGCAAGCGCAAGCTGCTCGAACGCCAGAAGGAAGGCAAGAAGAAGATGAAGCAGATCGGTCGCGTCGAGGTGCCTCAGGAGGCGTTCGTCGCCGCCCTGCGCCTCGACGAGTAGCTCTCCGAGAACTTAGGAGACGGTGCGCGGGATTCCTGCACACAGCAGCCAGACTGTCCGGAAACGAACCGCCACGAAACCGGAGGCTGCATCCATGTCCAGGCTCGACCCGACCATCTCGCACAGTCCCGTCGTGGTCAAACAGCTCGAGAAGCGCGCGTCGGACTTGCAGCTGCGCATCGCCGACGCGATCACGTCGTTCGCGGGTTCGATGAACTTCATCTACATCCACGTGGTGCTGTTCGCGACCTGGATGCTCGTGTTCGAAAAGAGCCCCTGGCCCACGCTGACGCTCGTGGTCTCGCTCGAAGCCATCTTCCTCTCCACGTTCGTCATGATCGGCCAGAA
>PLBO01000034.1 GCA_003134555.1 Actinomycetota bacterium
GATCTCGCGTTCGTGGTCGACGACAACATTCCCGCCGCGGCGCTGCAGACCACCCTGGCGCGTGCCGGGGGCGAGCTGCTCGAGAACGTCGCGCTGTTCGACGTGTTCCGATCGGAGGCCCTCGGGCCGGGCCGGGTCAGCCTTGCCTTCGCACTGCGCTTTCGCACGCTCGACCACACGCTCACCGACGACGAGGTGAGCGCCCTCCGCCAGAAGTGCATCGACGCCGTCGTCTCGGCCCACCGCGCCGAGCTGCGCAGCTGAGAAGGCGAGAAGTCTGGTGGCGTTCACGCACCGGATCCGCGTGCGCTACGCGGAGATCGACGGGCAGGGCGTCGTCTTCAACGCGCACTGGCTGACGTATTTCGACGACTCGTGCACCCGCTTCATGGAGTCGCTCGGATTCGGGCCCGAGTTCTGGACGATCGAATTCGACGTCATGCTCGTGCGCGCCGAGCTGGAATGGAAGGGCTCAGCCCGCTTCGACGAGTGGATCGACATCGACGTCGCGCCGGTACGGCTCGGAACGAAGTCGTTCGATCTCAGGTACGGCGCAAGTGTCGACGGCCGTCCCGCATGCAACGCGACGATCACCTACGTCGCGGTCGAGCCCGGCAAGAACACGTCGTTCGTCATTCCCGACCAGGTCCGCACGGCGCTCGAATCCCGCGCCGTCTGACGATGCCCCTGAGGGCATTCCTCGACCCATGAGCAGCTACGGATTGCCCGACCGCCGTGCGGTCCCCACGACCGCCGTGCGCGCACCGGTCGTGTTGACCACCTCGAATGTCGCGGCGTCGTCGCCGATCTCGATCCGCGCGTCGACGGTGTCGCCGGCGAGGACGATGCCGACGAAGCGCATCTCGATCTCGCCGTGCGCGAGAAACTCGTCACCCCACACGTCGAGGAGAGCGCCGTACGCCGGTCCGGCCGCTTGCACGCCCTGCGCGACGAGCCCGGGCAGCTGCAAGTCTGCCGACATCGCGGGCTCGGAGTGGTAGTTGCCGCGCCGCGAGTACGCGCGCACGAGCTCCTCGGTGATCGTGAGCGAGCGCGTGAACGATTCCGTCACGATGTTGCTCCCAGGGTTGCCGCGGGCGTGAACGACAGCGCGGAGGTCCACACCGGGTCGTCGGGCGCGTCGGCGGTGGCGACCGTCGTCTCGACGTCGACGTACGTGCGGCCGCGCTTCTCGTAGCGCTGCGCGATCCGTCCGGTGGTGACGAGCTCGACCCCGGCGGCGATGCGCCGGTGGCAGCGAAGGTGCTGGCGGGTCTGGATCATCGCCTCGGGACACACTTGGGCGAAGCACAACACGGTGAGGTTCGCGGCGATGGGCGGATACAGCGCGCCCGCCGCGAGGGCAGGATGGTCGACGCCCGCGGCGCGCCAGTAGCGCTCGTTCGCGGCCGCCGAGACGGTGAGGCGGAGCGGGCCGAGGACGGTACCGGGGGCCATCTCGGAGAAGGGGAGCTGCGGGAAGGGTTGGGTCTCGGTCTCCAACGGTTCGACCCCCTATGCACCTGTGTGTATTATATGCGTCATGGCGTATCGAGCTGCCGTCGTCGGCGCGTCAGGGTATACGGGGGCCGAAGCGCTCCGGCTGCTCGCCGGCCACCCCGAAATCGAGGTCGTGCACGTCACGGCGGCATCGAACGCGGGGGCACGGGTCGCCGACCTCTATCCCGCACTGACCCCCGCGTACGGCGACGCCGTGCTTGCCCCGCTCGACGTCGCCGACCTCAGAGGTCTCGACCTCGTGTTCTGCATGCTGCCCCACGGCGCGAGCCAGGACCTCTTGCCGGGCCTGCTCGACGACGTGTCGCACGTGATCGATCTCGGCGCCGACTTCCGGCTCCCGCCCGACGCGTACGCGCGCTGGTACGGCGAGATGCACCGCGCGCCCGAGGTCGTAGGCCGCTTCGCGTACGGGCTCGTCGAGCTGTATCGCGACGATCTCGCGACCCACGCGCACGTCGCGTCGCCCGGCTGTTACCCCACTGCCGTGAGCCTGGCCTGCGCACCCTTGCTCGCACTGGGTCTCGTCGAGCCGCGCGTCATCGCCGACGCGGTATCGGGGGTCTCGGGCGCCGGACGCGGATTGAAGACGACGAGCTTGTTCTCCGAGGCGAACGAGAACGTGTCCGCCTACGGATTGCTCACGCACCGCCATACCGCGGAGATGGAGCAAGCCCTGTCGAAGGTCGCCCGGCAACCGGTCGACGTGTTGTTCACGCCGCACCTCGTCCCCACGACGCGCGGAATCCTCGCCACCTGTTACGCCCGTCCGCAGGCCCAGGGCTTGTCGACCGCACGGCTTCTGGAGCACTACCGCGAGTACTACGCCGCCGACCCCTGCGTGGTCGTGGTCGACGAGCCGTCAGGCACGAAAGCGACCTACGGTGCGAACGTCCTGCACGTCACCGTGCGCTTCGACGAACGCACCGACACGGTGATAGCGATCGCGGCGGAGGACAACCTCGTGAAAGGCGCGTCGGGCCAGATGATCCAGGCCGCGAACATCCTCCTCGGCCTGCCCGAGACCACGGGCCTCCCGCTCCTCGGGGTCCAGCCGTGACCTCGGGGGTGACCGCAGTTCCGGGATTCGTTGCCGGCGGGATCGCCTGCGGGATCAAGCCGTCGGGAGACCCCGATCTCGCGCTCGTCGCGACCGAGGACGCGACCGCGGTCGTCGCGGCAGGTGTCTTCACGACCAACCTGGCGCAGGCCGCGCCGGTCCAAGTGTCGCGTCGGCACCTCGCGAACGGGCGCGCGTCCGCAGTCGTGTTGAGCTCGGGCAATGCGAACGCGGCGACGGGTGAGCCCGGTCGGCGCGACGCGGCGCGCATGTGCGAGCTGGCCGCGCAGGGACGCGGCCTCGCGGCCGACGACGTGCTGGTGTGTTCGACGGGTCTCATCGGGATCCCGATGCCGATGGACGCGCTGGAGGTCGGCGTCCCGAAGGTGTGCGGCGAGCTCGCGGCCGACGGCGGCGGCCGCGCGGCCCGGGCGATCATGACCACCGACACGAAGGTGAAGGAGGCTGTCGCGCGCGCAGGGTCCGCGACGGTCGGGGGCATGGCGAAGGGTGCGGCGATGCTGTCACCCGCGATGGCAACGATGCTCGCCGTCGTCACCACCGACGCCGACGTCGATCACGCCACGCTGCAACGTGCGCTCGCGCGGGCGGTCAGCGAGAGCTTCGACTGTTTGTCGGTCGACGGCTGCCGTTCGACGAACGACACCGTGCTCGTGCTCGCCAACGGGCGCGCGGGCCAGGTCGACGAGCACGCGTTCACCGCCGCGCTAACCGAGGTGTGCGGCTCGCTCGCCGAGCAGATGGCGCGCGACGCGGAGGGCGCGACCAAATTCGTCCGGGTCCGGGTCGTCGGCGCCCGCTCCGGGGCCGAGGCGCGGATCGCGGCCCGAGCCGTCGCGAACAGCCAGCTCGTGCAGTGCTCGCTGAACGGCAACGACCCGTACTGGGGGCGCGTGCTATCGGAGCTGGGCGCCAGCGGCGCGTACCTCGAACCCGAGGCGGTCGACATCTCTTACAACGGAGTCACCGTGTGCCGCGACGGGGTCGCGTGCCCGCACGACGAGGACGCATTGACGCGCGCGCTCGCCGAACCCGACATCGAGATCCGCTGCGACCTTCGGCAGGCGCACGGAGATGCGACCGTGCTCACCACCGACCTGTCGCACGCCTACATCGACGAGAACCGGCGTACGTCGTGAGCGAGGTGAGCGACTTCGCAAACCGCGTGAAGGACGCCGGCGACAAGGCGCACATCCTCGCCGAGGCGCTGCCGTACATCCGCGAGTTCTCGGGCAAGACCGTCGTGATCAAGTACGGGGGTCACGCGATGGAGAACGCCGAGCTGGCCGGGCTGTTCGCCACCGACGTCGTGCTCATGCGGCTCGTCGGGATGAACCCGGTCGTGGTGCACGGCGGGGGTCCTCAGATCACCGACCTCATGCGCCGTCTCGGCAAGGAGCCCGAGTTCGTCGACGGCCGCCGGGTCACCGACGCGGAGACCGTCGACATCGTGCGGATGGCGCTCGTCGGCAAGGTGAACCGTGAGATCGTCGCGATGGTGAACCGCCTCGGCTCCTATGCAGTCGGCATGTCGGGCGAGGACGCCGGACTCATACGCGTCGACCAACGCGACCCGCGGCTCGGTTTCGTCGGCGACGTGCGTTCGATCGACCCGACCATGGTTCTGCGCCTGTTGCGCGAAGAGCTGATCCCCGTCATCGCGACCATCGGAGTCGACGACGCCGGCCAGGCGTACAACATCAACGCCGACACGGTCGCCGGCGCGATCGCAGAGGCGCTCGAGGCCGAGAAGCTCGTCTACCTCACCGATGTGGCCGGCGTCTACGGCGACTGGCCCGACGAATCGTCATTGATCTCGCGTGTCGACGTCGACGGCGTCGAGAAGCTGATCGCCGACGGCAAAGCGTCGGAAGGCATGATCCCCAAGCTCGAGTCGTGCGTGTCCGCGCTGCGGAACGGCGTGCGGCGCGCGCACATCCTCGACGGCCGCCTGCCGCACGCGCTGCTGCTCGAGTTCTTCACCCGGGAGGGCGTCGGAACCATGGTGCACCCATGACGAAGTTCACGGAGTTACAGGCCCTCGACGCCGAGAACGTCATGCAGACGTACCGGCGGTTGCCGGTCGCGTTCGTGCGCGGCGAAGGCACGTTGCTCTGGGACAGCGAGGGCAAGGAGTATCTCGACTTCCTCACAGGTCTCGCGGTGACTTCGCTCGGGCACTCTCACCCCGAGGTTGCGGCGGCGATCGCCGATCAGGCGCGCACGCTGTTACACGTCTCGAACCTCTACTACAACGACGTGCAGCCGCAAGTGGCGGCGCGGCTGAATGCGCTGCTCGGAGGCGGCGGGCGGGTGTTCTTCTGCAACTCGGGGGCAGAGGCGAACGAGTGCGCGATCAAGCTCGCCCGGCGCCACGGCCAACGCAATGGCGGTCCCGACCGCTTCCACGTGATCAGCGCCTACGGCTCGTTCCACGGGCGCACGCTCACGACCCTCGCGGCAACCGGTCAGCCTCAGAAGCAGGAGACCTTCCAACCGCTGCCGGAGGGTTTCCGCCAGGTCGCGTTCGACGACCTCGACGCGCTCGCGGCGGTGATGGACGACCGGGTCGCGGCGGTGCTGCTCGAGCCGGTGCAGGGCGAGGGCGGCGTGAACCCGGCTTCGAGCGAGTACCTGCACGGCGTGCGCGAGCTGTGCGACGAGCGCGAGGCGCTGCTGATCGTCGACGAGGTGCAGACCGGGCTGGGTCGCACCGGCCGGTGGTTCGGCTTCGAGCACTCCGGAGTGCGGCCCGATGTGGTGACGATGGCGAAGGCGCTGGGCAATGGCGTGCCGATCGGCGCGTGCTGGGCGCGCGCCGACGTGGCCGCCGCGTTCGCGCCCGGCGACCACGCCACGACCTTCGGCGGCCAACCGCTCGCGGCACGCGCCGCGCTCGCCGTCCTCGACGTGATGGAGCGCGAGCGCGTTCCCGAGCGCGCGGCTCGCGCCGGTACGCGGCTGGTCGAATCTCTCGCCAAGCTCGACGGCGTCGCCGAGGTCCGGGGTTCCGGCTTGCTGATCGCGGCCGAGCTCGCGCCCGGGCTCGATGCCAAGGACGTCGCGCAGAAGTGCCTCGATCGCGGTCTCGTCGTCAATGCGGTGACCCCGACCGCCTTGCGGTTCGCGCCGCCCTTGCTCGTGTCCGACGCGGAGATCGACGATGCGGTCGCGCGAGTCGCGGAGGCGCTGCGATGACGCCGCACTTCCTGGAGGTCGACGACCTCGATCCCGTCCGGCTGCGCCGGATCCTCGACGATGCCGTCGCGTGGAAGGCCGACCCGGCTGCGATCCCACCCGCGCTCGCGGGCCGGGCCGCGGCGGCGCTGTTCCAAAAGCCCTCGGCCCGCACCCGCATCTCCATCGAGATGGCGGTCGCGACCCTCGGCGGTCATCCGATCTACGTGCGGGACGAGGAGGTCAACCTCGACGTGCGGGAGTCGGTCGAGGATGTGGCTCGCACGATGGCGTCGATGTGCTCCGTGATCGCGGCTCGCGTGTTCGACCATCATGTGCTCGAGCGCATGGTTGCCGTCGTCGACATTCCGGTCGTGAATCTCCTCTCCGACACCGCGCATCCCTGCCAGGCGCTCGCCGACCTCTTGACCGTGCGCGAGCACTTCGGCGATCTCGAAGGCCGGCGCATCGCGTACGTCGGGGACGGTAACAACGTCGCCGCCTCACTCGCGTACGCGGCCGCGTTGTCGGGCGTCGAGCTCGCGGTCGCGTCCCCGGATGGTTACGAGCTCGATGCGCACGTGGTCGATCGGGCCCGCAATCTCGGCAGCGCGGTCGAGCTGCTCGGCGATCCCTACGACGCGGTGCGCGGTGCCGACGTCGTCTACACCGACGTGTGGACGTCGATGGGGCAGGAGAGCGAGCGCGAGAGCCGGCTACGCGCCTTCGCGGGCTGGACGATCGACGCCGCGCTGATGAAGGCGGCGAGCGACGACGCGATCTTCATGCACTGCCTTCCGGCGCATCGCGGCGAGGAGGTCGCGGCCGAGGTCATCGACGGCCCGCAGTCGGTCGTGTGGCAGCAGGCCGGCAACCGGATGCACTCGGCTCGGTCGCTGCTCGTCGACCTGGTCGGGGCGGGTCGCTGATGTCGACGCTCGGAAAGCCCCAGCGCCAGCACCGGATCCTGCGCATCCTCGAAGACCAGCCGATCTCGAGTCAGGCCCAGCTCGTGCAGCTGCTGGAGGCCGAGGGCATCGTCGCGACTCAGGCCACGGTAAGCCGCGACCTCGAAGACCTCGGCGCGGTCAAGGTGCGGATCCCCGGTGGCGCGATGGCGTACGCGATCCCGGAGTACACGCGCGAGCGCGCACCCTCCGACGACCATCTGAAACGGTTGATGAGCGAGTTCGTCGTCGAGGTGGCGCAGAGCGCGAACCTCGTCGTGCTCCGCACGCCGCCCGGCAGCGCCCACGTGGTGGGTTCCGCGCTCGACCGCGCCTCGCTCGGTGCGGTGCTGGGCACGATCGCCGGTGACGACACCGTGCTCGTCGTTTGCAATGAATCCGTCGGCGGCGCGGTCGTCGCCGTCGAGCTCGCCGGCCTCGCCGGTCTTTGATCAAAGGAGAAGTCATCGTGTCCAGGCGCGTCGTGCTGGCGTATTCGGGAGGGCTCGACACCTCGGTCGCCGTCCGGTGGATGCGCGAGGAATGGGGCGTCGAGGTGATCGCGTGCGCGGTCGATGTCGGTCAGCTCGCCCCCGGTGAGGAAGACATGATCCGCGAACGGGCGGCGGCCGCCGGCGCGGTCGAGACCGAGATCATCGACGCGCGCGAGGACTACGCGCGCGGGTTCCTCGTCCCGGCACTGCGGGCGAATGCGCTCTATGAGGGCAGGTACCCCCTCGTCTCGGCGCTTTCCCGTCCGGTGATCGTCGAGCACCTGGTCGCGTCGGCGCGCCGTCATGGCGCCGATGCCGTCGCGCACGGTTGCACGGGCAAGGGCAACGACCAGGTGCGATTCGAGGTCTCGGCGCGCGTCCTCGCGCCGGATCTCGACGTGATGGCGCCCGTCCGCGTATGGGGTCTGACCCGAGCCGACTGCATCGAGTTGGCCGACAAGTGGGAGATCCCGATATCGGCGTCGAAGGAGAAGCTCTACTCGATCGACGAGAACATGTGGGGACGCGCCATCGAGTGCGGCGTGCTCGAGAACCCCTGGGCCGCCGCGCCCGAGGAGCCGTTCACGCTGACCCGCAACACCAAGGACGCGCCCGCCGGGTCGACCGAGATCGTCGTGGGCTTCGAGCGTGGAGTGCCGGTGTCGTTGAACGGCACGGCCACCGGTCTCGTCGAGCTGATCGAGACCGTCGGGCGAACCGTCGGCGACTACGGCTGGGGCCGGATCGACATGGTCGAGAACCGCCGGGTCGGTATCAAGAGCCGCGAGGTGTACGAGTGCCCGGCGTCGCTCGCGCTGATCCTCGCGCACAAGGATCTCGAGGGCATCACGCTCGAGCGCGACCTCGCCCGCGAGAAGCAGCGGCTCGAGATCCGCGTCGCCGAGTTGATCTACGACGGCATGTGGCACACGCCGCTGATGCGCGCGCTCGAGGCGTTCGTCGACTCCACCCAGGAGCACGTGACCGGTGAGGTCCGGCTGCGGCTCGAGGCGGGCCGCTGTGATCCCGTCGGCCGGCGTGCGCCCCGAAGCCTCTACGACCACGACCTCGCGACCTATGACGCCGAGGATGCGTTCCGCCACCAGGACTCCGAGGGCTTCGTGCGGCTGTGGGGGCTTTCGGCCGAGACGTGGTCGCGCCGGCAGGGTCCGGGAGCCTCGTGAGCGAACACGCACCTGCCAGCGGTCAGCCACTGTGGCACGGTCGCTTCGGCGAGGGGCCGGCCGACGAGCTGCTCGCGTTCACGGTCAGCCTCCCGTTCGACCGGCGCCTCGCGGGCGACGACCTCATCGGGGCGCGCGCGCACGTGCAGATGCTGGCCCGGGTGGGTCTGCTGACCGACGACGAACGCCGGGTTCTCATCGCGGCACTGGACCGGGTCGAAGAGGAGCTCGCCGGCGACACCTTCGCGTTCGCGCCGAGCGACGAGGACATCCACACCGCGATCGAACGGCGGGTCACCGAGATCGCGGGCGAAGTCGGCGCGAAGCTGCACACCGGCCGTAGTCGCAACGATCAGGTCGCGCTCGATCTGCGCCTGTACCTGCGGCGTGAAGGTCGCGCAGTAGCGGTGCGCATCCACGAGCTGCAGCGGGTGCTGTTGCAGCGAGCGGGCGAGTCGACCGAGATCGCATTGCCCGGCTACACGCACCTGCAGCGCGCCCAGCCGGTGCTGCTCGCGCACCATCTGCTCGCGCACTTCTGGGCCTTGGCGCGCGACGTCGACCGTTGGCACGACTGCCTTGCGCGCGCCGACGTGTCGCCGCTGGGTGCGGGCGCCCTCGCGGGCTCGAGCCTTCCGCTCGATCCGGCCTGGGTCGCGAGCGAGCTCGAATTCGCACGACCGTTCGAGAACTCGCTCGACGCCGTATCCGACCGCGACTTCGTCGCCGAGGCACTCTTCGTTGCCGCGCTGACCCAGGTGCACCTCTCGCGTATCGGCGAGGAGATCGTCTTGTGGTCGACCGATGAGTTCGGCTTCATCCTGCTCGCCGACGCCTACGCCACGGGCTCGTCGATGTTGCCGCAGAAGAAGAACCCCGACATCGCCGAGCTCGCGCGCGGCAAAGCCGGGCGGCTGATCGGCGATCTCACCGGCTTCCTCGCGACGCTCAAGGCGCTGCCCCTCGCGTACAACCGCGATCTGCAGGAGGACAAAGAGCCGCTGTTCGACGCACTCGACACGTGCATGTTGTCGTTGAGCGCGCTCGCGGGTCTGATGTCGACGGTCACCTTTGTCGACACCGCGATGACCGCCGGCGCCGACAGTCCGTTCAACGCGGCAACGGATATCGCCGAGCACCTCGTGCGGCAGGGAATGCCGTTTCGGGAAGCGCACGCGCTCGTGGGCGCGCTCGTCCGGCAGTCGGTGGAGCGGGGCGTGCCGCTCGACGAGTTGGTGTCGAACGATCCTCGGCTCGGCCCCGACTTCCTGGTGTTCCTCGAGCCGGGAAGCGCCGTGCGCCGCCGCTCGACGCCGGGCGGCGCCGGTCCGGAGCCGGTCGCACGCCAGCTCGTACAGGCGCGCGACCGGATCGAGCGTCAACAGACGTGGCTCGCGCGCTGACGAAGAGGTTCTTCGATCGTGACGCCCTCGCCGTCGCGCCCGACCTACTCAACAAGGTGCTCGTGGGCAACGGCGTCTCGGCGCGCCTCGTCGAAGTCGAGGCGTATCGCGCCGCCGAAGATCCCGGCAGCCACGCGTTCAGGGGTCGCACAACCCGCAACGCGTCGATGTTCGCCGCGCCGGGCACGCTGTACGTGTACTTCAGCTGCGGCAACCACTGGTGCATGAACGCGGTGTGCGGCCCGGGGGAGAGTGCGCACGCAGTGTTGCTGCGCGCCGCGGTGCCGCTCGACGGGCTCGACCTGATGCGGGAGCGGCGCGTCAAGGCGGCGCGCGATCGCGACCTCACCGCTGGTCCCGGACGCCTCGGCCAGGCGTTCGGCGCCGACCGGTCGCTCGACGGGAGCAGCCTGCTTCGCGGCCCGCTCCGGATCGTCGACGACGGCATACCGCCGCCCGACACGCCCGGAGTGTCGACGCGCATCGGCCTGGCGGCGGGCAAGGGCGACGACCTGCCCTACCGGTTCTACGTCGTGGGCGACACGCACGTCAGCCGTCCTCCGCGCTGACGCGCCCACGGCTCCTACGGGAAGCGGTCGGCGATCCAGTCGGCCACGATCTTCATCGCTTCCGGGCGGTGGCCTTCAAGATAGTGCGGCGCGCCCTTCATCTCCACGTACGTCACGTCGCCGGACCCCGCCGCGTCCGCGATCTCGCGCGCCTGGCGAATGCGGATCTCGGTGTCGGCGGTCGCGTGCACCACGAGCACCGGCACGCGCACGTCGGGCATCGTCGTCGCGAGCCGCGCCGGCGACGACAGCCCCGACCAGGTCGACAACCACCCGCGCGACGTCATTGTGCGCGCCAGACCGCCCCGTCCGTAGTTGGCGTCGAACGGGTCGGGGAACGCGAACAGCGAGCCGGGCGGCCGATCGTCGGGTTCGATGTTCAAGTCGAGATACGCGGGGTTCGCGAGCGTGCGGTAGATCGTGAAGTACTCGAGATGCACGGCCCGCTTGCGCAGTCGGCGCCATTCGTCGGTGCCGCGCTCGGCGTCGCGTAGTCCCGCACGGGCCGCGTGCGATGCGTCGAGCTGCTCGCGGGCCCGGGCGTCGATGCGCGCCACGCGTTCGCGCTGGGCCGCGCGGTACCGCGTGAGCCATTCCGGGTCGTAAGAGCACGGTTCCGGCCACGGGCGCCAGCCGTTCGCAGGGTCGTACATGTCGAGTTCCGGAATCACCGACCAAGGATCGAGCTCGTCGGCCACCGCGGCGTCGATCGACTGCATGAGGAACTCGCCCTCACCGGGATGCGCGGCGACGCCGACCCACCCGTCGCCGCACCCGAGCTCGACGTGGGCGAGTGCCGTCAACGAACCTCCGCCGCTGTTGCCGAACAGCACGACGGCGTCGGCACCGCGTCCGCGTACCCAGTCGACCGCGGCCGCGACGTCGCGCGCGCACAGCTCGTGCAGGCAGTCGGTGTCGTTGTTGAGGTAGCGCGTCGCGAACCCGAAGACGGCGTAGCCGGCAGCCGCGAGCAGCGGGCACGCGTAGTGCACCGAGAAGTCGGCACGTGGGTGCGTGAGCACGACTGCCGTGTGCCACGTGCGGCCGGCGGGAGGCGTCCACCACAGGCCGCGTACGAGCGCGCCGTCGTCGGTGACGATGCGCACGGGCTCGCGGGGGATGTCGACGCCCGGGTCGTCGGCGGCGAGGGGCCAGAACCCGAGTCCGGCCGGACGCGCTTCGCCTCGGAAGGGATCGCTCATGACCGGATAGGTTGGCGCACCGTGGCGCGTTTGACGAGTCGAAGTCGCAGCGTCCGCGACAAGGTCGTACTCGTCACGGGCGCGGCGAGTGGAATGGGTCGCGCGATCGCGCACCTCTTCGCCGACGAGGGTGGCCGCGTTGCGGTCACCGACCGCGACACCGATGGCGTCGGCGTGGTGGTCGACGAGATCGTCTCGGCGGGTGGCGATGCCGCGGGATGGGTCCTCGACGTCGCGAGCGGCGATGCGATCGTGCGTGTGGTCGACGAGGTCGTCGAACGTCTCGGGCCGGTCGACATCCTCGTCAACGACGCCGGAGTCAGCCTTCCGGTCGAGATCACCGCCGACGACTACGAGCGCGCGTGGGAATCGACGATCACGATCAACCTCACCGCTCAGGCCCGGATGATCCGCGCCTGCCTCCCTCATCTCGCGCGGGAAGGCGCGGGACGGGTGGTGAACATCGCGTCGACCGAAGGACTCGGCGCGACGCCTTTCATCAGCCCGTACACCGTGAGCAAGCACGGCGTCGTCGGTCTCACCCGATCGCTGGCGTGCGAGCTCGGGCCGATGGGGATCACTGTCAACTGCGTCTGTCCGGGGCCGATCCGCACGGGGATGACCGCGCTGATTCCCGACGACGCGAAAGAACGCTTCGCGCGCCGGCGGGTACCCCTCCGCCGCTACGGCGACCCCGAGGAGGTCGCGCACATGGTCCTGAGCCTCTCGCTGCCGGCGGCGTCGTTCGTCAACGGCGCGGTCCTCACGGTCGACGGCGGTTTGACTGCGAAGTTCGGCTGACCGTTCCGTCGGCGAGGTCGGCGGGCGACGTTTGTTACCGTCCCTGCGTGGACGTCGACCGTCAGCTGCGCCTCCTGACCGCGAACGCCGTCGACGTCATCTCAGTAGCCGAGCTGCGCACGAAGATCGAGCGCGGCACGCCGCTGCGAGTGAAGCTCGGCATCGACCCGACGGCATCCGATGTGCATCTCGGCTTCGCGGTCGTGTTGCGCCGGCTCCGCATGTTCCAGGACTTGGGTCACAAGGCCGTGCTGATCATCGGCGATTTCACCGCGCTGCTCGGCGATCCCTCGGGGAAGTCGGCGACGCGCCCCCAGCTCTCGAAAGAAGAGGTCGACGCGTACGCAGAGACCTACGTCGCTCAGATCGCCGCCATTCTCGACATGTCGCCGGAGCGCATCGAGGTGCGCCGCAACTCCGAATGGCTCGCAAAGCTCGACATGCAGGACGTGCTGCGCCTGACCTCCCAGGTCACGGTCGCACGCATGCTCGAGCGCGACGATTTCGCCAAGCGCTACGAGGCTGGAGTCCCGATCTCACTCATGGAGTTCCTGTACCCGTTGTTGCAGGGGATGGACTCGGTCGAGGTGCAGGCCGACGTCGAGCTCGGCGGAACCGACCAGTTGTTCAACCTGATCATGGGTCGTCATCTACAGACGCGCGCCGGTCAGGAGCCCCAGGTGGTGCTCACCACGCCGTTGCTCGTCGGGCTCGACGGAGTACAGAAGATGTCGAAGTCGCTCGGCAATTACGTGGGTATCGACGAACCGCAAAACGAGCAGTTCGGCAAGATCATGAGCGTCCCCGACCCGCTGCTCCCGATGTACATCGCCCACGCCACCGCTTGGCCGCCGGAGCGAATCGAAGAGATCAGTGGGGCGCTCGAGGGCGGCACGTTGCTCCCGAACGCGGCCAAGCGCCTCGTCGCAAGCGCGGTCGTCGACCTGTATCACGGCGACGGCACGGGCGCGGCGGCCGAGGCCGAATTCGACCGGGTCCACAAGGACAAGGACGAGCCCACCGATATCCCGGACTTCGCACTGCCCTCGGGCACGCAATGGGCGGACGCGCTGGTCGCGACCGGTCTGGCGGATTCGAAGCGCGCCGCTCGCCGCTCGATAGCGGAGGGCGGGGTTCGCTGCGACGGCGAGGTGGTGGTCGACGGCGACGGAGCCGTCCCTGACGCCACGCACGTGTTGCAATTCGGCCGGCGAAAATGGGCTCGCGTCACGGTCGGGTAGGCTGCTCACTGGCCGCACGAGACCGTGAGGCGGATGTTGCGCCTGTTTGACAGGGGCAGCGCCCGCATGTAGTCTCGTCAGTCGCCCCGCATGCCGGATACCACGTTCGAACGTGGACCGGAACGGTGGAGCCGGTTGACACCAACACTCGAATCTTCTGGTCGTTCGCGGCCTCGAATCGGGTGCGTGTCGCTTCGACATCGGTACGTCCCGACCTTGGTCATGGGCGCGCTCGTCGGAGACCCGCTTCTTGAAAACAGAGCAGTGAACGCCAAAAGCCAGTGAGGCCGCCGAACGTCCGATCACAAGTCGGGCAATCGGAGGCTCATGTCAATTCCGTGCTCGCACGACCCTCGGGTCGGCGGGCACAAAGTTGCCCCCTCGACCGTAGTGTGGTCGTTGGGGCGACTCTCCGATCAAAGGCCGGCTCGACCCCCCAACGTGGGACGAGTGCAGGTCGCGATCTCGATGGAGAGTTTGATCCTGGCTCAGGACGAACGCTGGCGGCGCGCCTAACACATGCAAGTCGAGCGAGAACCGGGGGCTTGCCCCCGGGGACAGCGGCGAACGGGTGCGTAACACGTGAGCAACCTGCCCCAAAGACCGGGACAACCCGAGGAAACTCGGACTAATACCGGATGCCCTCACCGGGTCGCATGGTCTGGTGAGGAAATGGATTCCGCTTTGGGATGGGCTCGCGGTCTATCAGCTTGTTGGTGGGGTAACGGCCTACCAAGGCGACGACGGATAGCTGGTCTGAGAG
>PLBO01000122.1:0-37652 GCA_003134555.1 Actinomycetota bacterium
GGCGTCCGCTTCTGACCGCCGGTACGAGGAGAGGCGTTCGTGGCCACAACCAACGGAAACGGTGATCGACCCAAGCTGGCGGAGCGACTCGCCGCGGTCGGCGACAAGACGCGAAACTCACAGGCCTGGACGTCGATCTTCCGGCCCGGCTCGATCTACCGCAAGGGCTACACCGACAGCCCCCGCAACCGTTCATACGTGATCATGAACAACGTGCTGTACCACCTTCACCCGGTGAAGGTGAAGCGGCACGCGGTGAAGGTGTCGTACACGCTGTGCCTCGGCGGCCTGTCGTTCTTCTTGTTCATCCTGCTGACGGTCACCGGCATCTTCTTGATGTTCTTCTACCGGCCGACGGTCACCGAGGCCTACGCGAACGTGCAGGCGTTGGAGACGGCGGTGACGTTCGGCTCTCTCGTTCGCAACATGCACCGATGGGCCGCGCACCTCATGGTCCTGTCGGTGTTCCTGCACATGGCGCGCGTCTTCTACCACGGCGCCTACAAGTCGCCGCGAGAGTTCAACTGGGTGATCGGCATCATCTTGTTGACGCTCACGCTGCTGCTGTCGTTCACCGGCTACCTGTTGCCCTGGGACCAGCTCTCGCTCTGGGCGGTCACGGTCGGCACGAACATGATGGGTTACACACCGGTGTTCGGCCCGCAGGTGAAGTACGTGCTGCTCGGAAGCAAGGAGATCGGCAGCGAGACGCTGTTGCGGTGGTACGTGTTGCACGTCTTGATGTTGCCGTTCGTCATCGTCATCTTCATGGCTGTCCACTTCTGGCGCGTCCGCAAGGACGGCGGCCTATCCGGACCCCTCTAGGTCGAGGGGAGGAACACTCACATGGCCGACGTACCCGAACACCTTCTCCGCCGGAGCCAGGAACGCCGCAAGGCGCTCGGCCTTCCGGTCGAGGGCGACGAGGGCGAAGCCGCGCCCACTGACGCGCCCGAAGCACCGGTCGCCGAAGATGTCGCGGCCGACTCCGGAGCCGGCGATGCCGGGAGCGGAGACGGTGGTGGCGGCGAGGAGATCACCGAGAGCGTCGGTGGCATTCCCGCGCACCTGCTCGAACGTTCCCGCAAGCGCAAGGCCGCGCTCGCGGGAGGTGGCGCCGAACCCGCGTCGCCTTCGGGCGCAGGTGGCGCTCGCACCGCGGCGGCGACCGCGGTCGCCGCTCCCGCGCCGACGAGCAGCGGCCCGGGCGGTCACACGCAACGACTGCTCACGGTCGTCAAGTCGGGCTCGATCCAGCAGGCCCGCGCGGAGGCGCAGGACAAGGTCCACGTGTGGCCGCACCTGCTCGCAATCGAGCTCGCGTCGATCCTGTCGCTCACGGCCTTCGTCACGGTCTTCTCCGCGTTGGTAAAGGCACCGCTGCTCGGTCTCGCCGACGTCAACCAAACACCGAACCCGTCGAAGGCGCCGTGGTACTTCCTCGGTCTGCAAGAACTGCTGAAGATGTTCCACCCGATGGTCGCGGGTGTGACCATCCCCGGCGTCGCCCTCGGTGTGCTCGCGATCACGCCGTACATCGACAAGAACCCGTCGAACAAGCCGACCGATCGCAAGTTCGCGATCATCATGTTGACGATGTTCCTGATGATGTGGGCCGTGCTCGTGATCATCGGTTCGTTCTTCCGCGGTGAAGGCTTCAACTTCGTCTTCCCGTGGAACAAGGGCGTCTTCTTCGAGTTGTAGGAGCTCATTCGGTGCTCGTCCCCATCGTCATCATCGTCATCTTGTTGGTCGCCGCCGTCTCGGTGGTGATGCTCGCGGGCCGCGCCCGCGCCGCGACCGGTGCGTTGTCGCGCGAGACGCGCAAGCGCGACGACGACGCGACCAGCTCGACGTCGACGTCGACCGAACTGGCGACCTCCTCGTCGACCGACCTCGAGGCGACCGGCCGCGAGCGTTCCGACGAGACGCGCGCCTCGTCGTTCGGTGGCATGCTGTCTCGCCGGCGCGGTGGCGAGGTCGTCGAGTACGAACCGGTCGACGAGGAAGAGCTCGGCGTCAGCCGCCGGCAGTTCCTCAACCGGGGCCTGCTCACCGCGGTCGGGTTCGGGCTCGCCGGGTTCGCGCCCGCGATGCTCGCGTTCCTCTGGCCGCTACAGGGCCTCGGAGGCTTCGGCGGCACGGTCAACATCGGCAAGCTCGCCGACATCCTTGCTGCGATCGACGCGCAGCAGAAGCCGTTCTACGCGGCGCAGGCGCGCGCGTACGTGGTGCGTTACCCGAAGGACCCGGCGATCCTCACGGCGGCGAAGAAGGTCTACAAGCCCGCCATCTACAAGGACATGTCCGAGCTCGGGATCGTGGCCTTGTACCAGCGGTGCGTGCACCTGGGTTGTCGCGTGCCGTTCTGCCAGACCTCGCAGTGGTTCGAATGCCCGTGCCACGGTTCGAAGTACAACCGGGTCGGAGAGAAGAAGGCCGGCCCCGCGCCGCGCGGTCTCGACCGTTTCTACGCGACGCAGGCCGGCGACAGCATCATCATCGACACCGGCAACATCTTCCTCGGGCCTCCGATCGGTACCAACACGACCGGCCAGAACGCCGAGGGTCCGCTGTGCGTGTAGCACTCCCGAGCGAGTCGACCGAACCGACCGACCACGCCGAACCACATCGAGGCAACCGTTCGTGATCGCCGCCATCTGGAAGAACGACCTTCGGCACTGGTTGATCTGGATCAACTTCGTCGCGTTCGGCGGGTTGATCGTCTACGTGTTGCGCTCGGTGCTCTCGCCGAGGCGGACGAGCCACGAGGAGAAGACGCCGGCGAACCTGACGCCGTTCCTCGACGACGCGGTCCTCGAAAGCCGCCGGCTCGAGCGGGTGCAGGGTTGGGCCCTGATCTTCGCCGCCATCTTTGCGATCGCGCTGCCGATCTACTGGCTGCGGGAGCCGACCCGCCAGCACCAATCAGTGCACTACTTCGACAAGAACGCGGTCGGCCGCGGCGCCGTCCTGTTCGCGAACTCCGCGAGTCCGGAGTACAACGCGGCCGTGTCGCTGCAATGCGCGAACTGTCACGGGCAGAAGGGGGTCGGCGGCCTCGCGCCCACCACGATCAACGGCGTGAAGGTCAGCTGGAAGGTTCCGCCGCTCAACACGGAGGCGCTGAGATTCCAAGAGGACACCGACTGCCTCAACCAGTCGCGTCGACAACCGAACACGATCTGCGACCTCACCGACATCATCACGTACGGCCGACCGGGTACGCCGATGCAGCCATGGGGCGTCGTCGGCGGTGGACCCAAGAACGACCAGTCGATCGCCGACCTCGTCACGTACATCGAGTCGATCCAGATCACCAAGGAGGACTCGCAGGCAGCAGTGACGAAGGCGCTCACGCTCGCGCGCTCCAACAACGGCTCCGACAGCTGCCCGGAGTTCATGACCTGCCCGGGGATCGAGGTCGCGAGCGCGAAGAAGACCCTCGCCGCGGCGAAGTCCGATCTCGACACGAAACGCAAGGCCATCCAGAAAGCGTTGAACGCGCCCACCGCGACCGACGCCGAGCTCACGACGCAGTGCACCTCCATCCAGAAAAAGGCCGACGCCGCGGTGACACCGCTCACGGGCCGCGCGCTCACCGACGCCGTCGCGTGCGGCGACTACCTCTCCGCGACGACCACCGTGAAAACCGACCAGAAGGCCGTCGATTGGTCGACCGAGTGGCAGCGACGCCGCGCGAACGTGAGTGACGGTCAGTTGCTGTTCGAGATGAACTGTGCGCGATGCCATACCGAGGGATGGTCGGTGTTCGACCCGGCCGTTCCGCCGGGCGCACTGAACAGCGTCGACATCCTCGGCCTCTCGGGCGGCGGCGGCGGCAACGGCGGCGGCATCGGGTTCAACCTGCGCGACGGCGACGTGATGCGACGTTTCGGAACCGACGCGGCCGGAGGCTTCCAGGCCCAGGTCGACTTCGTCAGCAACGGCTCCGCTCCGTTCAAGCCCTACGGCAACTTGGGCCTCGGCTCCGGAAAGATGCCCGGGTTCGGTCAGGTCGCCACGATCCCCGCGCCCAACCTCGGCGCGATGCTCACGAAGAATCAGATTGCCGAGATCGTCTATTACGAGCGCTACTGCATGGACTCGACCACGTACACGGCCGTGACACCGGTCTGCGCGACCAAGACGACATCGAAATCTCTGCCCACGACCACGACCACTGTGAAGAAGGGGTGACGATGGCTGCGCTGCACCTGCTTCTGGGCGAAGGCGGCCCGGGCAACCTCTGGAACCCGACGATCATCGGCGTTCTCACCGTGCTCTGCGCGGTCGGGCTGTTCTGCGGATCCACGTACCTGCTGCTCGGCACGAACCTGGGCGGCCGCCTCGGCTTCCTGGTCGCCGCCGCCGGTCTCTCCGGCTTCCTCGTGTTGCTCACATCGCTGTGGCTCACGACCCCGGGCAGCGCGACCGGTAACAGCGACCTCGACCCGCCGCACGGCAACTCGGCGAGCTGGAAGGTGGTCGAGATCGCGTCGACTCCCGCGCAGTCGAAGATCCCGGCGGTGCGCGAGCTGCCCACGAAGGGTCGCCCCGGCGCGCTCGTACTGCTCACGCAGGTGAAGCCGGCGATCGACGCGGCGGTCGTCGCCACGACACCGGTTGCCGGTACCGCGGCGGCGCCGCAACCGTTCGCCACGCTCGGGATCAGCTCGTCGACCGACTACATCCTCACGTTCCCCGGATCGAAGTCGTACCAGTACATCGACAAGACGGAGAACTTCTTCTGGCACCGGCCCCGCTACGCGGCCGTGGAGTTCTGCTTCGCGCGGAAAGACGCGACGGGCGCTCTCGTCAACGGTCCGAACGGTCCCGTGTGCGACGCGCTCAAGCCCACGCACTGGGCGATCCTGAAGTACGACTACGGCTCGGTCCGCAAACCGGTCGTCTTCTACTGGCTGTTCTCGTTGTTGTTCTTCGGGCTCTCGCTCCTCGGTCTGCACTGGTGGGAGCAAGACGAACGGGCCCGCAAACGTGCCGCGCTCGCACCCGTCCCGGCCCCGAGCGCGTAGGAAGGCGGCCACGATGGTCATCGCCCAGCAGCTGATCGACGCGAGCAAGGACGGCGGCGCGGCCTTCATCTCGTTCTCGATCATGGTGTTCTTGTTCGCGGGCTCGCTGTTCTACATGGATCGCGTGCGGCGCCGGCGCGAAGACCGCGACAAATAGCGCAGCGTCACTCGACCGCCGTGCGGATTGCGGCGTCGATCGTGGTGTCGATGTCGGCGTCGGTGTGCGCGAGGCTCGGAAACAGCGCTTCGTAGCCGCTCGGCGGGAAGTACACACCCTGGTCGAGCAGCGCGTGGAACACCCGGGCGTAGCGCGTGTGGTCGGCGCCGCGAGCGGCCTCATAGTTCGTGACCGGGGAGTCGGCGAAGAAGATCCCGAGCAACGTGAACGCTCGGGTCACTTGAGCCGCGACGCCGGCATCGGCGAAGGCCTTGCGCAACCCGTCCTCGAGCCGCTCGGCGCTGCGTTCGAGCGCCGTGTACGACGCGTCGTCGAGCTCGGCGAGGACCGCGAGGCCGGCCGCCGTCGCGAGCGGGTTCCCGGAGAGGGTTCCGGCTTGATACACGGGGCCGAGCGGCGCGAGCTCGTCCATCACCGCGGCGCGACCGCCCACGGCGGCGAGTGGGAGCCCCCCGCCGATCACCTTGCCGAAGATCGACAGATCGGGCGTGATGCCGTAGCGCGCCTGCGCGCCGCCGAGCCCGACGCGAAAGCCCGTGATCACCTCGTCGAAGACGAGGAGTGCGCCGTGACGCGTCGCGCGGTCGCGCAACGCCGCGAGGAACCCTTCGCTCGGTAGGACGAGTCCCATGTTGGCGGCGATCGGCTCGACGAGGATCGCCGCGGTCTGCGCTCCGTGCTCCGACAACGCCGAATCGAGGGCGGCGACGTCGTTGTACGGGACCACGATCGTGTCGGCGACGGTACCCGGGGTGACGCCTGCCGATCCCGGCAGCCCGAGCGTCGCGACGCCACTACCGGCCTGGGCGAGCAACGCGTCGAGATGACCGTGATAGCAGCCCGCGAACTTCACGATCTTGTCGCGCCCGGTCGCGCCGCGCGCCAGGCGCACCGCGGTCATGGCCGCTTCGGTACCCGACGAAACGAGTCGCGCCTTCTCGACCGAGGGCACCCGCGCGCAGATCGCCTCGACGAGCTCGACCTCGCCCGGAGTCGGCGCCCCGAACGACGTTCCGTCGGCCGCGGCGCGTTGCACGGCCTCGACGACCTTCGGATGCGCATGGCCGAGAATCGAGGCCCCCCACGACTGCACGTAATCGAGGTACTCCCGGCCCTCGGTGTCGACGATCCGGCTACCCCGCGCCCGGGCGACGAAGAACGGCTCGCCGCCCACCGACCCGAAGGCGCGCACCGGCGAGTTGACCCCACCCGGGATGCGCGCCTGGGCCCGCGCGAACCAGTTGGAGGTCACAACGCTTCGGCGAACTCGCGCGCGAAGTAGGTGAGGATCATCTCCGCACCCGCGCGCTTGATCGCCAACAGATGCTCGAGGGCGACGGCCTCGCCGTCGATCCAGCCGAGCTGGGCCGCGGCCTTGACCATCGCGTACTCGCCGCTCACGTGGTAGGCCGCGACGGGAACGTCGAACGCCGCCCGAACTTCGGCGATGACATCGAGGTAGGCGAGCGCGGGCTTGATCATCACCATGTCGGCGCCCTCGGCGACGTCGAGCGCGACCTCGACCAGCGCTTCACGCGCGTTCGCGGGATCCATCTGGTAACCCCGGCGATCGCCGAACTGCGGCGCGCACTCGGCCGCGTCGCGGAACGGCCCGTAGAGCGCCGATGCGTACTTCGCCGCGTACGCGAGGATCGGCGTCGTCGTGTGCCCCGTCTCGTCGAGCGCAGCACGGATCGCGCTCACCTGGCCGTCCATCATGCCGCTCGGCGCGATCACGTCGGCTCCCGCGTCGGCCTGCGCGACAGCGATGCTCGCGTAACGCTCGAGCGTGGCGTCGTTGTCGACCTCGCCCTCGGCACTCACGATGCCGCAGTGACCGTGGTCGGTGTACTCGTCGAGACAGTCGTCGACCATCAGCACGAGCGCGTCACCGACCTCGTCGCGCAGGTTGCGCAACGCGATCTGCACGACGCCGTCGGCCGCGTCGGCCTGGGTCCCGCGCGCGTCCTTGTGCGCGGGCACGCCGAAGATCATCACCCCGGGGACGCCGAGATCGCACAGCGCGCGGACTTCCTTGCGCAGGCTCTCCTGGGTGTGTTGCACCACCCCAGGCATCGACGCCACCGGCTCGGGCGTGTCGATGCCCTCCTTCACGAAGAGCGGCGCGATGAGATCGTCGACGGTGACTCGGTACTCGGCGACCAGGCGGCGCAGGGCCGGAGTACGCCGCAGCCGGCGCAGCCGGCGCTCGGGAAACGTCACGGAGAAAGGCTACTGGCCCAGCTTCCGAACGAGGGCCTCGACGAGACCGTCGATGGTGTGCGGATCGGCCTCGACGTCGACACACAGGCCTCGGGCCCGCGCGGTCTCGCTTGTCACCGGGCCGATGGATACCACGCTCGGTTGCGGATCGGGGAGCGGCGCGCCAACCGCGTCGCAGAAGTTGTCGACCGTCGACGACGACGTGAACGTGATCGCGTCGACCCCGCGGGCGCGGAGTCGGGCGAGCGCGTCGGGATCGGCGGGGGCGGGCTCCGTGCGGTACACCGCGAGCAGCTCGACCTCGTAGCCCTTGCGGCCCAGCCCCGCGGGCAGGACGTCGCGCGCCGCCGCGGCTCGCGCGAGCAGCACGCGTCCCGTACCGGCGGGAAAGGCGTCGAGCAGCGACTCCGCGACGAATCGCTCGGGCACGAGGTCGGCGCGCAGCCCGCGCCGCGCCAGCGCGGCCGCAGTTCCGGGCCCGATGACCGCGATTCGAACCGGCGCGAGTGCCCGCGCGTCGAGATTGGCAGACATGAGACCTCGATCGAAGAACGCGTCGACACCGTTCGCGGACGTGAACACGACCCACTCGAACCCCGCGAGGTCGGGCACCGTGAAGTCGATCGGAACGATGCGGATCGCGGGCAACTCGAGCACCGTCGCACCGAGCGCGACGAGCCGGGCGCGCAGCTCGCTCGTCTGCTCGCGCGCGCGCGTCACCACCACGGTCCGACCGAACAATGGGCGGCGCTCGAACCACGAGAAGTCGAGCGCGGCGACGTCGCCGACGACGATCGCGCTCGGCGACTCGACGCCCGCGTCGGCAATGGTGCCGAGCGTCGCGCGGACCGTGTGCTGATCGGGACGGGTGCCGAACCGCACCGCGGCGACCGGAGTGCTCTCGTCGCGGCCGCCGGCGATCAGCGCCTTCGCGATCTCGGCGACGCGGCCCGCGCCCATGAGGACGACGAGCGTGCCGCCGACGTTCGCGAGCACGTCCCATCGGGTGTCGCTGCCACCCTTGGTCGGGTCCTCGTGGCCGGTGACGACAGTGAAGCTCGTCGAGACGCGGCGGTGGGTGACCGGGATACCGGCGTAGGCCGCGGCGGCGATCGCGCTGGTCACACCGGGCACGATCTCGAACGGGACGCCGGCCGTGATGCACGCTTCGGCTTCCTCTCCTCCGCGACCGAACACGAACGGGTCGCCGCCCTTCAGCCGGACGACCTCACGGCCCGCCGCGCCGCGGGCGACGAGCAGGGCGTTGATCGCCTCCTGCGTCATCGGCGCGTCACCGGGAGCCTTCCCGACATCGACGAGCTCGGCATCCGGGCGCGCCAACTCCAGCAGCGCACGGGGCGCCAGCCGGTCGTACACGACGACGTCGGCCGCGCGCAGCAACTCCTCGCCCCGCCGCGTCAGCAACCCCGGGTCGCCGGGCCCGGCGCCGACGAGGTACACGGTCACGCGACGTCCTCGAAGAGGGCGCGACCACCCTTACCGTCGAGCAGATCGTTTGCCGCGGTGACGCCGACGTCGCGCGGGTCGTCTCCGGCTACCCGGGTCCGCAGCACGACGTGCCCGTCGAGGGACGCGAGCAGTGCCTCGAGAACGATCGGGCCGTCACGTCCGTCGGCGCGCGCGAGCGCGCCGACGGGCAGGTCGCAGCCGCCGCCGAGCTCGGCGAGAAACGCCCGCTCGGCATCGACGGCCCGGTGGGCGACCTGATCGTCGAACGCACGAAGGCGTGCGTGGGTCCGCTCGTCGTCGACGCGACACTCGGCCGCGAGCGCGCCTTGCGCGACCTGCGGCAACATCACGTCGGGGTCGAGCACGGTGTCGGCGCGCGCGGCGAGTCCGAGCCGTTCGAGCGCGGCGAAGGCCACGACCACCGCGTCGTAGCCGAGGTCCTCCCGCTTGCGCAGGCGCGTCTCGATGTTGCCGCGCAAGGGCCCGAACAAGAGGTCGGGCCGCGCGGCGGCGAGTTGGGCCCGACGCCGAACGGAGCCGGTACCGATGCGCGCGCCCGGCACCAGCTGCTCGAACGCGCAACCGACGAGCGCGTCGCGCGGGTCGGCGCGCTCGGGAATCGTCGCGAGCACGAGCCCCGGCGGCGTCGCGGTCGGGAGGTCCTTCGCGGAGTGCACGGCCACATCGGCGCGGCCGTCGACGACCGCCTGCTGCACTTCCTTCGTGAACACTCCCAGGCCGCCGATCGCGTGCAGCTCGGAGGTCTGGTCGCGGTCACCCGTCGTCGACACCAACACGAACTCGACGTCGCGGCCGAGGAGATCGCCGACGCGCTCGGCTTGCCACCGTGCGAGCGCGCTCGCGCGCGTCGCGATCCGAATCACACGACATTCCGGATCATTCGGATTCGACCGTCGGCTCGGTCGGGAGGTCGAAGAGCGAAGCCAAGGCGTCGGCGTAGTAGTCGCCCCGCGGTGTTCCGGCCGCATCTTTCACGCGAACGGTGGGCTCGTGCAGCAGCTTGTTGATCACACCTTGCGTGATCGCGTCGATCAACTCGCGCGCATCGGGATCGAGCTTGGCCAGCTTGGCGCGGAACCGCTCGAGCTCGCCGCGCCGAACGTCTTCGGCGAGATCGCGCAGTGACGTGACCAGTGGACCGACCTCGCGCGCGGCGCGTTCCGCGCGGTAGCGCTCGATCTCGGCGGCGAGGATCGCGCGTACCTTGCCGATCTCGCCCCGGCGCCTCTCGGCCGAGCGCTGGGCGTATTCCTTCAGGTCGTCGAGGTCGAGCAGGGTGACGTCGGGGATGTCGCCGACGCCGGGATCGACGTCACGCGGCAACGCGACGTCGACGACGAGCAGCGGCCTGCCGTCCCGGCACGCCATGACCATCTCGACCATCGCGCGCTCGACGAGCACCTCGGACGACGCCGTCGACGTCAACAGCACGTCGGTGTCGACGAGGGTGTCGGCAATCTCGGTCAGCGGGATCGCGCGCGCGCCGATCTGCGTCGCCAGTCGCTCTGCGCGCTCCACCGTTCGATTCGCGACGACCACCTCCGCGACGCCACGCGACCGCAGCGTCGACGCGAGACCCGACCCCATGTGGCCGGCGCCGATCACGAGCACCCGCGCGCCGTCGAGGTCGCCGAGATGCTCGGCCGCGACCGCGACTGCGGCCGACGGTATGGAGACGGGATGGCGCGAGATCCCGGTTTCCGTCCGCACCCGCTTGCCGGATTCGACCGCGTGCTTGAACATCCGCGAGAGCAGCTGCGGTGCGGTCTGCTCTCGCACCCCCGTCTGCCACGCTTCCCGAACCTGACCGAGGATCTCGCTCTCGCCGACGATCATCGAGTCGAGGCCGGCCGCGACCGAGAACAGATGCGCCACCGCGGCTTCGTCGTAATAGGTGTAGAGGTGGTCGGCGAACTCGTCGGGATCGGCACCCGAGTGCGCGGCCAGGAAGTCGCGCACGTCGCCGACCGCCGCGTGGAATTGCGTGCAACGGGCGTAGATCTCGGTGCGGTTGCACGTCGACAACAGCACGACTTCGAGCAGGTGCTCGCGCGCGGCCAGATCGTGCAACGCCTTCGCGAGCCGATCCTCGGGCACAGTCATGCGCTCGAGCAGCTCGACCGGGACCGTCCGGTGGTTCAGACCGACGACGAGGAGAGACACGTCCTCAACAACTCCCTTGCCTCGTCGACACGACCCGCACGCACGAGTTCCACGATGCCGCCGTCGAACACCGATTGCCAGTCGGCTTCTTCGCTGGAACGCCCCGCGCCCCGCAACTCTTCCCGAGCATCGGAGAGCAGGTCGAGCAGGGTCTCGTACTCAGGTCCGATCTCCTGTTCCAACTGGCGGCGCAGCTGCGCGGCCAGCGCCGGGCTGCGACCTCCCGTCCCGACGCTCACGACGAGGTCGCCGCGACGGATGACGGACATCAGCGTAAAGGAGCAGTTGGCGGGGTCGTCGGCACTGTTGACCCAGATTCTCCCCGCCTCGCCCGCCGCGTGGACGGCCGCGTTCACTGCGGGATCGTCGGTCGCCGTGAGCGCGAGCCAGGCTCCCTCGAGATCAGCGGGACGGAACGCGCGCTCGTGCAGCACGAGCCGCCCCGTATCGGCCCAGGCGCGCACCTCGGCGGCGGACTCGGGCGACACCACCACGACCTCCGCGCCCGTGTCGAGCAGCGGCTGGATCTTGCGCACCGCGATACGGCCGCCGCCGACGACCACCACGCGTCGCCCGCGCACCAGCAGGTTCACCGGATAACCGATGAGACCCGGGCGGCCGGCTCGACGTCCCATCACCCAGCCCGTTCGCGGGGCGGCGTGGCGCCGCTCGTGGCGCGCCGGAGTTGGTAGAAGGAAAGGATCTGCAGCTCGATGGCGAGGTCGACCTTGCGCATCGACACGCCTTCGGGCACCGAGCAGACGGCCGGCGCGAAGTTCAGGATCGACGTGACGCCGGCGGCCACGAGGCGGTCGGCGACGTCCTGCGCGGCGGAGGCGGGCGTGGCGAGGATGCCGATCGCGATGCTGTGCTCGCGGACCACCTCGTCGAGGTCGTCGATCGATACGACAGCGAGCTCGCCGATCCGGTGGCCGACGAGCGCCGGGTCGGCGTCGATCAGCACTTCCACGCGAAACCCTCGCGCACCGAAGCCACGGTAGTTGGCGAGCGCGCGCCCGAGGTTGCCGATACCGACGATCGCGACCGGCCAGTCGCGGGTCAGCCCGAGCTCGCGCGAGATCTCGTGCAGCAGGTACTCGACGTCGTAGCCGACACCGCGGGTGCCGTAGGAGCCGAGGTACGACAGGTCCTTACGGACCTTCGCGGCGTTGACTCCGGCCAGTTCCGCGAGGCGTTCGGACGAGATGGTCGCGACCTGGCGCTCGCCGGTCTCCATGAGCGCCCGGTAATAGAGCGGCAGGCGGGCGACGGTCGCCTCCGGGATCCGGCGTCGCGACGCAGCTGTCACCCGAGTGTCCTTTCAGCGCTCCGCAGTGGAGGCGCCCCTGCCAGCAGGGTACCGAGCTTGTGCACGCGTTCTCAAAGTGTGGCGGCATGTTCTACCGGGCCGGAGCGAGGAATCTTGCGGGCCGGGTCGCAGGATCGGCGGAGGTACCCTCGCAGCCGCATGGTCGCCGGCCTCGCCTTCCTCGCCACCGCCGTCGCGACCGTCTTCGCGCAGGCCACCGGGGTCCGCTACTCGCGTTCGAAGGCGCCGCACCAGGGCGCCTGGACCTTCGCGCTGGCCCTGTTCGCCCTGGCGTCGGCCGCGCTCGCGACCGCGGCCTCGACCGGCTGGGATCGCGGGACGTTCCGCGCGTTCTACCTACTCGGTGCGGTGTTGAACGTGCCGTGGCTCGCCCTCGGCACCGTCTACCTGCTGGGCGGCCGCCGGATCGGCAACCGCGTCCGCACCGGTCTCGTGCTGTTCACCGGCTTCGCGACCGGCGTGATCCTTGCCGCACCGATCCACGGTGTAATCGTGCGCGACGGTGGCATCCCCGTCGGTAAGGACCACTTCGGCGTCCTGCCGCGCGTCCTCGCCGCGGCAGGCAGCGGCGTCGGCGCGGTCGTGGTGTTCGGAGGAGCCCTCTACTCGGCCATCCGCTTCGCGCGCCGGCGCACGCCGGGCGCCGGCTCACTCGCGGGTGGCAACGCGCTCATCGCGCTCGGGACGCTCGTGCTGTCGAGCGGCGGATTGCTCCAGGGCGTCGTCGGCCAGGACGAAGCGTTCACGATCTCGCTCGCCGCGGGAATCGTCGTGGTCTACGCCGGCTTCGTCGTCGCGTCGTCCGCGGCGCGTCCGGCCGCCGCCGTCGACGATGCCGACAAGGCGCGCCGGACGAGCTTGCCCGCGAGCGTGCGCGGCAGCGCGTCGACCACTTCCACGCGCGTCGGCAACTTGTAGCGCGCGAGCTGTCGACCCGCGTGGCGCAGCAGCTCGACCGGGTCGGGAGTCTGCCCGGCGCGCGGCACGACGTAGGCGACGACCGTCTCGCCCGTCCGGGGATGCGGTTCGCCAATCACCGCGACGTCGTCGACGTCACGGTGGCTGCGCAACGCCTCCTCCACCTCGCCGGGGAACACGTTGAAGCCCGACACGATCACGACGTCCTTGGCGCGATCGACCAGCGTCAACCATCCGTCGGGGGCGGCGACCGCGATGTCGCCGGTGTGCAGCCAACCGTCGACGAGCACCGCGTTCGTCGTCGCGGCATCGTTCCAATAGCCGGCGAACACGTTCGCACCGCGCACTACCAGCTCGCCCGGATCGCCTTCGAGCACCGCATTGCCGTCGCGGTCGAGCAATCGGACCTCGACGCCCGGGAGCGGCGGTCCGATCGATCCCGGCCGCGCCTCGGCCGCCAAGGCGGTGGTCGTGACGACCGGCGACGCCTCCGTGAGGCCGTATCCGTCGTGCACAATCACGCCGAAACGCTCGTGCATGCCGGCCGCGGTTTGCGGAGTGAGCGTCGTCGCGCCCGAGACGCACAGCCGGACGGCTCGGAACGACTCCCGTGGCGCCGCGGCGTCGTCGAGACCGAGCCAGGCGTCGTAGATCGCGGGAACTCCCGCGACCACAGTGACACCGTCGTCGCGTACGCGCGCGAGCGTCTCGACCGGGTGGAAGTGATCGACGAGAGACACTGACGCGCCCGCGTGCAGCGCGAGCCCGAGCGCGACGTTCAACCCGTACACGTGAAAGAGCGGGAGCACACCGAGCGCGACGTCGTCGGCCGTCACCCGGAGCCCCGGATGCGATTGCATCTGCTCGATGTTCGCGAGCAGCGACCCGTGCGTGAGCATCGCGGGCTTGGGCGCGCCCGCGGTGCCTGCGGTGAAGAGCAGAACGGCGAGGTCGGTCGCGTCCTTCGGCACTGGTTCGAGCGACGCGACGGCCGTCGTGATGTCGTCTACGACGACGACGGGTATCGCTTTCGCACATTGGGCAACGGCCCGGCGCGCGAGGTCGGCGTTCGCGCTCGACGCGAGTGCGAGCACTGGTTCGACTGCGTCGAGCTCGCGCGCGAGCTCGTGCGAAGGGGAACCGACATTGAGCGGCACGGCGACCGCGCCGGCGGCGAGTGTCCCGAGATACGCGGCCACGAAGGCGGCCTCGTTGCCCGCGACGATCACGACCCGGTCGCCCGGGCGCGCGTGCCCGGACACTTCGGTCGCTACGGACGCGCCCCGGGCCGCGAGTTGCGCGTACGTGGTCGGCTCCGGCCCGGCGAGAGCGAGATGATCGGGCAACGTCTCGGCGGTCGCGAGCAACATCGCGGCGAGGTTCACGCCCCGGCCCTCGTTGGAGACCGCCGTCGCCCGCTCTGTGACACGGCCCGGAGGCTACGTGAGGGCGGAACGTAAAGGCCCGAAGAGAAGGAGGGATTCCGGCCGCAGTTGCGGACGTTTCTGGGGCGGGCTGGGAGGCTACGTTGCGTGGACACCCTGGGTTTCCCCGTGGTGGCCACACGCCCACACCCGCGACCGGAACCCCGATCTCATTGCGAGGCGGTCCGGAGAGCCGTTGGGTCGCCGGTTGGGCCAGCCTCCCGCCGGTGTCCCGGTCCGCCATCGCTGTACGCCAAATAACGACACGCTCCGCGCGGATCTTGAGAAGATCTGCCACTCTTCGTGGCGTCGAGGCGGGCCCGTCAGCCGATGTGGAAGACGAATTGGGTCAACGCGGCAACGAGAATGAGCACCAGCAACACAACGAGTACGAGGCTGGTTCCCCACCGCATCAGTGCCCACCCTCGGAGAGGGGGACGAGCGTGACGGTCTTGCCCGCGCGCAACTTCAGCTCGGCCGCCGCCGACCGCTGGTCGAACGCCAGCGCGCACATGCCGTAGGAATCGACGACCAGCGCGAGCTCGGACGGCTTGGCCTCGGCGAACGCCGTGACCCAGTGGGCCCGCCGATCTTCACCGCCGATCGTCACGCCTACGAATCCGCCCGGCGCGACCCCGCGAACGACCAGCTGCTCGGGCGCGACGTTGAGCTGACAATTGCCGTAGTGGTCGACCCACAACACCTCACCCGCGATCGTCCCGTCGTCGTCCTCTCGCGGCAGCGGCACCAGGCCGGGCGCCAGACCCGCGGGATCGACCGGCGAGCCCAACGCCTCGATCGGCACACCGGCGGCGAGGTACGCGGCGGCCGGGGCCATCACGTCGCGTCCCGCGAAGGTCGGTCCGGGCGCGACGAGCTGACGGTCGGGATTGTCGAGGGACACGATCCGCTGCGGCCCGCCGAGCATCGCGACGGCCGGAGCAAGCAGGCCGTTGTCGGGCCCGACCAGGAAACCGTCCTCGACCTCGACTGCGATGCACCGCCGTTCGGTTGCGACGCCCGGGTCGACGACCGCCAGGACGACACCATCGGGCAGGTACTGAACGGCCCGAACGAGTGCAAGCGCCCCCGCGCGTACGTCGAAGGGGGCGATGTCGTGCGTGATGTCGACGATCCGGAGGTCCGGCGTGACGTCGAGCATCACCGCGTGGCATACGCCGACGAACTCGTCGACGAGGCCGTAATCGGACAGGAACGAGACGAACGGCGGACGATCGGACACCGGGCGAAGTTACCGCCCAGCTTCTCGAGCGCCCCGGTCGACAACGCCCGGCGCATGCTTACATGTTCGACCGAGGGTCAGCCGGCCTGGGTGTAGCGCGAAGACAGATACGCATCGACGTCGGGTTCCGATACCCGGAACGATCGACCGACCCGCACCGCGGGTAGCTCACCGGCCTTGATCAGCCGGTAGACGGTCATCGACGACACCCGCATCAGATCCGCGACTTCCTGCACCGTGAGAAAGCGCGACTTGCTGAGTCCATTGCCCACGCGGAGACTCCCTACTCCCTGACCGCTGGAAAATGAGCGTACGCCCGTGGGCCGGGAGTTGTCGAGCGTCAACTCCCGTTGTGCGTGAGAGGTCACATTTTCGATCATTGGTCGATCACGGACGCCGCCGCGGGCGGCTCTGGACCTGCCTCGGAACCGGCGATGAGGTCCTCGAGCGCGCAGTAGCCCCGCGCCGGGCGATCGGTGCGCATGGGCACGAGCGTGCAGCGCCCGCCGATGGCCGCCGCGAGCGCCAGACCGGGCCGGTCGAGCCCGGCGAACGCGACGACCTCGATGCCGCTCTCCCACGCGACCTCCGCGAACGGGCCGTCGGCGATCACGAGCGCCGGCCTCGGGATCGCGAACATCCACTCGCGGGCAGCCTCACCGTCACGCGTGTCGCACAGCGCGCCGCCGTCGCTGACCACCGCGACGCCGCCGACCCACCGCAACCAGCGGGGGGTCCGGCCGTCGGCACGGATCGGACCGAAATCGGCGAGATCGACGACGTCGGCACCGTTGTCGCGCGCGAGTCGCGCGAACGAGAGGTGCAAGGTCACGAGCGACGCCGGGTAGGCCGTCGCTATCGCCACGCGTGCGCCGCTCGTCGCGACTTCGAGCACCCGCGCCACGGCGGTACGAGTCGCGGCGATCGTGCGCGAGGCGTCGATGACCGCCACGTCGGCCGTCGCACCGAACGCGCCGGTGACAGCTGTCCAGGCGTCGACCGAAGTGAGCCCCGCCATCGGCGCGAGCTCGCCGAGCGCGCGGCGGTCGCCGTTCGCCAGGCGCTCGACGATCCGGCGCAACTCGTTCGACCCTGGTCCGGATCCTCCGGTGCCCGCGACCTTCGACCGTTCGATCAACACCTCGAGCGTCGGTGGCGGCGCGGGTCGCGAGACTTCGACTCGAGGCTCGAGCTTCGGGGGACGGTTGCGGGCGGGCCTCACGTCATGCACTCGGAGGGCATGTCATTGCGCGCCGAGCTCGCGCGACCGGAGTGTCGCCGCGCTCACTGCGTCGAGGAGCGCCGCGCGCAGACCGTGCTCCTCGAGCGCGCGCAGTCCGGCCGCGGTCGTGCCGCCCGGCGACGTCACGGCGGCACGCAGCGTTTCGGGTCCGGACGGATCCCGGGCGAGCAGCGTGGCGGAGCCCAGCAAGGTCTGGACGACGAGCTTGGTCGCGACGTCTCGCGCGAGCCCGACGAGCACGCCCGCTTCGATCATCGCCTCGGCGACGAGGAACACGTACGCCGGCCCCGATCCCGACAAGCCGGTGACGGCATCGAGCATCGGTTCGGCCACGCGCACGACGATCCCGACGGTTCCGAGCAGACGCTCCGCGAGATCGAGGTGTTCGGCGTTTGCCCGACTGCCACCGGCGATCGCAGACGCGCCGAGCCCCACCAATGCGGGCGTGTTGGGCATCGCCCGCACCACCGGGCGCGAGGGCGCGAACGACTCGAGCTGCGCGATCGTCACGCCCGCCGCGATCGACAGCACGAGAGTGCCCGGACCGAGCGCAGGTGACGCCGTCTCGAGCGTCGCTTCGACGTCTCCCGGCTTCACCGCGACGACGACGACGTCGGCGTCGGCCACGGCCCACGCCGCGCTCGGCACCACGCGCACCTTCGGAAATTGCTGCTCGAGGGCGACGCGCCGCTCACCGTCGATCTCCGCGATCGACAGCGCGTCGGCTTCCCAGCGGCCGTCGAGCAGGCCGCCGAGGAGGGCCGCGCCCATCTTTCCGCCACCGAGCAGCGCGACGCGTGACATCTTCGCGAGGGTACCGCCGCAACGGTCACCGACGGCTGTTGCGGGCGCGACTCGCGCACCGGGCCGGCGACCGGTTCCGAACCGATCGCAGACGAGCCCGGGCCCGAGGAACCTTCGGATCCGACCCCGCACTTCCCCGAACGGAGCCGACCCTCCCGCACCTCGGGCCCGTCGACAAAATGAAAGTAGCACGCGGTCCATACGCACTACAAGACTACTTCAGACATTTTTACAGGATCTCAGCTCTTGGCGAAGCCGATCCGGATCGCGGGCTGAAACCACCGTTCCACGAGCTCGTAGAGCACCCCGATGATGCGGTCGAGCTGCGCGACATCGAGATGCTCGAGCAGCACGCGACCGAGGAGATAGACGTCGCCATCGGGCCCGATCGAGAAGTGCGCGCCGTACGTCTGATGGTTGCGCGCCAACAGGAACCGGTACAGCTCGAGCTGATTCGTCGGCGGATCCGGCATGAAGTACACCTCGTACCGCAGCGTGCGCTGGTGCAGATCGAAGTAGATCGTCGCCGCGTCGCGACCGTCGCACCCGAAGCGGACGTACCACCGCGGGATCTCCGGGTCGTACTCGACGGTCTGGACCCACGGCTCGTTCGCGACCTGGCCTTCGAGGTGCGCCGCGATCAGATCGTGCCGCGCCTGGCGCGCCTGTGGATCGAGTGGCTCGTCGGTCACCCGCGGCGCCTCTGACTCAGTCGCAGCGCACGAGTCCGCGCGATACGAGATCGCCGTAGAGCCGGCGAAGTCGCCCTGCGGTCATGCTCCACGAATACCGCTTGGATCGCGCGGCCGCGCTCACACCCATCTCGCTCGCCCCTATCTCGTCGGCGAACAACCGTGCGACGGGCGCGGCGAAGTCGTCGGGATCGCGGCCCTCGACGAGGAACCCGGTGTTCTCGTGATCGACCAGAGAGCGCAGGCCGCCGACCGCGGCGGCGACCACCGGCGTACCGCACGCAGCGGCTTCCAGCGCGACCAACCCGAACGACTCCGAGCGAGACGGCACGATGCACACGTCGGCCGCCCGGTAGTAGTCGGCGAGACGATCGTGGCGCCGGGGGCTCACCCAGTGGATCTGGGCGGAGACGCCCAGCTCCTCGGCGAGCGCGTGCACCCGGGCTTGTTCGGTACTGCCGTCGCGGCCGCTCGGCCCGCCGACGATGACGAGGGCGAGCTTCGGGTCGTCGAGCGCGGCGAGGGCGCGGATCGCGAGGTCGGCGCCCTTCAGCCGTTGGATCCGGCCGACGAACAGCAAAACGCGCGGCGCGACGATCCCGAGGCGTTGACGCGCGGCGCCGCGGTCACCGGGAACGAAGACGGTGTGGTCGACTCCGGGCGGCACGACCTCGATCCGGTCGGGCGCGGCGTCGTACAGGGAGGCGAGCTGCGCCTGCTCGTCGTTCGTGGAAGCGAGCATCAAGTCGGCGCACGCGACCACCTCGTGCTCGACGCGCGTCCGGTGCTCGGCGTCGTCGTCGACACCGGCTTCGGCCTTCACGCGCGCGAGCGTGTGGAACGTGGCGACCATCGGGACGTCGAGCTCGTGCTTCAGGCGGTGCGCGACCGCACCCGAGAGCCAGTAGTTCGCGTGGAGCACGTCGACGGGCTCGCGCTCGAGCATCCGTCGCATCGACGCGTCGACGAACGGATCGACGAGCTCCGAGAGCGCGTGCTTCGGCACGGGGGTGCGCGGCCCCGCGTCGACGTGCAGGACCCGGAATCCCGGCTCGACCTGCACGAGTACCGGTTGGCCGGCGTGATCGCGACGCGTGTACACGTCACATTCCACGCCGGCCCGGGCGAGGGCGGTCGCGAGCGCCCGGACGTACACGTTCATGCCGCCGCCGTCGCCGGTGCCCGGCTGCGCGAGCGGCGACGTGTGCATCGAGAACATTGCGATCCGGCGGACGGACATCGGCCGGATCGTACCTAACCCCAGCCGAGGCTCAGGTTCAGATGTGGTGTTCTCGGGCCGGGCGGGTCATCCGGCTTCGGCGTCGCGCGAGAGGTTCTCGGCCTGGAACGACCGGTAGATCTCGACCAGAGCCTGCTTCTGGCGGTCGTTGATCGTGGGATCGGCGACGATCGCCCCTACGGGATCCGTGCCCGCGCGGTTGCCGTCGGGCGAAGCGTCGAGGATGCCGGCCCGGACGTAGAGCGTCTCGGCGGAGATGCGCAAACCCCGGGCGATCGATTGCAGGATCTCGGCGGAAGGCTTGCGGAGCCCGCGCTCGATCTGGCTGAGATAGGGATTCGAGATGCCGGCGAGCTCGCTCAGCTTGCGCAGCGAGAGCCGGGCATTGCGGCGCTGATCCCGGATGAACCCGCCGAGGTCGTGCAGTCGCGCTTCGAGCGACTCGAACGACTCGGACATCAGCCTGCCGTCCCGGCAACCTGCCGCTCCGCGATCTCGCCTTCGACCGCGTCGATCACTTCGTGCATCCGGTGCCGGAGCTCGGAGAGCTCACGTTCGAACGCGTGCAAGCGCTCGATCGTCGACTCCAGCTCGTCGTCGGGGAGCAGCGGGAGATGCGCGAGCGTGGTGTCGGCAACCAGCTGCTCACGACCGTCGGGCCAGTGCAGCTCGACGCCCGGGGAGTCGGGCGGCGGCACGCGGGTGTCGGTGATCGATGACCGGCCGGACTCCGCGCTCAGGATGCGCGGCAGGTCCTTGACCAGATCCTCGACGGTGCCCCCGAGGGCCCGGCGCTCGTGCTCGGCCTCCAGGATCTCGATCCGAGCCTGCGCGAGCCGGCGCCGGTACGACAGTGCGTTCTCGACGTCGTTGCATTCCGCCTTCATGGCCCGCAACTCGTCGACCGGCCGCGCGTCGAGTGCGGCAACGAACGCGGGATCGATCAGTCGCTGGATCCGTTCCGTCGGAATCACCTCTCGAACCTCTGACGACCGGAGCGCTCACTCTACCCGTGGTCTCAGCAGTGAGCAGCCAGCGTGGCGTAGGGATCGATCGCGCGGCCGTTCGGACCACCGGGCCGGATCTCGAAGTGCAGATGGGTCGGGCCGCCGGACGCGTCGCCCGTGTTGCCGACATGACCGATCAGCTCGCCGGCGTTGACGCCCCGCGCCCCGCCGACGTAGTCGCTGAGGTGCGCGTAGTAATAGGTGTTCCCGTCGTGCCCTTGCACGTACGCGGCCAGGCCGCCGAGTCGATCGCTCTGGAAGAACACCGAACCGTTGGTGACCGCGACCAGGGGAGTACCACCGGGGGAGAACATGTCGTTGCCCTGGTGTCGCCGACCGCCGCCGCGCGGCGCGCCGAAGGTGTCGGTGAACGAGACCGGACCCTGGACCGGGCACACCCAATTGCCGCGCACGATGATCTGACCCGCGGTCCCACCGCCGCTCGAGGCGTTGTTCGCCGAGCGGCTGACGGCCTGAGCGCGCGCGGCCGCAAGGATCGCCGAGGCCTCCCGAACGCGTCGCTGCGCCACGAGCTGCGCGCGCACGTCGCGCTCGGCCTGCCCCGCCCCCGCGAGCGCGCGCTCTGCGTCGCGCTCTTGGGTTTTCATCGTTGCGAGCGCCGATTTCGCGTGCGCCATCTCGTCGTGCAGCGCGGTCTGGTGGTCGTGCAGCTCGCCCGTCACCGCGGCAAGTTGCGCGAGCACCTCTTCGCCCTGCGCGTTGACGCCGTTCAGCATCGTCGCCCGCCGCGCCGCGTCCAAGACGTCGGAACCATTGCCGAAGACGTCGTCGAGCATGAGCGAACCGCGCTTGTACGCGACGACGGCGCGTGCGCGGCCGAGCGCCGCCAGGTGTTGCTGTTGGCCGGTGAGCGTCAGGATCGTGCGCTGGGTCGACGCCTGCTCGTCCTGCAGGTCGTAGTAGCGCGTCTGCGCGGCCTCGAAGGCGGCGGTCGCCCGGTTGTCGGCCTTCTGGGCTGCGGTGACGCGCGCAACGGCGATTGCGAGCGGATCGGACGCGGCGCCGGCTGCCGTCGGCGGCGTCAGCAGCGCGACTGCGACGGCCGCGAGGAGCACGCGCCGCACGAGCGAAGACGGGACGTGGATGCGCACGAGCGGTCGAACGCTAACAGAGCGAGGTCCGACGGGCGCGCGAGAACGGCCGCGATCGCCCGAGATCCGCCCCCGGCGCCGCCACTGACCGGCGGCAGCACTGCGATCTCGTCGTCGTCGCCCAGTGCGGTCGCCCGATCGGCCTTCGGCTCGTCGCCGTTGATCCAGACCCGAGCGGTGGTCAGCACTTGCGCGAAGGGCTCGCCGTAGCGGTCGACCGCGTCGGCGAGAAGGCGTTCGAGCGGTGCGCCGGACGCGAGCTCGAACTCGTCGCGGCTGCGGCCCGCGGCTTCCCGAGCCGAGGCAAACAGCAGCAGCCGGACGATCACGACCTGGCGGGCGGAACGTTCGTGCGTGCGGTCGGGAGTGCTTCGAGTCGTTCCGGGTCGATGGGATCACCCGTGACCTCGTCGACGCCGAACGTTCCGTCGTCGAGCCGCTGCAACGCGGCCTCGATCTCCGCGAGATCCGTCTCGAGCCCTTCGAGGATAGCGAGGTCCTTCTCGCGCTCGAACATCTCCGAAGCTTGATCGGCCGGATGCTGGTCGTAGTGCGTCAGGTCGCCGGAGTGCGCGGCCTGCTCTTCGTCGAGACCTTCGCTTCGCAACTCCGAGATGAGCCCTCCGACGCGAGCGCGCTCGCGCTCGAGCCGCTCGCGAACCGCGGTCTCGTCCACGTCATTCTCCATGTCAGCAGGCTAGCCATCGGCGCGGAATCCGTCACTCGTCCATATCAAGACGCGCGCGCAGCTCGACCTCTCGTTCCTCGAGCAAGGCCGCGAGCATGGCGAGACGCGCGCCCGCGTCGTCGGCCGCCAGCAGGCGCTGCGCGTCGAGCGGACCGATGGGCGCAACGGCCGCGGCCTCGTACGAGGCGCGGACGGCATCGGAGTCGAAAACCGGCAGTTCCGCGATGCGAGGGTCGATGCCGCGTGCGAGCTCGGTCACGCGCGCGAATGCGTCGGCGACGCGCTCGCGCGCGGCGGCGTCGGCCGGCGAAGCCGGGGGGTCGTCGAGCGCTACGACCTCGGCGCGCGGATACGGGTCGTCGGCGAGCCAGCGTCGAACGCGCACGCGCCGCATGCCGACGGTCGCCAACGCGTAGCGCCCGTCGGGGAGCTCGGCCGCCTGCACCACTCGCGCGACGGTGGCGACGTCGAAACGCGTGTCGCCGCCGCCGACCTCGCTCCCCCGCTCGATGAGCACCACGCCGAACTCGCGGTCGCCGTCGAGGACGCGGCGCATCATCAACCGGTAGCGCGGCTCGAACACGTGCAGTGGCAGCAGCGCGTACGGGAACAGAACCGTGCCGAGCGGGAACATCGGCATCGTGACGGACGGCGGATGTGTCACGGGGCGCCCATCACTAGTTCCAACGCGAGCGCACCGCGCGCCGGGTCGCCGAGATCCGCTCGCGCTGGTCGGCCGGCAGATCGGGCAGGCTCAGGTGGAGCTCGCACATCCAGCCGAGTGCCATCGGGTCGGCAGCCAGGCGACCAGTCTCGAGATTGCCCAGCATGCGCGCGACGATCGAATGCGCGTCGGTGGGCGCGAGCAGCGCCCGCGAGAAACCACGAGCGTTGCCGTGCACACGCGAGAAGAGGCGGCGGCAGTCGTCGAGGTCGTAGAGGGCGCCACCGTGAAACGGGTCGCACCACACGCCTTCACGGGCCGCGTCCATGACGAGGAAATGCCCCGGCATGCCGACGCCGTGCACCGGCGCACCGATCCGGCGCCCGACCTCCATCATGACGACCGCAAGTGAGATGGGGATGCCGACCCGTCTCGTCAGGACCGAGTCGAGAAACGAATTCTCGGGATCGCCGTAATCGCGTTCATTGCCCCGAAAGCCGAGCGCCTGGAAGAGGTACGCGCGCATGCCGTCGAACGTCGGTGTCGGACACCGCCTCGCGAGCTCGTCGAGACGAGCGCATCCACGGTCGACGTCGAGACCCGGGTGCGCGTGCGCGGCCAAACAGAACGCGGCGACGTCGAGGCGCATCTCCTCGGCCGGTGCGGCGACCGCGGCCGCGAACCGTTCCGTGGGATCCATGACCGGGGACGGTACCCGTACACTCGCACGCAATGGCGGCGAACGCTCCGCGCTCCACGCGGCTGCACGAAACCATCTCGGTACTGCTGCACGCGCAGAAGCAGCGGCTCACGCCGACGCGCAAGCTCATCGTCGACGTGCTCGAGGCGTCCGATCGGCCGCTCACCATTCCCGAGATCCTCGATTCGCAGCCCGCACTCGCCCAGAGCTCCGCCTACCGGAACCTGGTGGTGTTGGAACAGGCCCGGGTCGTGCACCGGCTCGTGACCCACGCCGATTTCGCGCGCTACGAGCTCGCCGAGGATCTCACCGGCCACCACCACCATCTCGTGTGCTCGAACTGCGGACGCGTCGACGATCTCCCCGCGACCGCCGCGGTCGAGCGCTCCGTCGCGGTCGCGATCGACGAGGCCGCGCGGCGCGCCGGCTTTCGCACCGAGCACCACCGGCTCGACCTCGTCGGGCTGTGCGCCGACTGCACGCCCTGAGAACAGCGACTACGAGAGCCGGCGCGCGAGGTACGTGGAGTACCAACCCGCGTAGCGGTCGCGGAGCTCCGGCCGCTTCCAGTCGTCGCCCGTGACGACCAGGCGGCAGCGATCGGTTCCGCACGAGCATTCGAAGGTGTCGTAGTCGTCGGAGTCGGTCATCGCGTAGTCGAAGCAGAGCTCCTCGCCGGCGTCGACGTCGCGCGTCGCGACGAGCAGCACTGAGCCGACGATCCCACAATTCGGATCGCAGGAATGGTTGACGTAGTCGGCCGAATCGAACGGCGGTGTACTGGCGAGGAACAGGTCGTCGTCGATTTGCAGGGCGTGGATGCGCACCGCTTCGCCGAGATCCTCGAGCTCCCGACTGTCGACGACGTGACCACCGAAGCCGGCCACGGTCGTGCCCGCCGGGATCGCGTCGTGTGCGAACACGCCGATACCCTTCGTCGCTGTCGGGCGCGTACCCGCGCTCGGATGAAGCCACGACTGCCGCACGAACGAGGAATGTACCGGTCGTGACCCAGACAACCGTGTTCGAGGTCGTCGGCGGCCAGCCGTTCTTCGACGCGCTCGTCGAGCGGTTCTACGAGCGCGTCGAGGTCGACCCGACGCTCCGACCGATCTACCCGACCGATCTCGCGCCCGGTAAGCGGGCGCTCGCGCTCTTCCTCGGGCAGTACTGGGGTGGTCCGCCGAGCTATAGCGCGGAGAAGGGGCACCCGAGGCTGCGGATGCGGCACGCCGGGTTCGTCATCGCGGAGCGCGAGCGCGACGCCTGGCTGTCGGCGATGCTCGCCGCGCTCGACGACGCGGACGCCCCGCAGGCCGCCGTGAGCATGATGCGCGAGTACTTCACGACGGCCTCGACCGCGATGATCAACGCCGGGGGCTGACCCGGCTCGACGACGGGGCAAACTATCCAGGATGAGCAAACGCCAGGAGAAGGAGAAGCGGACGCGGCGGCGCGTCGCCGCCGAGCGCCGCGGCCACTCCGTTCGCCGGGCGCCCGTCCGTCCGGGCCGCCTGTCGCCCGATCGCGAGGTCCCGGCGTCGATCCCGCGCCCGCCGTATGCGCCGGACGCGCCCGCGCTCCTGCCGGCGGTGCCTCCCGACGAGTTCGCCGATCGCATGCGCGCCGCCGGCCGCGCGGGGCGGGAGATCCTGCTCGAGCTCGCCGACGCGGTGAAGGTCGGCATGACCACCGACGAGCTCGACCGCATCTGCCACGAGGCGTGTATCGCGCGCGGCGGCTACCCGAGCCCGCTGCACTACAAGGGATTCCCGAAGTCGTTGTGCACGTCGGTCAACGAGGTGATCTGTCACGGCATCCCCGACGATCGTGCGCTCGGCGACGGCGACATCGTCAACTGCGACGTGACCATCTACCTGCACGGCGTTCACGGCGACTGCAACGCGACCTTCTTCGTCGGTGACGTCGACGACGAAGGACGGCGTCTCGTGCAGGTGACGAAAGAGGCGCTCTGGAAAGGCATCGACGAGGTTCGGCCCGGCGCCCGCCTCTACGAGGTCGGCCGCGCGATCCAGTCGCACGCGGAGGCCGCGGGCTTCGGGGTCGTGCGCTCCTTCGTCGGGCACGGCGTCGGCGAGGAGTTCCATACCGCACCGGCCGTGTTGCATTACTACGACCCGTCGGCCGATCTCGTGCTGACGCCCGGACTCACGTTCACGATCGAGCCGATGATCAACGAAGGATCATGGGAGCTCGGTCGGATCTGGCCCGACGGCTGGACCGCGCCGACGCGTGACGGCTCCCGGTCGGCGCAGTTCGAGCACAGTCTGATAGTGACCGCGACGGGCGTCGAGGTGCTGACACTCCTTCCCGGCGAGCCGCACGGCTCCTGATCCGAACGCCGGCTCGCCGACGCGACGGGTCGACGGGTCGGTCGGTTCTCCGGACAAATGCCCGGGGGCCCACGAGCGAGCATCCGTTACGGTCGCGGACTCCATGCTCCCGAGCGAGGAACTGCCCCGTCCCGTGTCGACGGTCCGGGTGCACACCGTTCGGGGAGCGGTGCGACGGACGTTCGGATCACTCGACACGCGCAACTACCGCCTGTACTTCACGGGCGATCTCGTGTCCAAGGTCGGCTCGTGGATGCAGACCATGGCCGAGGCCTGGCTGGTCTCGACCCTCACCGGCAGCGGTGTCGCGGTCGGCGCCACCTTCGCGTTCCGGTTCCTGCCCGTGCTGCTGTTCGGGCTGTGGGGCGGCACGATCGCGGATCGATTCGACCGCCGGAGAGTGCTGCTCGTGACGCAGACACTCGCCGCGGTGCTCGCGGTCGCGCTGTGGCTCATCGTCCTCACGGGCGTCGTGCAGGTCTGGATGGTGTTCGGGCTCGCGATCGCGCTCGGGTTCGTCATCGTCGTCGACGAGCCCGCACGGCACGCCTTCGTCGAAGAGATGGTCGGACCCGATCGCCTGCCCAACGCCGTTGCGCTCACGAGCGCGGTCGGAAACTCGGCTCGCATCACCGGGCCCGCCGCCGCCGGGCTGCTCATCGCCACGGTCGGCACCTCGTGGGTGTTCTTCGTGAACGCGGTCTCGTTCTTCGCCGTGGTCGGGGCGCTGGCCGCCATGCGTCCGGCCGAGCTGCACCGACCGCACCGGCACACCGATCGTCCGCGCGTGCGAGAAGGTCTGGCGTACGCGTGGAGCATCACCGAGATCCGGGCGACGATCCTGCTGGTCGCGGTGGTCGGGACTCTCGTCTACAACTTCCCCACGTTCTTGACGCTGTTGGCGCGCGACACCTTCCACGGTGGGGCGGGGCTCGCCGGGTTCCTCATGGCGTTGCTCGGGGTCGGAACGGTCGTCGGTGCACTCACCGCCGCGTCTCGGCCTCGGCCGACCTCCCGTACCGTCGTCGCCGCCGCGGCGCTGCTCGGGATCGCGCTCGTGGTCGCCGCGAGCGTGCCGACCGAGATCGAGACCGAGATCGCGCTCTTGCCGCTCGGCGCGGTGGCCGTGTTCTTCGGTTCGACCGCGAACGCGCACATGCAGATCTGGTCGGCGCCGCAGTTGCGCGGGCGCGTGATGGCCATCTACACGCTGCTGACGCTCGGGACCACGGTGGTCGGCGGTCCGTTCGTCGGCTGGGTGTGCCAGAACTGGAGCCCGCGCACCGGCCTCGCCTTCGCGGGCTGCGCGACCGTCACAGCCGCCGCCCTCGTCGCGGCCCCGCTACATGCCGCGAGAGCTCGCGCGCGCGCGCTCGTCGCGCAATCCACTCTGCCGACAGCCGAGTAGGTGCGCGCCTTCTCAGATCGCGACGGAAGCGCCGAAGTTCGCCTCGTAGACCACGCGCTCTATCTCCGAGCGGCGGAAGCGCCGGTGGCCGCCCATCGTCTGGATGGCCGAGATCTTGCCGGCGCGCGACCAGCGCGTCACCGTGTTCGGAGTGACGCCGAGCCGGCGCGCCGCTTCCGCCGGCGTGAACAACTCGTCACCGTCGGCGGGTGCGCGTAGGCGATCGTGACTGCGCCGCAGAAGGCGCTCGGAGTCGCGCCCGGGTTCGAGGTCACGCTCGGTCTCGAGCACGAGGTCGAGGTCGATGTCGACGCGAACCTGGGTCTCGCGCGGTTCTTCGACTTGGACATCGACCGCGGCGGGGATTTCGACCTCATGGAGAGCGACCGACACCTCGTCTACATCGACCGCGACATCGTCGTCGTCGACGATCTCCGCGTCGGTCGCGGGAATGCCGCCGGCCCGGCGCATCTCGGCGCGTTCGTGGGGCGTCGTCCCGGCCCAGATCCCGAGCAGATCCGCACGGTCGAACGCGAATTCGAGGCATTGCGTCTGCACGACGCAGGCGGCACAGATGGCCTTGGCCCGCACCGTCTCGCGGTGGTCGCCGCCGAACCACATGCGGGTCGGGTACTTCCGGCAAAACGATTCGGCGCGCCAGCTTCCCGGGTCGCGGCGCGCCGGGTCGGCAATCTCGAGCGTCACATCGTTGACAGCCATCGCTAAATAGCTTCTGCCGTCTGCGTCCCAATTGCGCCACTCGATCGGGTGATTCACCCGCTGCATCCGAGCACGCGCTCCGATCGCCCGCGCCCGAACGCGACGATGCCCCCGGGGCGGGGGCACGGGAGCATCGTCCAGGGGGTTCGACGACGAACGCTGACGTCCGACGCCGTCGCCCGCCGGTCAACGTAACGAACGGCCCGATCCGAAACGGATTCGCGCCGCCCGCGTTTACCGAACTCTGACCTTTGGTTTCGTCTACGAACGGGTCTCGCGAACGACCGAGGGGCGGCGGGTAGCGTCCGCCTCGTGCGTATGCAGGGGGAACGCGCGCTCGTCACCGGCTCGACCGCGGGCATCGGACGCGTGATCGCGGTTGCGTTCGCAGCGGAAGGTGCCGCGGTCGTCGTCACCGGGCGCAACACCGAACGCGGGACCGCGATCGCGCTGGAGATCACGGCCGCAGGCGGTATCGCACACTTCGTCGCGGCCGATCTGCACGACGAGCGCGCCTGCACCGGGCTCGTCGACGACGCGGCCGAGCGCCTCGGCGGTCTGACGGTGCTCGTCAACAACGCGGCAGGCGGCGATGCGCGCGACGCCCCCGTCGCGGACATCACGACCGAGGCGTGGGAGGCGATTCTCCGCGTCGATCTCACCGCGCCCATGTGGTGCGCGCGCGCTTCGATCCCTCACATGCGCGCGGCCGGGCACGGCGCGATCGTCAACATCTCCACCCGCCAGGCGGAGCGCGCGAGCCCGGGCTTCGCGGCGTACGTCGCCGCCAAAGCCGGTCTGAACGGGCTCACGCGCGCGATCGCCGTGGAGGAGGCGAAGCACGGAATCCGGTGCAACACGATCAGCCCGGGCTACGTGCTGAACGACCGGCGCGACGCCGACCTCGCCCCCGACCGCCGCGCTCTCCTCGAAGGCATGCACCTGACCCGCCTCGGTGAGGCGACCGACGTTGCCAACGCGTGCGTCTATCTCGCGAGCCGCGAATCGGGCTTCGTCACCGGCGTCAACTTGCAGCTCGACGGCGGCAGCGGCATCGCCCGCGGACGCACCCTCGGCTGATCTATGCATCCGCGTGCGTGCGTCAGCGCCATCAGCACCTTCCGGCTCTCGCTCGCCGACGACCTCGCGTTCTGGCAGGCGCACGGCCTCACGACCGTCGGCCTATCGGTCGCGAAGCTCGAGGCCTACGGGTGGGAGGCCGGCACGGGTCTCGTCGTCGACGCCGTCGGGCTCGGCCTGCAGGTCGTCGACCTGATCGGTCTCGGGCCCTTCCATCTCGCGGACCCACGCCGATGGGAGGCGCAACGCGATCGCCTCGTTCGCTCGATCGACACCGCCGTCGCAGTCGGCGCTCGTTGCATCGTGTTCACGTCGGGCCCGTTCGCGCCCCTCACGTGGGAGGAGGCGGCCGACGCGTTAGAACAGGCGCTCACGCCCGTTTTGCACGAGGCACGCGCACGAGGCGTCGACTTCGCGATCGAACACACGAACTCGTTGCGCGTCGACGTGGGATTCGTGCACACGCTGCGCGACGCGGTCGATCTCGCGCGCCGCCTCGACACGGGTGTGTGCATGGAGCTGAATGCCTGCTGGGCCGAACGCGGACTCGCGACGACGATCCGTGGGAACGTCGACGTCATCCGGCTCGTGCAGGTAAGCGACTTCAAAGTCGGCACGGTTGCATCTTCACAGCGGCTGGTGCCCGGCGACGGCGACATCCCGACCCTGCGCATCCTGCGCGAGCTCGTCGACGCGGGCTACGGCGGTTTCTTCGAGCTCGAGCTCATCGGCGACGCGATCGTGAACGAGGGCTACGACGTCGCCGTGCCGCGCGCGGTCGACGCGCTGGACGGCATCCTGCGGGCGCTCGGGCTCTGAACTTCTCGCGCTACCGCGACGGTCCCCACGGGCGGGACACCGAGCGCGCCCGAGCGGGGATCTCACGACCTTCGATCTCGCGGACCCGGTCGAAGTAGCGCTCCGGCCACTCGACGACCGTTCCCCGCTGCACGAGGAGCTGTACCACCCACGCCCGGGCGATCGCGCGACCGCCGGACGACTCGACGATGCGCTGCTCGAGCACCGCCGCCTTTCCCTCACGGCCGACGTACTTCATGCCCCCCACGAATCGCTCGACGGGGAGGCCCTCACTCTCGTAGAGCACGTGAAGCTCGCGGGCCGCGATGACGAAGTCGTTCGTCCGGATCTCCTCGGGCCACCAGGCGCCGACCCGTCCGTGCACGTATGCGATCCTCATGTCGTTGAACAGCCGGACGATGGCCGCGTTGTTGAGATGCCGTTGGGTGTCGAAGTCGTCGGTGGACGTATCGACGGGCTCGACGACCCGGTAGCCGTCCGCCTCGAGCACGCCGGTGCCGGCGCCCTCGTCGATGCTCACGCCCACATGAACGCGCCGCCGTCAGCCATGAAGGTATGGCCCGTGAGGTACCGGCATGCGTCGGAGCACAAGAACCACGCGATCGGTCCGATGTCGAGCTCGGGATCGCCCTGGCGCTTCATCGGACAGTTCTCGATGAAGATGCGATAGCCCTCGCTCTGCTTACCCGCTTCGCCGTGATGCGTCGCCGCGGCCGGCGCGATCGCGTTCACGACGATTCCGTCCGCGCCCCACTCGCGCGCGGCCGTGCGCGTGATGGCGCGGATCGCCTCCTTCGACGCGTTGTAAGCGGCGAAGCCGCTCCCCCCGGTGATCCCCATCGACGACGCGAAGTTGACGATGCGACCCCAGCCTTGCGCCTTCATGTGCGGGTACACCGCTTGCATCGCCCACAGGGTGCCCTTGACCCCGGACCGGTAGAACACGTCGACATCGTCTTCGCTCACCTCCGCGACCGGAGCGAGCGGCCGAAAGGTCTGCGCGTTGTTGATGAGCCCGTCGACGCGACCGAATCGCTCCACGGTCTGCGCGACCATCGCGTCGATCTGATCCTTCTCCTGGACGTCGCACACGACGCCGACGTTCTCGACGCCGAGCTCGGTCAGCTCGGCGCAGGTCTCGGTGAGCAGGTGCGGCTTCCACTCCGCGACGACGACGCGGGCGCCGCCGCGCCCGAGATGCAACGCCATGCCCCGGCCCACGCCGCGACCCGAGCCGGTCACGATGATCACCTTGCCGGCAACCGCGTGCATGTCCCCTGCGTTTCCTGACATGCGCGTCACAGTACGTGCGGCCTAGCTTCGGCGGCCAAGCCGGTAGGGGGAACGATGCTCAGCGGAACAGTTCTGGTGACAGGCGGAGGAAGCGGGATCGGGCGCGCGACCGCCGAACGAGCCGGCCGCGAGGGCGCCTCGGTCGCGATCGTCGACCGAGCGGCCGACAACGCCGCGGAAACGGCCCGCCTCGTGACCGCCGCGGGCGGCCGGGCGCTCGCGTACCCGTGCGACGTCGGCGACGATGCGGCGGTCGCCGACACCGTGCAACGCATCGGTCGCGACCTCGGACGCGTCACTGGTGTCGTGACCGCCGCGGGCATCTTCCATGGTCCCGATCTGCAACCCGCGCACCAGGTGACAGTCGACGACTTCGTTCACGTTCTGCGCGTGAACCTCGTCGGCACGTTCGCGGTGATCAAGCACGCGCTCCCGATGCTGATCGACGGTGGCGGCGCGATCGTCACGATTGCATCGACGGCGGCCATACGCGGCCACGGCTACGGCGCGGGCTACACCGCGAGCAAAGGTGGAGTCGACGCGCTGACGCGTTTGCTGGCAGTGCAATACGGCGCGAGTGACGTGCGCGCGAATTGCATCTGTCCCGGGGGCGTCGACACACCGATGACGGGCGGAACGTTCGCGACGGATGAAGCGATCGCCCGCGCGAAACAACGGGTGCCGATAGGTCGGTACGCGCAGGCACGCGACATCGGCGACGTCGCAATCTTCCTGTTGAGTGACGACGCGCGCTACCTGACCGGACAGACAGTCCCGGTTGAGGGTGGCGCGACCATCGCGTGAACGTGTGCCCGCTCCAAATTTGGGAAAGATATTTGGGTTGCCGTTGAGCAGGACGTTCCTGCAAGGGGTACGAGAACCACCACGAAGCGTGATCTGGTATTCGGCGCTCGGAGACAAAGGCTTGTTAGGTTCAACGCTCATGCGCCGACCCGGTCGCCTTCGGGCGAACGTCGGGCGCAGCATCGGTGTGGCGGAGCACCACGCTTGCACCGGGCTGACGCGTCTCAACGTGACCCGGCTCGCCGCGGTCGCGTGCATCAGCGCGCTCGGCCTGCTGCCGGCCGTTCCGGCTTACGCGTCGACGACGAGTGACCGGGTCGCTTCCACGAGTCAGGCGATCGACACGGCCGCGCAACGCTGGTTCGCCGCGCAGGCCGACGCGGCGCGCATCGACGCGACGATCGCCGACGTCGTACGCCAAATCGCCGTCGTACAGGCGAGCCTCGACAACACGCGCAAGGTCGCGACCGCGCGCGCCGTCGTCCTGTACAAGAGCGTGCAAAGAGGCCTGTCCTCGATCTTCGGCGCCACCGCGATCGACTCCGCCCGACGCGCCCACCTCGTCGAGGACGCGAACGCGGGCGGCGACGCCGCGATCGCTCGGCTCACCGCGACGGTCGGCGATCTCAACACGCAGCGCCGCAACCTCGAAGCCGCGCGTTCGCAACAGCAGAACATCCTGCGCGAGGTCGCGACCGAGCGCCGCGTGCTCGACGCTGCACTCGCGAGCGTCCGGACGCAGGTCCGAAACGACGCGACCATCGCACTCGCCGCGGCCCGCGACCGGCTGACCCGGGCTCAGGCCGGCGCGCACGTGCGTACGTTCGCCGCCGTGCGGTCCGCGAGCGCGCTCGCGGCGCCCACCGGCCCGCCCGCGATCGCGGCGTCCATTCCGGTGGTCGTCACCGCCGCGCCGAACGACGGTCGGGTGAGCAGCCATCACAGCGACCCGTTCCTCGTGTGCACGCGCGTGCGCGAGAGCGCCGGGCATTACGACGCCGCGAGCCCGTCCGGTTACTACGGGGCCTATCAGTTCCTGCCGTCGACATGGGACTCCGCCGCCATGCACGCCGGACGTCGCGATCTCGTGGGCGCGCTCCCGTCGCGAGCGTCGCCGTTCGATCAGGACGAGACCGCGTGGGCCTTGTACCAGTGGCAGGGCAAGAGCCCGTGGGGCGGACGTTGTTGACGCGCTGACGCGCGGTCGAGGCGAAGCGGTCAGTCGAAACGGTCGAGCACTTCGCGAAGCGTCGTATCGGCGAGTGAGCGCAACCGAACATCGGCGCGCGACAGATCGAGACGTTCGGTGATCTCGTGCGGGACGGCAACGCACCACAGCCCCGCGGCCTTCGCGGCGGCGACACCGTGCGGCGAATCTTCGATCGCGAGCGCCGCGCCGGGATCGACACCGATCGCGGCGCACGCGGCGAGATAGGTGTCGGGCTCGGGCTTCCCCGCGATTCCATCGCCGTAGCACGCGAGGAACGCGAACCGGTGGCGGAGGCGGAGGCGTTCGAGATGCGACTCCACCCACTCGAGCGGAGAGCTCGACGCGACCGCGAGCGCCAAACCCAGCGCGTCCGCGTCATCGAGCCATTGGTGCACGCCCGGCCGGGTCGTCTCGAGCGTGAGCAGCTCGTCGCGCCGCACGCGGCGGCGGGCGTGCATCGCGTCCTCGTCGAACGGTCGGGTCGCCCGCGCCCGGATGAGCTCGACCAGGTCGAGGCCGCCCGTCGTCCCGATCTCGGCGGCCCACTCCTCGATCGTCAGCGGCGGGCAGCCGTGCGCCTCGAATTCCTCCCGCCAGGCGGTGAAGACCGGACCCTCGGTGTCGAGGATCAGGCCGTCGAAGTCGAACACGAGTGCTTCGATGGTCACGGGGCTTCGGTCTTCACGGCGTCGGTACTCCGATGAGCTCCACGAGCACACCATCGGGGTCGACCACCGTCGCCATCTGTACGTCTCCCTTTACGGGTCGACTCCACGCTCCGCTCCCCTCCGGTCGCTGCGCTGTCGTCTCGCCCCCCGGGCCCGGTACGACGATCCGGCGCGGCTGTCCGCCGAGATCGAGGACCCGGAGGCGATCGAGGACTGTGTCGACGTCGACGTAGCACGACAGCAGGAAGAAGCCCGGGCGAGCCGCCGGCGACACGGCCGCCGCCTCGCGGGATTGCTCGTCGAATTGCACCAGCTCGACGGTCCCGGCATCGGGACGCGCGGGATCGCCGAGGAAGATCGACCGCAAGCGGTTCGCCGGCGCACCGAACAGCGCGCTCCAGTCGCCGTCGAAGTGCATGTCCATCGTCACCTCGAACCCGACGCCGTCACGCCAGAAGCGCAACGACGCTTCGACGTCGCGCACGACGATCGCGCTGTGGTGCACGCGCGCCGTCACCGCTCGTTTCCTTCGATCGACTCCTGCGGATCGATGGGACTGTGCAGCGAGACGCCACCGTCGGCCGCGACGATTTGGCCTGTCACCCAGTCGAGCCGCGAGAGCGCGACGACTGCCTGCGCGACCTCGGCCGCGGTGCCCAACCGACCGAGGGCGGCGCGCCCCGCGACCTGCTCCCGATATCCGGGGAGGCGCTCGGTCGCGGCGAACATGGGCGTGTCGGTCGTTCCCGGCGCGACCGCGTTCACCCGGATGCCGCGCGCTCCCAGCTCGCGCGCGGCCGAGCGCACGAGCTGCGCGAGACCGGCCTTCGAGACCGCGTAGTGCGCCATGAGTCGCTCGCTCAGGAACCCCGAGATGCTCGTCACCGCCACGATCGCGCCACCTCCGGTCATCGCCCGCGCGCATTCGCGCAGGCTGACGAAGGCGCCGCGCAGATTCACGTTCAGCACGCGATCCCACTCTTGGGTCGTCATGTCGAGCAACGCCGCGCTGCCGCCGACTCCCGCGCTCAGAACCGCGACGTCGAGACCACCGAGTTGCGTGACGGCTTCACTCACGCCGGCAACCACGGCGTCCTCGTCGGCGATGTCGGCGCGTACCGACCAGTCGGCATCGGGCGCGTCGTCCAGGTCGAGCGAGACGACGCGCGCACCCGCGCCGCGCAGTTGCGCGACGCACGCCGCACCGATGCCGCTCGCGCCGCCGGTGACGATCGCGCGCGCGCCTTGGAGTTCCATCGGACGCCGACGCTAGCGTCCGACGCGCATGGCGCTCCCGTGGTTCGGTCTCTATCTCCCCCAGATCCGGATGAGCTTCGACCGGATCCTCGAACGCACGCTCGCGGCGGAAGCCGCGGGCTTCGACTCGGTGTGGTTGATGGACCACTTCGCCGCGCCGACGGCTCCCGAGATCGACACGTTCGAGGCCTGGACCGTCGCAACCGCGCTCGCGGCGCGGACGTCGACGATCCGGATCGGCCATCTCGTGTTGTGCGACCCGTTCCGCCATCCGGTGTTGCTGGCCAAGACGGCCGCGTCCTTCGACGTCATCTCGAACGGGCGGCTCGAGCTCGGCATCGGTTGGGGATCGGTGCCCGAAGAGCTGCGCACGTTCGGCTTCGGGCCGGAGCCGGCCGCGACGCGGGCATCCAAGTTGCGCGAGACGCTCGAGATCGTCGAGCTCATGTTCTCGGGCGAGACCTTCGACTTCGCGGGCGACCACTTCACGTTGCAGGGCGCGACCGGACGGCCGGTGCCCGTGCAATCCCGGGTGCCGGTGCACATCGGCGGCGGCGGACCGAAGCTCACGATGCCGCTCGTGGAACGATTCGCCGACTGGTGGAACTGCCCGGGCTACGCGCTCGACCGGATCGACGAGCTCCGCCCGCTCGCGGGACGCGCGCGCGTGTCGGTGCAGCATCCCATCGGCCTCGCGGCGAGCGCCGCCGAACGTGACGAGACGATCGCGACCGCGCATCGTCGTTTCGGATCGTGGGGTGGCGTGATCGCCGGCACCGCCGATCAGGTGGCGGCCGCGCTCTCGGGTGAGGTCGAGCGGGGCGTCGACGGGTTCGTGTGCCAGTTCTCCGACTTCGGAACACCCGACACGATCGAGCGGTTCATGCGCGACGTCGTTCCGACGATGGGAACCGCGGCTACGTTGAAGCCGTGACGACACCGCTGGTCGTCGGCGTACCGCGCGAGGTGAAGACCGACGAGCATCGCGTCGCGATCACTCCCGACGGCGTGCTCGAGATGCGCCACCACGGCGTGACCGTGCTCGTGGAGCGTGACGCCGGCACCGGCTCCGGCATCACCGACGACGCCTACCGCAGCGCGGGCGGCGAGATCGTCCCGAGCGCCGCCGACGTGTGGGGTCGCGCCGGGCTCGTGATCAAGGTGAAGGAACCGCAAGCCTCCGAGCTGGCTTTCCTCCGCCCGGGCCTCGTGCTGTTCACCTACCTCCACCTCGCCGCCTACCCGGAGGTCGGGCGCGCGTTGATCGAGTCCCGCACGACCGGCGTGGCGTACGAGACAGTCCAGCTCGCGAACGGGCAGCTCCCGCTGCTCGCCCCGATGAGTGAGGTGGCCGGCCGCATGGCGCCCCAGATCGGGGCGCACTTGCTCGAACGTCGGCAGGGCGGGCGCGGCGTCCTGCTCGGAGGCGCGCCCGGTGTGCGGCCGGCGCGAGTCGTCGTGCTCGGCGCGGGCAATGTCGGCTGGAACGCGGCCTGGATCGCTCAGGGCATGGAGGCCGAGGTGCTCCTGCTCGACAAGAACATCGACCGGCTGCGCTGGGTCGACCAGATCCACAAAGGACGGATCCAAACGCTCGCGAGCAACCGCGCCGCCGTCGCCCGCGCGGTGCGCGGGGCNNCTCGTGATCGGCGCGGTGCTCGTACCGGGCGGTCGCGCCCCGGTGCTCGTCAGCGACGACATGGTCGCTTCCATGCAACGGGGCGCGGTGATCATCGACTGCGCGATCGATCAAGGCGGGAGCATCGAAGGCATACACGAGACGACGCACACCGACCCGATATTCGTCCGCCACGACGTCTTGCACTACGCGGTGGGCAACGTCCCGGGCGCGGTACCCAACACCTCGACCTACGCGCTCACGA
>PLBO01000122.1:37685-76174 GCA_003134555.1 Actinomycetota bacterium
CGTTCCGCCGGCGACGATCGCCGAAGCCCGTTAGCCGTTCGGCCGAGGCGCCTCCGCGTCGGATTCCGCATCGGACGGCTTGGTGAAGCCCTCCAACGACTCGAGCGCCTGCTTCGGTGCTTGCGCGGCGTCGCGGTTCGCCTGCTGGAGCTGCGCGAAGATCTCTTCGCGGTGCACGTCGATCGATCGCGGTGCCTTGATACCGAGACGCACTTGGTCACCGCGCACCTCGAGCACAGTCACGACGATCTCGTGCCCGATCATGATGCTCTGGTTCGCACGTCGCGTGAGCACGAGCACGAGGTACCCCCTCCATGGCGGCCGCCGAAGGCGCCGGGGCGCAGCATACGCGCATATCACAACTGCGCGCGCGTTACTCCGCGGCCGGCGAGTCGTTCAACACGTTCCGTGGTTGCGTCGCGACCGAAGTCGACACGCGATCGATCAGCTCGCGAAGGCCAACGGAGCGCGCACGCTGTAACCGGCACTGGGCAAGACCACCTGCGCGGCCTCGTGCGAGAAACGATTGACGACGATCGGGCCGAGCAAGTTGAGCGTGGAGTCCTCCGGCCGCTCACGCAGTGTCACGACCACGAACACGACTGCGTCTTCGGCCGTCGCGAGCGCGAGTCGCTCCGCGGTACCGGTGTCGAGTTCGAAGTCGTACTCCGGATAGAAGACCCACGGCGGCACGACGACGANNTTCTCGCGCACGACGACGAAGTCGATGTCGCGGTCCTCCAACGACGACAGCAGCAGGAACGGGCTCCCGGCCGGGCCCCAAGGCGCGACCTCGAACCGGTGCGCGTGCGGGAAGCCGGGCAGGCCCGCCGGGAAGGTGATCTCGGCGACGTCGGTCGCACTGTGGGTCTCGAGCATGGTTTCCCTACTTCAAGAAGTCGGTGAGCGACGGCTGGATGGCCCTCGCGGTGGCCGCAAGGGCGGCCTGGTAGGCGACTTGCTGGGATTGGAGTTGCACCATCACCTGCGCGATGTCGGCGTCCTCGATACTGGACAGGTTCTGTTTCATCGTCAGCCCGTTCGAAGTGTTTTGGGTCTGCATGGTTTGAACTCGAAGAAACTGGCTGCCGACCTGCGCCAGCTGGTTCTGCACCTGGGTCGTGCGCCCACCCAAGGTGGCCTGGAGCGCACTCAACTGCGCCGGGTTGGTCTGCACCGCCTGCGAGATCTGCGCGAGGGTCGTGAACAGATCGTTTCCGGGCTGTCCGAACACCGTGTCGCCGTTCACGTTCACTTGGACACGCTGTCCGGGAGCGATGTTGCGCTCGACCGCCGACGACACGCCCACGTACTGCCCGTTGGCGTCGTAAGCGACGTTGCCGCCCGCGGTCCCGGCGAAGATGGGGCGTCCCGCGTACTGAGTGTTGGCGACACCGATCAGCGTGTTGCGAATCGAGTCGATCTCGGCCGCAATGCCTTGGCGGGCGTTCGCGTCGGTCGACGCGTTCGCGGCCTGCACGACGAGGTCGTTGACGCGCTGCAGCTGCGTCACCGTGGTGGTGAGCGCGTTGTCGGCGTTGCCCAACCAGCCCTGCGCATCGCTGAGATTGCGCGTGTACTGGACGTTGCGATCGATCCCGGCGTGCAGCTGCATGGCCGAGACGACGTCGGCCGGCGCGTCGGACGGCTTGCGCAGGCGCTTGAGCGAGGATGCCTGGTCCTGGAGGTCGGTGAGCTTCGCAAAGGATTGCTGGAGCGCGCTGAGCGAGTTGTTCACCAGCAACTGGTTCGGGACGCGGAAGTCGGACGACGGCATCAGACATTTTCCCCGCTCACACGCCGGTGCGGTTGATCAAGGTGTCGAGCATGGAATCGATGGTCGTCATCAACCGGGCCGCGGCGTCGTACCCGTGCTGGAACTCGACCAGGTTGGTCATCTCCTCGTCGATGCTGACCCCGGACTGCTGCGAACGCGCGTTGTCGAGGCTCTGGGTCGCGCTCTGCTGGATCTGGTGCCGGCTCGTCGCGGTCTGGGTGTCGACACCCAACTGCACGATCGCCTGGCGATACACCGAGTCGGAGCCGTTGGGGCTCGTCGCGAGGTCGGCGAGATCGAGCGCGTTGCTGCTGTCGAGCGGCCCGCCCGCCGCGGTGCCCGCGGCGATCGCGGCCGGATTGCCCGCGACCACGGCCGATACCGCGAGCGACGCCGCGTCGGTACCCGTGAAGAACTGTCGTCCGCCCACGCCGTCGGAGCCGACCGCGGTCGCTCCGAGCAATGTGGCGAAGCCCGTCGTCGCGCCCGTCGACCGAACCTGCAGCTGGTGCGCTCCCGTCGGCGCGATACCGATCGAGAGCGCGCTCCCGTTGCCGCCCGAGACCGTCGCCGTCGCGTTACCCGCGCCTACGGCGGCATCGACTGCGGCCTGCAGCGCGGTCTGTAGCGTCGCCGCGCCACCCGGGCCCGACCAGTCGGCGCCCGCGAGCGTCACGGTCGCGAACGCGCCGTTGTCGAGCGCGACGTCGAACGTCAGATTGCCGTTCGCGCTCTGGTCCTGGCTGCCGACGGCGAGTGAGCCGGCGATCGCGCCGTGCAGCTGGTTCACCTGGTCGCGCAGCGTCGTCGCGACGGTGTCGAGTTTTGCGATGTAGCTCGGGATCGTCCCGTTGATCGCGTCGAGCTCACCGCCCGCCTTGCCGGACGTGACCGACGCCGCCGAGTTGTTCGCCGACCAGCGCAGGACGGTGGCCGGACCCGACGTGTCGACGGTGAGCGCGGAGGCGGTGTCCTCCTGTACGAGCGAAGTGCCGTTCAGCATCACGTTGACCTGGTTGAACGGCCCCGCACGCAGACTCGCGCCGCTCTCCTCCGACAGCTGGTTCGCGAGCAGATCACGCTGGTCCTGCAGGTCGTTCACCGGAAGGTTCGCGATCGTGTTCACCTTGATCGCCTGGTTGAGCTGCGCGATCGACTGCGCCTTCGAGTTGATGTCGGCGACCGTCGCCCCGAGCTCGCTCGTCGTGTCCAGCTTCTGTTGCGCCAGGTTCTGACTGATCGCGTTGAAGCTCGCGGCGAGGGTGTCGGCCCGCTCGAGCAGCTGCGTTCGCGATGCGGTATCGGCCGGATTGTTCGCGACGTCGTCGAAGCCCGCCCAGAGATCGGAGAGTTGCTTCTGGATCCCCGAGTCGGACGGCTCGTTGAACAGCTGCTGGATTGCATTCATCGTCGACGACGCCTGATCGAGGCTTGCCATCGAGCCGTGCTGGAGGGCGGCGCGCATCTCCATGAACTGGTCGCGAAAGCGCGTCACCGAGTCGACCTGCACGCCTTGGCCGTCGCCCGTGAACTTCGAGAACAACGCGGGCCGGGCGGGAGCGCCGATGTTCACGAGATTGACGGCTTGGCGCGAGTAGCCCGCGGTGTTCGCGTTCGCGACGTTCTGCGCCGCGACCTGGACGCTGCGCTGCTGCGCCTGGAGCGCGGTGAGCGCGAGGCGCAGCCCCGAGAAGTCCGACATCAGATCGCCTCGTCGACGATCCGCAATGCGAGCGAGCGGTCGGGCAGCGTGCCGTGGGCGTCGTAGGCGTCGATGTCGATCTCACCCATCGCGGCGATGGCCTCGCGCGCGGCTTGGTGGCCGCGCTGCAACAGATCGCGGTTCGACTTCGTGATCGAATCGATCTCCTGCGCGAGCGTGAGCAACGCGCGGCGGTGCTCGGCGAAGATGCCGTCCCACGGCGACGTGGTGAGACCCGCGAGCTCGCGCAACGTCGGTGACCCCGACAGACCGAGATCCCGACCCGCGTCGGCGACGAGCACCGCGCGCTCCAGCTCGATGCGCTTGATCTCACCGAGCACGTTCTCGACTTCGCGGGTCGCGTAGGCGAGCCAGCGCGACCGTCCCGCCGCGAGCACCAGCTGTTCCTCTTCGAGCTTGAACACGAGAAGCTCGAGTAGCTGCCGTTCGCGCCACAGGATGTTCGATACGTCGCTCAGCGCCATAATCCGACCTCGAGGCCCGCTGTTACCGGTGTCTCATCGGCCAGAACCCGACCCAAGATGAAGGAACCCACTCGTGGTCTCCGACCCGCCGGACCGAGCGGACGGCCAAACAAGTCCCAAGCTGCACCGAGTGACCAGAAGGGAGCGCTTACGCGCTGTGCGTGTTGTTCACTCGCGCTGGCGAGTTCACTCGCTGCGCTCGCTCACCGCTTCGTGCGATCCCCGTTCCGCGGGCGTGCGAATCAACCCATCAGGCCGAGCGCTACCGCTCGGCCTAATGCCTCATTGCGGTTACCCGCTTCGAGCTTGGCGTAGACGCGAACGAGGTGGGACTTCACGGTGGCCAGCGACACGGACAGCGCGCCGGCGATCTCACGATTGCTGCGGCCCTCGCCGAGGAGCACGAGCACCTCGCGTTCGCGCGAGGTCAGGATGTCGACCGTCCGGTCCGAGAGGGCCGGCAGCGCGACCGCGCCCGACAGCGCCTGGTGCAGGGCCGGGACGACGTGCCGGCCGCCCTTGCGCGCCGCGTCGACGACCACGCCGAGCTCGTCGGCGTCGATCGTCCGCAGTGCGATGCCCGCGGCGCCGAGTGCGAGGAGGTAGCGCACGGTGTGCTCCTGCGCGGGCGGGAGGAGCACGACGATCTCCGGATGGGGGCGCAGGCGCACGAGCCGGCGGACGACGTCGGCCACGTCGAGATCGGCCGGGGCGCCGACGACGACGAGATCGGGCCGCTCCATGGTCGCGAGACTCACGAGCTCACGACCCGAGCGGGTCTGCGCGAAAACCTCGATGCCCCGCGCCTCGAGCACCGCGGTGATGCCCGCGCGAACGAGGCCGAGCTCGTCCGCGACGATCGCTACGGGTGCTGCCCCGGAATCGTCGGCGCGTGCTTCGTCCGAGGACTCGCCGCTGCTGCTTGCGCTCCCACCGAGCACCATCACGCGCCTCCCAGCGGTCGTGATCCGTAAACGCTACCTTCCGCGAACGCCCAAGCCACGCAAAGCGGTCACTTCTTTCAACCCCGAGACCGATCAAGAGCTTGGCCCCTCGCCGCCGAAGTTTGCGTCCAACATCCACAAAACCTGTGGACACCTGCAGAAGGAACCGGGGGCAACGGACGTGAAGCCAGCACAGAAGGCCGACATCGACATCGAGCGGGCGACCTACGAAGACAACCTCGTGCGCCAGCATCTCCCTCTCGTCCAGTATGTGGTCTCCGAGGTGGCACATCGGGTCCCGAGCCACGTCAGCCGCAGCGACCTCGTGTCGGCCGGGATGCTGGGCCTCGCCCAGGCCGCCCGGAGCTACGACCCGGAGCGCGGGATCGCGTTCGACCGCTTCGCCTCGACCCGAATCCGCGGCGCGTTGCTCGACGAGCTGCGCGGCCGCGACTGGGCGAGCCGCTCCGTGCGGGCCCGGGCCCGCGGGCTGCAAGCGGCCAACGAAGAGCTCATGAACCGGCTGGGGCGTACGCCCACTCCCGAAGAGGTCGCGAAGATCCTCGACGTGCCGACCGAGACCGTGCACAAGCTCGTCGACGACGTTCACCGCGCGACGGTGCTCAACTACGACTCGCTCGTGCTGGAAGGTGACGCCGAGTCGTTCATCGCCGGTGACGAGGTCGGCCCCGAGGACGCGATCCTCGACCGCGAACGCAAGGCCTACCTCGTCGACGCGGTGCACGCGCTCCCCGAGCGTCTGCAGCGGGTCGTCACGGGCTACTTCTTCGAAGAGCGCTCGATGCAGGACCTCGCCGACGAGCTGGGCGTGAGCGAGTCACGTATCTCCCAGCTACGCGCGGAAGCGCTGTTGCTCCTGAAGGACGGCATCAACTCGCAGCTCGAGCCGGAAGCGGTGACGCCGGAGCCGCGTCCGAACGGCCGGGTCGCGCGCCGCAAGGCTGCGTACTACTCGGCCGTCGCAACCGGGTCGTCGCCGCGTGAGCGGGTTTCGGAGCGACCGGTCACCACGACCGAGATGGTCGGTATCGCGAATTCTTGACGGAGTCCGGCCCCGGAAAGCCTCAGCTCCCGGGGTCGGTCGCCGACGAGGAAAAGTTCCGGCCGAAACATCGGCGGGAGTGCATTGAGGAGCCCAGGGACCTGGGCGAGCAGTTCATCGTGATCACGAACGGTGCCGGGCGCGTCGCCGAGGTCGCAGCGCGCTTCACCCTCGACGCAATGCCCCGCAAGCAGATGGCGATCGACGCCGACCTCAACTCGGGTCTCATCAACGAGCAGGAGGCGAAGCGGCGGCGGGGCGAGGTTGCGGAAGAGGCCGACTTCTACGGCGCGATGGACGGTGCCTCGAAGTTCGTGAAGGGCGACGCGATCGCCGCGATCGTCATCGTCGCGATCAACCTCATCGGTGGGTTCGCGGTCGGCATCCTCCAGCAGCACCTGTCGTTCGGCGACGCGATCAAGACGTACAGCCTCCTCACCGTCGGCGACGGCCTGGTCGCGCAGATCCCCGCGTTGCTCATCTCGCTCTCGTCGGGCCTGATCGTCACCCGAGCCGCGACCGAGATGGACCTCGGCTCCGACCTGTTGCACCAGTTCACGCGGCACAAGAAGACGCTGCAGCTCGGTGGTGGCGCGATCTGCGCGGTCGCGATCGTTCCCGGTCTGCCCAAGGTTCCGTTCTTCATCGTCGGCGGCGCGCTCCTCCTACTCGCGACCAGAGTGCCCAGCGACGACGAGATCGCGGCGCGTGAAGCCGCGGCGAAGGAAGTCGAGATTGCTCCCATCGAGCTCTCTCCCGACTCACCGGAGCACCTCGTCGGCGAGATGCGCGTCGAACCGCTCGAGCTCGAGATCGCGTACGACCTCATCGACCTCGTCGACGCGTCGAAGGGCGGCGACCTGCTCGACCGCGTGCGCGCGCTTCGGCGCAAGCTCGCGCTCGAGCTCGGAGTCGTGATCCCGCTCGTCCGCACGCGCGACAACCTCGAGCTCCCGGCCAGCACCTACGCGGTGCGCGTCAACGGCGTCGACGTCGGGCGGGGCGAAGCGCCGGCCGGCCACGTGCTGGTCCTCGGCGACGACGCGGGCGCGCTCCCGGGTATGCCGACGCGCGAACCCGTCTTCGGCCTTCCGGCCACGTGGGTGCCGACCGAGTTCCGTCATCAGGCCGAGATCACCGGCGCGACCGTCGTCGACCGCGCATCCGTCATCACCACGCACCTCGCGGAAGTCGTGCGCCGCAACGCGGGTCGTCTGCTGAGCCGCCAGGACGTGAAGATGCTCGTCGACGTGGTGACGCAGAGTGATCCCGTCGTGATCGACGAGCTCAACGGCGCGAACGTGACCACGGGCGAGATCCAACGCGTGCTCCAGATGCTCCTCGACGAAGGCGTCGGCATCCGCGACCTCGTGCGGATCTTCGAGGTGATCTCGGAGCGCTCCCGAGTGACGAAGGACGCCGAGCAGATCGTGGAAGCAGTGCGTACCGCGCTCGGCCCCGCGATCTCGTCGTCGTACGCGAAGGACGGCAAGCTCCCCGTCATCACTCTCGATCCGCTCGTCGAGCATGCGCTGGCGGAGACGCTGCGCACCGGCGATACCGGCAGCTTCCTCGCGCTCGATCCGCAGACCGCGGAACAACTCGCCCTCGCGGTCGCCCGCGAGGCCGAGGCCGCGGAGATGAAGGGCATCGAACCCGTTTTCGTCTGCGCGACCCAGCTACGGCCGTCGGTTCGCCGGCTGCTGCACGCGGCCGCGCCCCGTCTTCCAGTTCTTGCGTACACAGAGCTCGGCGCGCAGCTCGAGCTCGACACGATTGGAGTGGTGAACCTTGGCCAGCCAGCTGCGGTTTGAAGGCGGCGAGCTCGAGGAGCTTCTCGAGCGCGTCCGCACCGAGGTCGGACCGGAGGCGCACATCGTCGCCGCGAACCGGATCCGCCAAGGCGGCATCGCGGGCTTCTTCGCGCGCGAGGGATTCGAAGTCGTCGTCGATCTGGCGAAAGGCGATCAGGCGGCGAACACCGGGCGCGGGATGCGCGGGCGGCGTTCCCGCGCCGCGAGCACCGCGACGGCGGCTTCGTCGTCGGCGTCGGTTCTCGACCTCGTCGAAGAGGTGAACCAGGTGGAGCGCGAGCAGGTCATCGACCTCTCGGAGCCCGCGATGTCGACGACGGCAACCGTGTCGACCGAGCGTCCGGACTTCGGGACGATGCTCGCCAACCTCACACGCGAGCTCGACGAAGAGGAGGCATCCATGCCCATGACCGTCACCGACGGACCGATCTCGCCGAGCGCGCACTACCGGCGCGTGACCGCGGACCCGGCCGGCGCGCCGGTCGCGCCCGCGCCCGCGGCGGCGCCCGCGGCGGCAGCTTCGGAAACGACGCTGCTGCCGCAAGGTGACGCGCGGCTGCTCGCGCTCGGCTTGCCGAACGAGCTCGCGCCGTCGACGGCGGTGACGGGCGACCTGCGGACCGCGCTGTGCCAGCGCCTCGCGCAGCTCCCCCCTCCGCCGGTGCTCCCCCGCACGACCGGAGTCGTGATCGCGATCGTGGGCATCGGGACCGCGCCCATCGCGCTCGCGCGCCGCCTCGCCGACGAGCTCGACATCGATCCCGACCACGTGCTGCTCGCGACGCCCGAAGCGATGAGCGACGTCTCGCATCCCGAGGAGGCCGAGGCGTTCCGGCGGAGCTGCCGTCGTCGCGCCGAACCGACGATCGTCGCGTGCAGCATCGGTGCCGGTCGGGCGCAGTTGGGATGGGCCCATCGCATCCTCGACCGGCTCGAGCCGACGATCACGTGGGCCGTCGTCGACGCGTCGTGCAAGGCCGAAGACGTCGGACACCGGATCACGTTGCTCGGCGGCGTCGACGTCATCGCCATCACCGGCATCGCCGACACCGTCAGCCCGGCTGCAATCCTCGGTCTCGGCGTCCCCATCGGTCGGATCGGCTCCAACCCGGCGACGCCGGCGGTGTGGGCCGACCTCCTGATGGAACGCCTGGCGCGGTGAAGCAGGTCACGTCATGAACCGTCCGAGCGTCGATCCCGCGTTCACCTTCGGGTTGAGCCTCGCCATCTCATTGCTGCTCTGGTACCCGACCCTGCGCGAGACGATGACCGGCAACATCGAGATCACCGACGCCGGGATTCGCTACTTCCTCGCGCTCGCGATCTCTTGGGCCGGCGTGTACAGCGTCTCCGCGATCGTCGCGATGTACGCGAGCAAGCCGCACCAACCCGGCTTGCCGCCGCCGCCCGATCCGGGCGCGCGCGAAGGTGTTCCGGCGCGCCGGCAGGACGACGCCATGGCGGCGGAAGCGCAATCGGAGCGGTCGGACAGCAACGCCGCCTGATCGTCAGGCGGAAGCGTCAGGCAGCGTCAGGCGGCCGCGTGCGCGGCTTCCCGCGTCTTGCGTGCGGCCTTCTGCCGGCGGCGGATCAGCCGATGCCGCTCGGACGCGGTCAAGGCGCCCCACACGCCGTCACCGGGCCGGGTCTGGAGCGCGTACTCGAGGCACTCCTCCCGCACGGGGCAGGTCGCGCAGATCGCCTTGGCTTCGTCCGCATGCGCCTCCGACGTCGGGAAGAAGACGTCGGTGTCGACGTCGCGGCACGCCGCATCGTCGAACCAATCAGTGCGCGTCATGTCCAAATTCAAAGTGAGACGAGGCATAGCGGGCCGTACAACATCCACCCCCCACCCCACATTCCCGAGAATCGCTCCCAACTGTTGGGCGCGAAAACCGCTCCACGCGTCCAGAATCGCGCCCAACTGTTGGGCGCGAAAACGGCTCCACGCGCCTGGAAACGCGCCCAACTGTTGGCGCGGAAATGGGGGTTAGCCGCTGGGAGTGGTGGCGGTCGCGCTCGCCGGGCTGAGGACGAGGGAGGTCGCCGTGTACGAGCCGTTGGTGTTCTGGGTGCCGCGGACGATCACGACATCGCCGGGCGCGACGTCCTTGAGCGTGGCGGGATCGGTCTTCGAGAGCTGCGAGCTTCCGCTCGTCGTGACCTTCACGACGTTCCCGTTGGTGTCGGTCACGTAGACGTTCGCGCCGTCGACGAACTTGACGGTTCCGGCCAAGCCGCCACCGCCACCGCCACCACCGCCGGCACCGCCGGCACCGCCACCGAAGCGAGCGCCGCCGCCACCTGCACCTCGCGCTCCGCTCGCTCCCGTCGCGCCACTGGCGCCGGCGCCGAAACGGCCCGCGAACGTCGATGCGGACGCGCTCGAGCTGCCACCCTGATGCTTCTGGACGAGGACACCGCCGTAGAAACCCGCCGCGACGAGCAGCGCGGCGCCGAGGACGAACGTCAGCGAGTGGGCGCGCCGGCGCGGCCGCGGCCGGAACTCGGGCTCGTCGTCGCCGTCAACGTCGTCGTACGGCGGCGCGGGGAGATCGGTCATCGCAATCGCTCCTCGTTCATTCATTCGTGACACCTCATTCGTGGCGTAGTGCTTCGATGGGACGCATCGAGGCGGCGCGGTTTGCGGGATACAGACCGAAGAACAGCCCGACCACCACCGCGACCCCGAACGCGAGCCCGACCGAGTACCAGGCGACAACCGGCGTGACCCCGACGATCCGGAACCGGCTGCCGATCAGGCCGCCGATCACGCCCAACACACCGCCCAACAGGCTGAGCAGGACGGCTTCGACGAGGAACTGCCCGAGGATGTCCGAGCGGCGCGCGCCGATTGCCTTACGGATACCGATCTCGCGCGTGCGCTCGGTCACCGTCACCAGCATGATGTTCATCACGCCGATCCCACCCACGAGCAGAGAGATCGCGGCGACCGCGCCGAGCAACACCGTGAACACGCTGTTGGTCGAGCTCGCCGTCGAGAGCAGCGTGGCCTGATTGAGCACCTGGAAGTCGGCGTTGGTCGCGTCGGTGAGGTGATGGGTCCCGAGCAGCACCGTCGTGACCTCGTCGGCCGCGGCCGTCATCACGCCTCTTGATCGCGCTTCGATCGTGATCTGCGAAAGCGGCGCGTTCGCGCCGGCGAGCGTGTCCTGCACCGCGGTGATCGGCGTGATCACGATGTCGTCCTGATCTTGTTGGCCGTTGCTGCCCTTGGGGGTCAGCACGCCGCCCACGTGGAAATCGATGCCGCTGAACTGCACGGTCGCGCCGATCGGGTCCTGCGACCCGAACAGGTTCGTCACAACGGTCTGACCGAGCAACGCAACCCGGTTGCGGTTCGTCACGTCGTCGGCCGTGAATGCCGCTCCCTCGGCCACCGTGTAGTTGCGTATCGAGAGGTAATCACTGTTGGTACCGACGAACTGGCCGGGCGTGTAAGTGGCACCGGCGTAGGTCGCCGTCACCGCCGCCTCGGTAATGACCGGTGCAATCGCGACGAGGTCGGGCGCCTGAGTCTTGTCGCCCAGCGCGGTCACGTCTTTCATCGTGAGTTGCGTTGCCGAGCTCTGGGTGCCGTTCGTTGCCCGGCCGCCCCCGCCGGCTCCACCGCCGAATGCTCGGCCACCGCCGCCGCGCGAAGAAAACACGACGAGGGTGTTCGTACCCAATCCCTCGATCTGCTTCTGCACCGCGAGCGAGGAACCGTTGCCCACCGCGACGAGCACGATCACCGATCCGACGCCGATGAGGATGCCGAGCATCGTCAGCCCGGAACGCAACCGGTTGCCCGACAGCCCCCGCACGGCGATGCGCGTACTCTCGGGCAGGTTCATACGGAGCCACTCCTCACGGCAGCTCGCGGAGTCTGGTACTCGTCGCTCACGATGCGGCCGTCGGAAAGGCGCACGACCCGCGACGCGCGCATCGCAACGTCGGGCTCGTGCGTGATGACGACGATCGTGCGCCCCGACTCGTGCAGGCGGTCGAGGAGGTCGAGCATCTCGCCACTCGAGGTGGTGTCGAGGTTGCCGGTGGGTTCGTCGGCGAGGACGATCGCCGGGTCGGTGACGATCGCGCGTGCCACGGCGACGCGCTGTTGCTGACCGCCCGAGAGCTCCGACGGTTTGTGTCCCGCGCGATTCGCGAGTCCGACCATCTCGAGGGCGACTCGGGCCCGTTCGGCGCGCTCGCGCGGCTTGACTCCCGCGTACACCATTGGCAGTTCGACATTGCGGAGCGCGCTCGTGCGCGGAATGAGGTTGAAGCTCTGGAACACGAACCCGATCATCCGGTTGCGCACCGCGGCGAGGTCGGTGTCGTCGAGAAGCCGAACGTCGGTGCCGGCGAGGATGTACTTGCCGCGCGAGGGCAGGTCGAGACATCCGAGGATGTTCATGAGCGTGCTCTTTCCGCTGCCCGACGCGCCCATCACCGCGACGTATTCACCTCGGGTGACAGCCAGGTTCACCTCGCGCAACGCCACGACCGAGATCTCACCGGCGTCGTAGCGTTTCTCGACGTGTTCGAGTGCGAGCAAAGGTCGGCGCACCCGATCAACCTCCGCCGCGGGCGCCGCCCGTACCGCCGCCGGTGCGTACGCCGCCACCACCGACGCCACCGCCGAGACCGCCGCCGGTCAGCGCGCCGCCGCCGCGAGTCGCGCCGAGCTGACTCGAGACACCGTTCAACGTGCTCGACGGCAGCACCACTGTGTCACCCACATTGAGACCGCTGGTGATCTCGGTCGTCGTGTCACCGCGCAGACCGACGCCGACCGTCTTCGTGGTCTGGACTTTGCCGCTCACCACGGTCACGGTGCCGCTGGACCCCGTGCCGCGTACGGCCGCGCTCGTAAGGTTGACCACGCCCTCGCGTCGGTTGACCGTGACCGTCACCGAAGCGGTCATGCCCGGCTTCACACCCGCGGGCACTTTCGTGAGCGTGACCGTCGCGAAGTAGGTGACGACATTGCTCACGAGCGTCGAGCTGAGGTCGACACTCGTGACGATTCCCGCGGCCTGCACACTCGGCAACGCGCTGAACGAGATCGCGGCGGGTTGGCCGGCTCGCAGCTTCGTCGCGTCGGTCTCCGCGAAGCCGGCCTTCACCGAGAGCGCGTCGACATTCGTGATCGTCATGAACGGGCTACTCGAGCTACTCGAGCTACTCGACGACGATGAAGACGACGCGCTGGCCGACGAGGCGCCCGAGGTCGTCGAGCCCGCAGTCGCCGAGACTCCGCCGCCCGAGACGGTCTGGCCGACCACGCCGTTCACGGCTGTGACGACGCCGTCGGCGGGCGCCTGCAGTGTGGTCCAGCCCATGGTCTGCTCCGCGCTCATCGCCTGCGCCTGTGCCTGCGCCAGCGACGCCTGCGCGGCAGCGAGATCGCTCGGCTGCAGTTGTTGACTCGCCGCGTTCGTGGCGACCGTCGCGTTCAACTGGTCGGTTGCCTGCGTGAATTGGTTCTGCGCGGCCGTGATCGACTGTTGATCTTTGTTCGTTCCGTTCGTTTGCGCGTTCTGAGCTTGCGTGAGCGCGCTCTCGTCCTGCGAGATCACGGTCGCGGAAGCCTTCGCCGCAGTGTCGTCGTTGAGCTTGGACTGCGCGTCGTCAACCGCCTGCTGCGCCTGGCTCGCGTCGATCGACGTCGTCTTCTGCGCGGCGTCGAGGCCCGACTTCGCCGAGTCGACCTGTACTTGTGCCGATGTCAGCGACGCCGCTGCTTGCACGCGCTGCGCGGGCGTCAGGACCTGCTGGACCTGCGTGAGATGCGCTTGCGCCGACGCGAGTCCGGCTTGCGCCGACGCCAAGCTCGCGGAGTCCATGGTCGGGTCGAGGTGTGCGAGCTCCTGGCCCTTGGTGACGACGTCGCCGACCTTGGCACCGATGTCGATCACCTGCCCCCCGGTCTGGAACCCGACCGAGTAGCTCTGGCCGGCCTGCACATTGCCGCTCGCCTGGATGCTCGTGACCACGACTCCACGCGCCACGGTCGTCGTGCGGGGCGCCGCAGCCGCGGCCTTCGGAGAACCGGATGCGGCGTACGCGCCGATACCGAGTGCGACGACTGCTACCGCGAGACCGACGTCGAGCACGCGATTCGGACGGGTGATGACTGCGGTGCTCATTACGCGCTCGGCGCGGTGGTCGTGGTGGTCCCACGACGGCCTCCCGCGGGCCGGAGCGGCTGACAGGTCTTCAACGCGGCCTGCACCTTCGGGTCGTTGCGGTTGATGCTCCCGGTTCCCCCAGTGGCAGGAAGCGTGACGCCATGATCCTGCAGGCAACTGCGATACGCCTGGAAGGCGGAATTGTTCGGGACGCTGCCGGTCGGAAGCAACGAGCGGCACGCGCCCAACGCGGTCGCATATTTCGTCGGATCCACTCCCGCCGGCGGCGTGTTGAACCGGTTCCCGGGGTTGCGGCCGAAGCCACCACCGGCGCCTCGCGGTCGGGTACCTCCCGGCGTGGTCGATGGCGGGCCGCCGTTGCCACCGCCGGGTCGTGTCGCCAATGTCACGCCGTGAGTGCTCATACAGCTGCGAAACGCGGCGATGGTTCCGGCGCCGCCGCTTCCGACTGGAGTCGTCGTCGGCGCGGTACTCGCACTCGCCGGATGGGACGACCCACCACCACACGCAGCCAGAACGAGCCCGGCCGCCAGCAGGCCGCCCAGCATCGCGAGGCGTGACTTTCGAACGTCATGCATAGGCCATTGTCAGCGGGTCCACCTGAGAAGTAACTGTGCGCGGCGTGCGCGAGCTCGCATTCTTGATTGGTTCTTACTTAATTGGCTCTTACGTGTTCGCGCGAGGCTGGCCGCATGTCCGCCAGCAGTGAGAGGAGCCGCGTTCTCGTCGTCGAGGACGACCCGCACGTGCGCGAGGCGGTCGAGCGGGCGCTGCGATTCGAGGGCTACGACGTTCACGCCGCGGTCGACGGCAACGACGCATTGCTCCGCGTCGACGAGCTGGTGCCCGACGTCATCGTGCTCGACGTGCTCATGCCCGGCACCGACGGGCTGGCCGTGTGCCGAATCCTGCGCGACCGCGGCAATCGCACGCCGGTACTCATGCTGACTGCTCGGCACGAGGTGTCGGATCGGGTTGCCGGCCTCGACGCCGGTGCGGACGACTACCTCGTGAAGCCGTTCGCGCTCGACGAGCTCTTCGCGCGGGTGCGGGCACTGCTCCGGCGCAGCAGCATCACCGACGGCGACTCGACACTGACGGTCGGCGATCTCGTGCTCGACCCGATGCGCAGGCAGGCCTGGCGCGGCGAACGCGAGCTCGATCTGACCAAGACCGAGTTCGATCTGCTCGAGCTCTTGATGTTCAACGCCGGGATCGTCGTCACGCGCGAATCCATCTACGAACGCATCTGGGGATACGACTTCGAAACCTCGTCGAAGTCGCTCGACGTCTACATCGGGTACTTGCGCCGTAAGACGGAGGTCGACGGCGCGCCCCGGCTCATCCACACGATCCGCGGCATCGGATACACGGCGCGAACCGCATGAGCCTGCGCTTTCGACTCCTTCTCGTCGTGGCCACGACGTTCGCGGTCGTCGTGGTCGGATGCGTGTACGCCGCGCACGTCAGCACGCAACGGGAGCTACGCGCCGAGACCGACCGGTTCTTGTTGCAGCGCGCGCACGAGCCCGGCATCGCTTCCGGCTTTCGCGACCACAGGCCGCCACCCGGCGGAACCGGCGTGACCGGGAACCAGCCACCCGGCAACGCGCCCCAGCTCGCCGAGCCGGACGCGATCGTCCAGTTGCTCGACGCGAATGGCAGCGTCGTGCGGTCGATCGCTGACCAGCCGGCGATTCCGGTCGACACCGTCGACAAGGGCATCGCCGCGCACGGTGGCGCGCCGCGGTTCCGCACCGTCACGATTTCGGGCACGCAGCACCGCGTGCTCACAGTGTCGACCAGCGGCGGCGGCGCCGCGCAGATCGCGCGCAGCATCGCCGACACGAACAAGGTGCTGTCGACGCTCGACGTGCGGCTGCTGCTCATCGCGCTCGCGGGAACCGCGGTGGCCGCCGCGCTCGCCTGGCTGATCGCACGGCGCATCGTCCGGCCCGTCGAGCAGCTCACGCTCGCGGCCGAACAGATCGCCGAGACGCAACAGCTCGAGCATCACATCGAGGTTGCGCGACACGACGAGCTCGGCCGCCTGGCCGCGAGCTTCAACACGATGCTGGCCGCGCTCGGCTCGTCGCGCGCCCAACAGCGGCGGCTCGTGATGGACGCGAGCCACGAGCTGCGAACTCCACTCACCGCGCTGCGCACGAACATCGAGCTGCTCCAACGGGCCGGGACGCTCGACGAGGCGCAACGCGTCGAGCTCGTCGACGCCGCGCAGGTCGAGCTCGCGGAGCTGGGTGAGCTCGTCTCCGAGCTCGTCGACCTCGCGACCGACGAGCGCGCCGAGGAGCCGGTTCAGCAGGTCGACGTCGGAGATCTGATGGAGCGGGTGGTCGAGCGGGAGCGCCGGCGGAGCGGACGATCGATCACGCTGTCGCGCGACACGGCGACAGTGGTGAACGTTCGGGTCTCCGCGATCGACCGCGCCGTCCACAACCTGCTCGACAACGCGCGCAAGTTCAGTCCGGCGGACACACCCCTCGAGGTCGACGTGCACGGCGGAGTCATCGAGGTCCGCGACCGCGGCGTCGGCGTCGCACCCGACGACCGCGCGCTGGTCTTCGATCGCTTCTACCGTGCGGCCGCGGCTCGATCGCAACCCGGTTCCGGTCTCGGCCTCGCGATCGTGCGCCAGATCGCGGAGCTGCACGGCGGGACGGTCGAGCTGCTCGAGCGCGACGGTGGCGGCACCATCGCGAGGTTGACACTGCCGACACCCGCCGACGTGCCGTCAACGTCGGCGTGACCCTCACACAAGGACACGCTCAGCTCCGCGTGTCCTCTATCCAGTCGGGCATGTCGATCGGCGGGTTCGGCAACTGCCGCGCGCCCCGGTCGACGAGGAAGCGCTCGTAGCCCTCGGGATCGGCCGGGAAGGAGCGGGGATCGCCCATCATCACCTCGAACAGCTCGACACCCTCCGGACCGGCGACGAACGGACCGAACGTGTCGCCCTGATCGAGTGCGATGTGCGCACCCTTGCGGCACACGACGCGGCCGCACGTCATCTCGCCCTCGAGGACGAACACCACGTGGTTGCTGTTGTGACCGTGCGGTTGCACGATCATGCCCGGGTCCCACTTCGCGTAGAGCGACAGGTACGCGGGCGAGAAGTCGAGCCACTTCTCCCGCACCGACATGATGCGATCGCCCTGGCCGATGCGCCGCACCTCTTGATACTCGAGCTCGTCGAGGTGGCTGAACCGCGGGCTCCCCGGTCCGGGCTCGGGCATCGGACACTCTCCTCGTCGAAACGGTGCGGAGCGCGAGCGTAACGATCGGTAGCGGCGTACGCTGCGGCCCATGAGCGAATCACCTGACGTCGTATCCGTCGAGCGCGTCATCGCCGCGCCCGCCGACCGGATCTTCGAGCTCGTCGCCGATCCGGCCCGTCACCACGACATCGACGGCTCCGGCAGTGTGCGCGACGCGAAGAGCAGCCCGACGCGTTTGACCATGGGCGCAACGTTCGGCATGTCGATGCACATGGGCATCAACTACTCGATGCTCAACGAGGTCATCGAGTTCGACGACGGCAAGCGCATCGCCTGGCAGACCGGACCCGTTGGCAACTTCCAGGGCAAGTTCTTCGGCGGCCGCATCTGGCGATACGAGCTCGAGGCAGCCGTTGGCGGCACGCTCGTGCGCGAGAGCTGGGACATCTCGCAGGAGAAGGGCCCGATCAAGGGTCTCCTCCGCATGGAGAGAACGAAGAACCACACCCGCGAGGCCATGGAAAAGACGCTCGCCAACATCGCGCGGCTCACCGAGCAGTAACGGGCGTGAGCCCGGCCACCCGGCTACCCGGCTGTCAGTTCGCGCACACGACTGGTGTGCCGGTCGACCCGTTGCCGTCGAGCCCGCCGCCGAACGCGATGGTCGCTCCCGACCGGGTCACCAACCGGTATCCCTGCTGGCGCGGATTCGTGATGATCGCAACGACGGGGTCGCAGAGCGAGGCGGCGTAGCTGCGGAACTTCGCGGCTGCGCCGAACGCGTACACCTGGCCGGTCCGGCGCGCGATCCAGTAGCCCTTCCCGCCGGGCGTAACGGCCATGCCCACGACATCTTGGACGTGGACGCCGAGCCCGGGAAGACTGCCGGCGAACTTCGCGTCACCGAAGCCGAAGACGCCACCGTCTCGGGCGACCATCGTGTAGCCGTTCCCCGTCCAGTTGCGCGCGATCCCGGCGATCGGCTGCTGCAGCTGGATTCCACCGGTCGAGCCGTAGTACTTCGCGTCACCGAAGCTGAAGACACCACCATCACGAGCTACGAGCCAGTACCCGCGGCCCGTCGTGGTCGACGCCATCGAGAACACCGGCTGGTTCAGCGGCTTCCCGCCCATGCTCCCGAAGAATCGCGAAGTTCCGTAGGAGAAGACTCCGCCGTCGCTTGCGACCAACCAGTAGCCGGTACCGGTGGGCAGTGCGGAGCCGCCGAGGAGCGGGCCCTGCAGCGGGAGCTCGTGCGCATCGCCGTAGAAATGGGCATCGCCGGACGGCGAGACCGCACCGTTGGCGAACGCCAACCAGTAACCGCCACCCGTCGGAGTCGGAAATCCGCCAACAACGAAGCGAAGAAATTGATTCGGCGCCGCGGCGGCCGGTGTCACCGGGGCCACCGAGACGGTGACGAGCAAGAGGGGCACAAATGCCGCGAGGATTGCAACGGACGATCTTCGAACCCGCAGCCTCGTCTTCGACATCGGCTTCCCTCCCCGGCCCACGAGGGTACAGGCCGACGAAACCGTTGCCACATCGCCGGGCGAGGGGTCAGCCGAGACGGTGGCGGAGATACGTGCGCGACGCGGGCCTCCGCTTCGACGCCTTGCGCCAGCGCGGGTAGGACCTGCCCCAGATGTTGCGGGCCCCGCTGCTGGTGTGATGGATCACGTAGCCGTCGGGCGCGATCTCGAACGGTTTTCGCAGCACCTCCATGTGGTCGACCTGCGTCCCGGCCGGCACGTACGGGTTGAACCAATCGGGATAGACGAAATCGGAGACGCTGACGCGCCGACCGTCACGAAGCGAGACGGTGTATGCGCAGCTCTCGACCGGGTCGCACAGTTCGACGGCGACGAGCGCGCCGCGCGCATTCTCGACCCAGTGATTGGCGGTCGGATCACCGACGAGCTCGCAAACCTCGTGGGAGACCGTCGCCGAGACCGAGCTCGGGCCTCGCAGCCACGTGCCGTCGTTCTCGAGGATCGGGTTGACGAACACCCGGGCGTAGGGCCGGCCGTGCTTGTCGAGGTCGTGATAGCCGAGTGCATCGGCGGCGTCGGCGTCGTCGAGCAGCACGATGTTGAAACCCTGGCGGTGCGCGTCGTCGACGACGGTGTACACGTACTCACCCCACATCCGGGCGACGTCGTGCAGCTGGATGTTGAGGGCCCGGCGCATCCCGTCGATCGCGCGCTCGACTCGGACCGATCGGTGCGACGACTGGTTCTCGATCCGGAGCGTTCGCGACATTCACACGAAGCTAACCGGGCCGCGACCCTTAGAGTGCGGGCGTGTCCGATCCGGGCGACGTGATCGGCGGCGGTTACGACTCGTTCTACGGAGCGTGGGGTCGCAGCCCGACCCTGCGCCGCATCTGGCGGGATCACATAACCGGCCCCGACTATCCCGAAGCGTTCGCGCACATCAGCTTCCTCTCGTTGACGCAACTGCGCGCCATCGCGGAAGGTCTACGCCTCCGTGCCGATCAACTGCTCGTCGACTTGGCGTGCGGCGCGGGCGGTCCGGGCCTTTGGGTCGCGAAGGAGACGGGTGCGCGACTTGTGGGCCGCGACCTGTCGCCGGTCGCGGTGCAGCGCGCAACCGAGCGTGCAACTGCGCTCGCGATGCACGACCACGCCGAGTTCGCACCGGGGAGTTTCGAAGCGACGGGGCTCCCTTCCGATTCCGCGGACGCCGTCATGACGGTCGACGCCTTGCAGTACGCGCCCGACAAGACGACGGCGTTGATCGAGGTGGCGCGGATTCTTCGGCGCGGTGGCCGGTTCGCGCTCGTGGCCTTCGAGCTCGACGCGGAGCGCGTCGCCGCTCTCGGCGTCTGGAACGATCCGGTAGGCGACTATCGACCGCTCCTCGAACAAGTCGGGTTCGAGATCTCGAGCTACGAGCAGACGCCGAACTGGCGCGACCAGGTCGCCGCGGGCTTCGGAGCGATCGTCGCCGAACGAGAGGCGCTCGAAGCCGAGCTCGGTGACGCCGCCGCGGCGGCAACGGTGCTGGAGGCGTCCATAACGCTGCAGTTGCAGCCGTACTGCGGTCACGTGCTCGCCTTCGCGACACGACTCTGAGCACGGCTACCGACAGTCAGAAGCGTCCGTTCCGCCGTTGCGCGAGTCGGCGGCGAAGTTGCTCGCGTCGACCGTGCAGCCGGACAAGGAACGTCGCACGCATCAAGGCAACGGCGCCGAGGAGCGCTCCGATGACGAGGTTTCCGCGCGCGATCAGCGCGATCGCCACCGCCGCAGTCAGCGCGACGAGTATCCCGCGGATGACCCACATCGACGTCATCGAACCCTCCTTGGTCGTAACCGCATTCTTGCCGGGGAGTATGAGGCGTCGAGCCGGCTGAGGTAAAGAGTTCGTGAGGACACCATTCACAGCGTCCGGGAACCTCGCGGCGCCGGGCGGTGTATGCAATGACACAACATGGACCGACGCAGCGACGCGGAGCTGGTGATCGCCGCCCGAACGGGCGATCTCGACGCGTTCACGGAACTGGTGGAGCGCTACCGGCTGCCCGCGCTGCGGTTCGCGTACGGAATCGCCGGCAACGAAGCAGAGGATGCGGTGCAGGAGGCATTCGTCAAAGCGTTTCGCAACCTCGGCGGGTTCCGGACGGAGGCGGCGTTCAAACCGTGGCTGTTCACGATCGTGGCCAACGAGGCTCGCAACCGTCGGCGTTCGCTCTCACGTCGTAACAAGCTCGAGCTGCAGGTCCGCGAGCAACCTCGACCCGTCGGGGTCGCGGTGGACGAGGTGTTCGCGCAGCACGACCAACGCCAACGCCTCCTCGACGTGGTGTCGAGGCTGCCCGGCCGGTACCGCGAGGTGATTGCGCTTCGCTACTTCGCAGAGTTGAGCGAGAGCGAGACGGCCGAGGTCTTGTCGTGTCCGTTGGGAACCGCGAAGTCGCGGTTGTCGCGGGCGTTGGCAGTGCTGCGGGCCCAACTCGGAGAGGAGGTGACGTCGTGATCGACCTCGAGCGCGCGCTCGTCGATCTGGCCGAACACCTCGATCACCCGACCGGCGCCGACCTCGGCGACGAGGTGCGCCGCCGGATCGCCGACCCGATCGCCGCCGGCGACCGTTCGCGACACCGGACGCGTTCGCTGCTCGCGCTCGCGGCCGTGCTCCTGTTGATCGTTGCCGCGGTCGTCACGATCAGTCCCGCGCGGAGTGCGATCGCCGACTGGCTCGGCATCGGCGCGGTGGAGGTCCGCCGCTCCGTCCGCACGTTGCCGACCGGCCCGCCGGACCGCACCGTTCCGGGCGCCTCCGATTCCTCGCCCGAAGGCGCGGCCCGGCAGGAGCTCGCGGCCGCGCAAAAGAACGTCGACTTCACGATCGCCACTCCGCACGACTCGTCGGCCGGCGCGCTTTCGGGCGTGCAGGTCGACCGCAGGGTGCGCGGCGGGCTCGTCGTGCTCGGCTACAAGCGATTCACGCTCGTCGAGATCGCGACGTCGACCGACGGTCCGCCGGTCGTCGGCAAGCTGCTCGATCCGGCGGCCCGCGCCGAGCCGGTGACCGTCGACGGCCGAGCCGGCATGTGGATCACCGGCGCGCACCAGATCGGCTACCTCGACCGATCCGGCAACTTCACAACGGACACTGTGCGGAGATCGGGACCGGTCCTGTTGTGGGCCGGCACCGGAGTCACCTACCGGATCGAAGGACTCGAACGGCTCGCCGACGCGCAGGCCGTCGCCCGTTCGATTCGTTGACGCCGATCCGTCGAAATCGGGAACCAAGCGCGTCCCCGGGGAGTAGGTAGGTCATGACACCACGCGCAATGGTCATCGGTGCCGCCGTGCTCGCGCTCACAATCAGCGGCGGTTGCGGTTCGAGCAAGCAGGGCGCGACCCAGGCCGTGAAGGTCGCCGACGCGTCGCAGCCCACGGATCCGCCGAAGCTGGCGCAATTCGACAAGGGCATCGGTGCGGTCTCGGCCGAGTCGTCTACGCCGATCTGGTTCGAAGCCGGCGCCGTCGCGGCACTCGACGGATCAGCCGTCTTCTCGATTCGCCACGACGGCACCGCCGGCTCCGATCGTCTGGTTCGCATCGATACGAGTGACGGCAGAGTCACGGCGACGTGGCCGTTGCGGAGTGGTCTCTCGATCGGTGCAGTGGCTCCGGGCGGCCGCTGGATCGCGCTGACCGACCGCCGGCCCGGATACGGAAGCCAAAGCCGCGCGTCCACCGAGCTCGTGGTCTTCGACCTTCGCGCCGGCGCCGAGGTGCATCGCCGCTCGCTCACCGGCGACGTGCAGCCCGAAGCCTTCTCGGTCGACGGGTCGCGGGTGTTCGCGCTCGACTACCGCGGCGACCATTACCGGGTGCAGACGATCGATCTTCGCACCGGCGACCGCTACGACACGAGCGATCGGAACAAGGTCGTTCCCGTCGAGGACATGCACGGCCGGGCGGTGCACGGCGTGATGAACGCGGATCGCACGCTGCTCGCGACGCTCTATCGCAACCCCGGCAACGTCGACGAGCCCGCGTTCGTGCACGTCCTCGACCTGACGAACGGCTGGTCGCATTGCGCCGACCTTCCCGCGCCCTTCGGCACCGGTCCGCCGGGAACCGACGCGATCGAGCTCACCGCGCGCGACACAGTCGTGGTCGCCGCGACCCAGGCGCGACGTCTCGCCGAGATCCACATCGAGGCGGTCCACACGCCCGGAACCACCCTGGTTCCGGTCGCGTTCCGTACCGGCACGATCGCGCCTCCGAGCGCAACGCTCGCATCGATGCCGGGCTTCGAGTACGTGATCGCCACGATCACGGCCTGATCGCGCCGCGGAAAGAACGCCGCACGACGCGTCGTCACTACCCTTCCGGTGTGGCAATCACAGGCATGGCGAACCTCGCAGTAAAGGTGGCCGACCTCGACGCCGCGTGCGCGTTCTACGTTGCCGCGGGCGCCGAGGTGCGCGATCGCATGCAATGGAACAACGGCGAGCGCGCCGACGTGTTCCTCGGACCGGTGATGATCACGCTGTTCACCCACGCGATCTACGAGGACCGCGTCGATCTCCCCGCCGAGGGCTTCCTCCATCCCGCGCTCTTCACCGACGACCTCGACGCGGAGCTCGAGGGCCACACCGTGGTGTGGGGTCCGGCCGTTGTCGAAGGCGCGTTCGGAAAACGGCGCATCGCCTTCGTCGAGGCGCCGGGTGGCATCCGCCTCGAATTCATGGAGCAGCTCGAGTAACAGCTCAGGGCGACGGAGGAATGTGGATCTCGCGGGCTTCCGGCCCGTCGATCCGCACTCCGGTAAGAACGCCTTGATGCTGGGCCCGCGCAATCAGCCACGCGGCGAACACCCGCGCCGACGCGTCGCGGAAGTGCACCCCGTCGGGGCGGAGCACCGTGCCTCCGACGTGGCTGTCGCAATCGGTGTCGATCCGTGGGCAGATCCACGAGAAGAGATCGGCCAGCACGGCGCGCGGTTCGCTCGCGGCGACCCGCCGGAAGATCGCGTTTTGACAGTCGTTGTGACGGAACCACGCGAGTGTCTTGTACGGAAGACCCGCGTACGCCGTCGTCGTGACGACCACGCGCGCGCCGTTCGCCGCGAGCAGGCGGATTTGTTGGTGCAACTCTTTCTCGAGAACGTTGTCGTAGGCAGGCTCGCACGGCGCCGTCCAATTGCCGTTGATCTCGTGTTCCGCGTCCGTGGGGTCGGAGACGAGCATCACCACGACGTCGGGCCGGAACGCGGAGACCGCGTAGGCCCAGTTGTCGAGGCACACTCGTGACTGGCCCACGTACGTGTCGCCGTTGGGAAACCTCGAGCGCGTTTCTTCGGGAAGCACGCGGCAACCGATCGAGCCGAGATTGAGCACGTCGAGCGGCGGCGACGTGTGCAGCTGTTTGAAGCCCTCGTCGGCGGTGTACAAGGCGATCGAGTTGCCGACCACCAGCACCCGTGGCGGAAGCACCTTCTGCTTGTGCCCGCGCGCGGCGGGCGGCGCCGGGATCGAGCGGCGGATCGGATCGGCCACGACGACCTTGGACGCGGGCGTGCCCGCGGTGGAGACCATGACCGCGACGACCACCGCGACCGCGGTCGCAAATGCAAGCGTGACGCGTCGGGCGGGAGGCCGGGTCCAGACGCCGCGCCGGATCGGTCGCTCGACGAAGCGGTAGGAAACCGCGGCGACCGCGAGCGTCGCCGCGACCCGAATGCAGAGCAGGGGCCAGCCGCCGAGATGTGCACGCGACGGGTCGAGCACCACGTAGATCGGCCAATGCCAGAGGTACACGCCGTAGCTGACGAGTCCCAACGCGCACAACGGACGGAACGAGAGCAACTGGCTGACCGGACCGCGCCGCGGGTGCACTGCGGCCGCGATCACGATCACGGTCGCGAGCGCGCACACGAACAGGCCGCCTCGATACAGCATGTCCGAGGAACCCGCGACTTGCGTCCATGCGATCGCGAGCAGTGCGAGAGCCCCGAGCGCTCCCGCTTCGAGCGCCAGGCGCGAGCTACGCGCCCGCACCGGACCCCGCAGTCCGAGCCACGCGGCGAGCGCGGCGCCGACCACGATCGACGCGAGGCGGGTATCCGTGCCGTAATAGACGCGCGACACGTCGGCCGGGTCGAAGATGACGAGCGTCCACGCGAGCGACGCGAACGCGAGGACGACCGACGCAACGAGCACCCGAGCAGCCGCCGCACGCCCGCGGCAACCGCGTACGAGAACGGCGACGACCAGCGGCCACACCAGGTAGAACTGCTCTTCGATCGCGAGGCTCCACGTGTGGTCGAGCGGCGAGGGGCTACGGAACAAGGTCCAGTAGTCACGGCTGGTGAAGATCGCCCGCCAGTTCGCGAAGTATCCGATCGTCGCGAGCGCGTCACCGCGGATCGTCGCGAGTTCGTCGGGCTTCGCGAACAACGCCGCGTACAACGCGACCCCCGCCAGCACGCCCGCCAACGCGGGGAGCAGTCGGCGAGCACGACGCGCCCAGAACGCACCGAGCGCGATACCGCCGCGGTCGCGTGCCTCGGCCAGCAGCAGCGAGGTGATGAGGAAGCCCGAGAGCACGAAGAACGCGTCGACGCCCAAGAACCCGCCGCTCAGGTGCCCGCCGTGGAAGAGCAAGACGGCCGCGACCGCGAGCCCGCGCAACCCGTCGAGCGCGGGCTGATGGGTCAGTCGCGGGCGCGGGAGGTCGCCGGGCACGCCGGTCGAGACGCCGGTCGAAACGGACGATGAATCACGCGTGCCGGTTGCTATTTCCATGAGGCGTCGTGATTGAACCCGCTCCGCGGCAACGGCGCCAACGTCGCCACTATCCGTGTCGGTTTTGTCACGGAAATGTCGGTAGAGCCGGTACCATTCGGGCCTCCATGTCGACCGCGGAGCGATGACCGAACGCAGCGCGGGCCTGGCCGCCGTTCGTGACGGCGAGGTGCTCGTCGTGATTCCGGCGTTCAACGAGGAGCAGTCGGTCGGGCGCGTGGTGGAGCAGGTGCGCTCGCTCGGCTACCCGGCGCTCGTCGTCGACGACGGCTCGATCGACCGCACGTCCGAGGTCGCCGAGCAGGCGAGCGCGGTCGTGCTGCGCCTTCCGGTCAACCTCGGTGTCGGCGGCGCGTTGCGGTGCGGATTTCGCTACGCCGTCACGCACGGCTATCAGGTCGTCGTGCAGTGCGACGCCGACGGACAGCACGATCCGGCGCAGATCGCCAAACTCCTCGACGCCATGCGCACCGATGATGCCCATCTCGTGATCGGTTCCCGGTTCGCCGCCGGTGAGCAGCAGGCGTACGCGGTGGGTCGCGTCCGAGGCGTCGTCATGCGCCGGCTCGCGCGCATGGCTTCACGGCGAACGGGTGTCGAGATCACCGACGCGACGTCGGGATTCCGCGCGATCGGCGGCAGCCTCCTCGGCGCGTTCGCGGCCACATACCCGACCGAGTATCTCGGCGACACGATGGAGTCGCTTGCCCGCGCGGGCCGAGCCGGATACCGAGTGGTCGAGATCCCGGTCGAGATGCACGCCCGCGAAATCGGCGTGTCGACGGCTTCGTCGCTCTCGTCGGCTTGGTACCTGGTCCGAGTCATCATGGCCGTGTGGTTGCAGCGCTACCGCCCCACGGGGCGGCGCGTCGTGCGTCTCACCCTTTGGGAGGGCGATTCCGCGTGAGGATCGCGATCACCGGTGTGACCGGCTTCATCGGCCGGCATCTCGCAACGCTTGCGTTGGCCGAGGGCCATGCCGTCACGGCATTCAGCCGCCGGCCGTGGACGGGTACGCCCTACGTGCCGCTCGACGACCGGCATTTCCTCGTGCTCCCCGCCCGGGCCGACGCGGCCACGCTGGCGGGTGTCGACGCCGTGGTGCATCTCGCCGCCGCGCCGCAGTCGGCGAGTGACGCGGTGACCGACACCGTGAACCGCGTCGGCACGAAACACTTGTTCGAGGCCGCGCAACACGCAGGCATCGGCCGCTTCGTTTTCGTGTCCTCCCAGTCGGCGCACGCGGGCGTGGAGTCCGCGTACGGACGATCGAAGCGCGCCATCGAGCAGGACCTGGCCATCGAACCCGGTGTCGTCATCGTGCGGCCGGGCATGGTGCAGGGTGACGCGGACGACGGCCTCATGGGGCGCGCAACCCGCACGGCCGCGAAGCTCCGCGTGTTCCCCGTCATCGGCGGGAACACCGCGCGCGCGCAGCCAATCGACGTCGAAGCGTTGTGCGACGCGCTCATCACTCTCGCGACGATGTCCGACCCGCCGCCCTTCGTCATGCTCGGCGATCCGACCGTGCGCCTCTTGGGCGACGTCGTGCGCGGCGAAGCGAAGAAGCGCTTCGGTGTTTCACCGCGACCGATCCCGGTGCCGATCGGTCTCGCGCGCACCGCCGTGCGCGCCATGTCCCGCCTACACTTGCCGTCGCCGATCAGCGAGGCGAACCTCGATGGCATCGCGGGCTGGGTCCCGATGGACACCGCAGCCGACGTCGCGTTGATGGAGCACCACGCAGCCGCGCGCGCCGGCCTGACCACGGAGCGCGCTTCGGTGGCGCCGCGCCGGCTGCTACTCGTGGGCGCCGGACGCATCGGACTCGTCCACGCGCTGACGGCCGCGCACCACCAGCAGATGGTGCTCGCCGGCATCGTCGACCTCGACCGGGGCGCGATGCAGCGCCTGACCGCCTTCGCCGGACCAGACCTGCCGACATTCACCGACCTCGACGAGGCCCTACGCGAGCTGCGCCCCGACGCGGCCATCATCGGAACGCCACCGTCGAGCCATGTACCGCTCGCCACGAAGCTGCTCGCCGCGGGTGTCGACGTGCTGGTCGAGAAGCCGGTCGCGGCCTCGACCGACGATCGCGAAGCGCTTACTGCCGCGGCCGCCGCGCATCCCGACCGCTACCTCGCAACCGGTTACCTCGCCGGCCTCCTCCCGCACGTCGCCGCGATCGCTCCTGAATTGCGCGCAGGCCGATACGGAGCTCCGCGTTCGTTCGACGCGCACGCGTTCGTGTCCCGCGTGGAGGAGGGCGTGGCCGAGCAGCGCGACATGTGGGAGCTCGACACGAGCATCAGCGGCGGCGGGGCGCTCGTCAACCTGGGCGTGCACGTGCTCGCGATGCTCGATCTTCTGCTCGGTCCGGTCGAAGTGGAGACCGCAACGCTCGTAACGTCGGGTGGTCGCGCGGCCGAAGACGGCGCGACGTTGGCGTTACGCGCCGGCGGCGTTCCCGGTCACTTCACCACGGCGTGGCACCTTCCCGGCTTCGACATGCCCGAGAACCATCTGCGCATCGACACCGACCGCGGCTACATCGTGGTCACGCTCTCGTGCGCGGCGTTCGTCGAGGGCCGCGAAGTACACATGGTGCACCAGGTCGACGCCGACGCCGGCTTCGATCTCGCGCCGATGGACGCCGGGGGCGCGTTCTGGGCCGAGCAAGACCTCCTCGCGCGGCGAGCGCCCGGCGCGAACTCGCTCGATGTCGCGAACCGCGTGGAGGACCTCATCACCGACGTGTACCGCACCGCGGCCCGCGTTCCCGCGGCTGCGGCTGCTCCGCCCGAAGCCGTGCCGCATCCGGCGGCGTCCAGCGACGACGTGGCCATGCCCGACATGCGCGGCGCGCCCACCGGCGCGGTGTGGGGTGGCAGCGCGCTCGTGGGCACCGACGGCGCCCCACGGCGCGGCGACGCGGCGATCGTTGCTTTGCCCGACGTCCCCGGCCACTTCCGGACGCTGACCAACAAGGGACCGGTCGCGCTGGTGCGCGAGCTTGGTGTCACCAATCTGGGCCGCGCCGCGTTCGGCGTGTCGCCGCGTGGAGCGGTGTCGGCCGGTAGCCGCTCGTGGGAAGCGCTGCTCGTACTTCTGCGTGCCGAGCTGCGCCGCATCCCGCGCTCGTATTCGGGCGCGATCATCGTAGATGCGTATCTCGTCGACCTTGCAACCGCGACCGGCAACATCGCCGTCGTCGAGGCCGCGCTCGACGACCTGCGCGCATACTGCCGCGACGCGCGCGTGGGGGTAGAAGTGAACGCCACCGCGCGGTTCGTCCCGCACGTCCCGACCCTCGCGTCGCAGCTCGATCTCGTCGTCGCGCTCGGCACGACGCGGGAGGAGAACCTCGCGCCGTTGCGCGAGCTGCTTCCCTCGTCGGTGGAACTGGTCGTGAAGACCGGCATGCTGCCGCGAGAGCTGCTCGAGATCGCTTGGGACGAGCCGCGGCGGTGGACGCACGGCCACGGCACCGGCCGCTTGGTCGTGAACTGGCCGGGGGCGCCGAGTCTGCGCGCGCTCCACGAATCGGCACTCGTGCGGGCGCGGCGCGCCGCCGGCCTCGACGCGGCGGTGAAGCCATGACGAATCTCACGGTCCAGCTCAGTATCGTCGTCGCCGGCGACCTCGCGATGTTCGCGCTCGTCTTTTGGATCTCGCGTCGCCAGCTGCTCTCGCTGCGCTACGCGCTCGGCTGGATGGTCGTCTCGGCGCTCCTGCTCGTTGCGGCGCTCGCGTTGGCGCTGGCCGGCGGGATCAGCGATTCGCTGCCGCTCACGCCTACCGGACTGCTCTCGGCGACGGGTATCGGCTTCCTGCTCCTGATCACGCTGCAGCTCTCGATCTCGCTGTCGGGTCACCAAGAGGCGATCCGCGAGTTGAGCGAGGCCAACGCGCTCTTGGAGGAAAGGTTGTCGCGCGTGGAGCAACGCGAGCGCAGCCGCGACGCGTAGAACGCGGCGTGTTCAGCCGTACTGTTCGCCGACGCGCCGATATACATAGGTGCGAGGCAGCGTCAACTCCAGCGTGTAGTTGACGTTGAACCAGGCGACGAGCTCGGTCGTCCACGGGATGTAGTTGGTGAGCTGTACCGACAGTGCGACGTAGTCGGCCCGTTCGAACCACCCCCGCCATTTCGCGGTGAACGCCGCGGGAAACGGCGGCTCCGCGGGAGGTGGCGTCTGGTTGTTGTCCGTCAGCCACATGCCGTACGCATCGACGGTCTGCGGGCAACCGGGTTGGGCCGCGACGACACGATTGGCGTTCACCAGGATCATGGGATCGTCGGTGACCACACATGCGCCGCGGGGAATCGCTTGCGCGACGAGACTCCCCGGGTCGGCCGCGCCGGCAAGCAGCGCTCGCTCCGCGTTCACGTCGGAGGGAATCAATGACAGTGCACCTACGACGAGCACCGCCGGAAGCGCAACCGCGCCCGCGAGCCTGAGCGCGTCGGCCGACCGGCCCTGCAGGCGCGGCGAGGCGCGGGTCGCGAACTCGCCGATCCGGCCGACACTCGTCGCGAGGAGCATCGCCCCGAACGGGAAGGCGAAGTACGCGTACTGCTCGAAGAACTGCGCCGACGACAACATCGCGGTGACCGTGACCGCGGTCGCGCCGAACAGGAACCATTCGACCCGGGACCAGCGCCGGCCGGCCGCGAAGAAGCCCGCCACGACCAAGACGACCAACCCGGCGGCGACCCAATCGGCGATCGACCCCCGGGTCTGCACACTCTGGAGCCCGCCGATCCCGAACATCAAAACGAGCCGCCATGGGAACGGCAGGTTGCCTCGGCCCGAAGCGCCCCGGCCGAGTTGCGAGACGATGACGTCATGAAACATCGCGCGCGGCGCGAGCACGAAGAACGGCAATACCACCACGCCGAATCCCAGGGCGAGCCCGACGACATACGCGCGGAGTCGTCGAACCAACGGGAGGCAACAGCACAACGCGGCGACCACCGGAAAGATCGCGAACAGCTTGATCGCACCCGCGAAGCCGAACAGCGCGCCGGCCACAAGCAACCGCCGGGAGCCGGCCAACGCGCCGTCACGGTCGAACATGACGCACGCGCCGGCCAGACAGAAGAACACGAGGTACGGCTCGAGCATCACCGTGTGGTCGGCGATGCGCGCGAGCGGGAAGCACGCGAGCGCGAGACCCGCGACCAACATCGCGCCCCGCCCGCGCGAACGCACGACCCACGCCGCGAGCCCGGCGTTGATCCCGACGACCAGCACGGTCAGGAGGCGCGCCACCGCCATCGCGTCTCGGGTCCCGGCGAAACGTCCCACGAGCGCGGCCGGCGTCATCAGCAGCGCGATCCCAGGGGGGTGCACGAACGCGTAATCGCGGTAGGGCAACACCCCGTGGACGAGCCGGATGGCGGTCCCCAGGTAGACCCCGTCGTCATAGCCGTAACCGGTGTAGCCGTGGATGCCGGCGAGGGCGTGCGACAGCGTGAGCTGGTAACCGCAGAGCCCGAGCGCCACGAGCGCCGGCAGGAGCGCGGGCCAGATCGCCGCGATCGCAGCCGTCACCCGCCCGCGTTCCCGGCGCGCCGTACGGACCCCCGACCTCGGCCGGGGTCCGGCCTCCGGCCGCGAGTCGCGCGCGTCGTCGACCGAGATCTCCTGCACCGTCGTCACCACCGTCCTGACGCCACCCGTGCGGCCGGGTGTGTCAGGCTGTATGAGTTGGGAACGTCGCTTACGACCTCGCGGGGTGGCTACACTGTCACTCCCAGAGTTGGACCATGCTAGCAATGTCCGGTTTGACCTGCGAGGATGCCCGGGCGGGCGTGGATCGGGAGCGCAAATCAATATGAACAGCACGTCCACGACTCAATCGCGTCGGCACGCGGCTTGGCGCCGAGCCGGCACCACGCTCACGATCGCCCTCACGGCCGGGCTGGCCCTGGGCGCCTGCGGGTCCGGCGACTCCGGCACCACCGCCAACACCAACCCGGGCACTGCCGGCGGTGTGAAAGGGGCGGCCGCGCTGGTCGCCAAGGCTCTGCAGGAGCAGGGCGCGGGCGATCTGGCTTCCGCCAAACGCGACTACTCCCAGGCGATCATCGACGACCCGAAGAACAAGTTCGGCTTCTACAACCTCGGGTTGATCCAGCAGATCGGCGGCGACAAAGCGGCCGCCGAGAACAACTACCGGATAGCCCTCAACCTCGACCCCAAGTTCCCGCAGCCCCTCTACAACCTCGCGATCCTCCGCACCGCCGCCGGCTCCCTTCCGGAAGCGATCGACCTGTACCGCCGGACAATTGCGGCGTCGCCCACGGCGGCCGACGCGCACTTCAACCTCGGCCTGCTGCTTCGCCAGACCGGTAAAACAGCCGAGGGCAACCTCGAGGTACAGGCTGCGGTGAAGCTCGATCCAACCCTGGCTTCCCGCGCCAAGGCGCAGGGAATCCCGGCCGCCGGCAAGTAACCGGCTGACGAGCCGGCGAGCTGAATGAAGGCTCCTTCGGCCGAAAAGACCGTGGCCGCAGAGGTCGACGCGCGTGTCGCGGTGGAGGCTCCGCGCAGCCGCGCCGAGCGGCTCGCGAGCCGACGCGCGGAGTGGGCGAAGTACGTGCCGCTCGGCCTCGTCGCCATCGCGGTGCTGTTCAACCTCTTCGTCCTGCGCTCGGAGGTGAGCCCAGTAGCACCGCCGAACGACACGAGCGTGCACGTCTCGCTGGTGCGCTTCGCCGAACAGCGGATCCAGGACGGCAAGGACGTGTTCGACGGCTGGTACCCGCGCCTTTCGATGGGCCTCCCCGAGTTCCACCACTATCAGTCCCTCGCACCGATCGTCGGCGGCGCGATCGCCACGCAGTTGGGCGCGGCCCGCACCGTCGCGTGGTCGAACTACCTGCTGGTGTGTCTCCTGCCGCTCTGTTTCTACTGGGCGGTCCGGCTGTTCGGCTTCAGCCGTTGGGTCGCGGGGATCGCCGCGCTGTTCGTCCCGCTCATCAGCTCGGTGACCCTGTACGGCTACGAGCACGGCAGCTTCCAATGGCGCGGCAACGGTATCTGGACCGCGCTCTGGGGAATGTGGCTGCTCCCACTCACACTCGCGTTCACCTACCGCTCGATCGCGCGCGGGCGCGCCTACGCGCTCTCGGCCCTGTTCCTCGCGTTGACGATCACCGCGCACTTCCTCACCGGCTATCTCGCGCTCCTCGCCCTCGGCATATTCGTCATCGTGAAGCCGTCGGAGATCGTCCGGCGCATCGGGCGGGCGGCGATCGTCAGCGCCGGCGGGATGCTGGTCGCGGCGTGGGTGGTCGTACCACTGCTCGCCGACGGCAAGTGGTCGAATCGCAGCGAGTACAACGTCGGCACCTTCTGGTACGACTCGGCGGGCGGCAAGGAGGTGATGGGGTGGCTCGCCACGGGCCAAGTGTTCGACTACCGGCACTGGCCCATCGTCACGGTGCTCGCGGCCGTCGGCGTGGTCATCTGCATCTGGCGCTTCCGCCGCGACGAGGCTTCGCGCGTCATCCTCGGCTTCACGGCGATGAGCCTCCTGCTCTTCTGCGGACGCGACACGATCGGCTTCATCGTCGACCGGCTGCCCGGCGGCAAGGACGTGGAGCTCCACCGCTACATCATCGGCGTGCACCTCGGAGGCATAATTCTCGCGGCCATCGCCGCGGCCTGGCTCGTGCAGCTCGCCTTCACATTCGTGAACACGAGACTGAAGACCGTCCCGCCGGTCGCGATCGGAGCCGGCATCCTCGTGCTCGCGCTCGTCGCGCTCGCACCGGCGTGGCGGGAACGAGCGCACTACAACGCGCTGAACGCGAACCAGATCAACGGGCAGCAGGTTGCCGACGCGACCGACGGCAAAGACTTCACGGCCCTCGTCGACACCACCAAGACCCTCGGCGGCGGCCGCATCTACGCGGGCCAGCCCGGCCACTCGGCGGTGATCGGTCAGGTTCCCACCTACGAATACGTGCTCCATGACAATGCCGACGTCGTCGGCTTCATGTTGCGGACCGTCTCGCTGAGCTCCGACGTCGAGACTCGTTTCGATTCGACCAACGCCGCCCACTTCGACTTGTTCAACGCGCGGTACATCATCCAACCGCTCGCACAACGTCCCTCGGTGCCCTCGACGTTCCTGCAAGCTTCGGGTCGGTGGGGGCTGTGGGCGGTGCCGACGTCGGGCTACCTACAGGTGGTCGACACAACGACGGCGATCAGTGCCGACCGGACGAACCTCGGCCGGCGCACCGCCGGTTTCCTGAGCTCGCCGTTCCCGGCGCAGCGGGTCATCCCGCTCATCGCGTTCGACGGCACGAGCACCGCCGCACCGACGTTGACGTCGTCCGTCCGTCCGACCGGAGCCGCCGGCGTGATCACGCAGCAGTTCGACCGCCCCGACGACGGCGACTTCGGCGGCACCATCGTCGCCAACCGCAACGCCGTGGTAATGCTCAAGGCGACCTACGACCCGCACATGAAGGCGACAGTCGACGGCCATCCCGCGAAGACGCAGATGCTGGCGCCGAGCTTCATCGGCGTCGCGGTCACGCCGGGCCAGCACACGATCGAATTCCACTACGTGGAGTTCGGGTACTACTGGGAGCTCCTCCTGCTCGCCGCGCTGACACTCGCGGCACTCGCACTGGTGCCGCGCTACGGCCGGCGGTGGACACAATCCCGGCCTCCCCGGAATTGACGGACTCTCCGGCGCTCGAGCCGGCGGCTCCGGCCGGGCGGTCGACGTCGAGAACGTCCCGCCGCCACAAGCGATCCATGCATCGCATCACGCCGCGGATCACCCGAACCTCCGCGATGTGGGAGGTCGTTCGATGGGCACCGACGGCGATCTTCGCGGCAGGCATATGGGTGCACCGATGGACAGCCGAGGACGGCTTCATCAATCTCAGGATCGTCAAGAACCTGATCGGAGGACGGGGATTCGTCTACAACGTCGGTCAGCGAGTGGAGGCAGGCACTTCACCGCTCTGGCTGTTCATCCTCACCCTGTGGGCTCCAGTTCGGCACTTCCTGAGCCTCGAGGTCTTCGCAATGCTCGTGGGGGCTGCGCTGGCCATCGCGGGTTTCGTGTTCGGCCAGCTCGCCGCGGAGGCCCTGTGCGCGTCCGACGACCGGCGGCGATTGCTGCCGCTCGGTGCCTTGGTCGTCGCGGTGCTGCCGCCCTTCTGGGACTTCTCGACCTCCGGCATGGAGATGGGGCTCGGCTTCGGCTGGCTCGGCATCTCTTTCTGGTTGCTCGTTCGGCACGCGACGTCTCCGCGGCTGCGCTGGGTCGCGGCCGCGGTCATCGGCCTGGGGCCGCTCATCCGTCCGGATTTCGCGGTGTTCACGCTCGGCTTTGCAGCAGCACTTTTGGCGCTGAACTGGTCGCGACGAACCAAGACGCTCGTCGGTCTGACGATCGCAATCGTCGCGGCGCCCGCGCTGTACGAAGTATTTCGCATCTGGTACTTCGGCCTTCTCCTCCCGGCGACCGCGCTCGCGAAGGAAGCCGGGGCGAGCAACACGCAGCAGGGATTCGCGTACCTCGCCGACTTCAATCGGCCGTACATGATTCTCGTGCCGCTGGTCGTCATCGTGGCGATCTTGCAGTTCTCCCGCCCGCCCGTGTTGGTCTCGTCACGCAACCGGGTCCTCGCGGGCGCGTTGTGGGCTGCGGCCGGGCTCCACGCCGCCTGGGTCGTGAGACTTGGGGGTGACTACATGCACGGCCGCTTCTTCCTGCCGTCGCTGTTCGTCGCTGTCCTCCCGGTGTTCGCCGTCCCTCGGGCGTCCGCGAAGCTAGGTGTGTACGCCATCATCGTGGCCTGGGCCGGCCTGGTCCTGATGAGTGCCCGCGACCACACCTCCCAGATCGGGGCGTCCGGAATCGTGAACGAGCGTCTCTTCTGGGTAGACGCCAGCAAGGTTCAGCATCCCGTCGAGGTGGGCGACTTCCGCAACGTCGACTTCTACGGTCCGGGCGCCGCGGCGCACGACCTCGCGGCGGCAGGCATCGGGGACTACTTCCAGAGCTACGTCGGCCGAGGTTTGACGACCGTCTCGTCGCCCGGACTCCCCGGTTCGGGGCTCGTCGAGAAGTACTTCTTCCTCGGTGTCTTCGGATACGCGGCGGGTCCGCACGTGACGGTGTACGACCCGGAAGGCCTGGCCGATCCGGTTGCGGGACATCAGCGAGTCCTGATACGCACCCGACCCGGTCATGAGAAGTCGCTTCCGCTCATCTGGTACCTGGCGCGATTCGATGCGAACGCCGAAAACCCGGCCGACCTGGCGACGTGGGCCAACATCTCCTTCGCGAGCGACCATGTCACGCGTGAAGAGCTCGACAACGCGAAGGCGGCACTGAACTGCAAGCCTCTCCGCGACATCCAAGCGGCATCCACGGGTCCGCTCGGTGACGTGTGGGGCCGATTCACGCGGGCGTGGCGACTCACGTTTCTGCGCTTCGATCCCGACCCCGCGAAAGCGCGAGCACAGCTGTGCGGTACCACCGCCGCGTCATCGGCGCGCTCACTGCTCGAGCGCGGCCCGATAGCCCCGGCTCGTGACTGGCCGAGTGCCGTGGCATTCGGGTTGGGCAGCGCCGCGAGTGACGCCGAGCCGAGTTTGCGCGTCTCCCTCTCTCCGGGGCCCGCTACGCGTTCGGGAAGCAACAGTCGTTGCGTACCGCGTGAGCGCTCCCCACCGTTCGCTCAGGTTCCTGTTGAGAAAGGCCGGCAGCCGTATACCCCACCGTCGTCGGGCGTCGGGTCGTGACCGATCGCACCACCACGCGCGAGCTCGTAGCGGAGTCCGTTGTCGGCGATGCCGCGCAGACCGGCGAGCAGTTGAGGATTACTCCAACTCCACACACGGGACGGCTGCGCGTCGACCGCGCGGGGCGTGAGGTTCCAGCACAAGGTCGAGCGCATCAACGCTCCCTCGGCGTTGACCACAAATCCGGCCGCGACGAGCGCCCCAGCCGCGGTGAGCGCGCCGACCTTGGCGCCGGAACGAGGCGAGTCGAACAACGCGGCCGCCGCAGGCACCGCGAGCACGAGCAGGAACGGGATGACGTCACTGAAGAACCGCGGTCCGTACGACCAGCCGCCCCACCATTTCGGGAACAGCGAGATCACCAGCCACTGCGCGACGACCGCGGCGGCGAGGACGAGAAACGGCTCGCGCAGCGCCCGGCGCCGGATCCCGATCACCAGACCGATCGGCGCGAGCAACACAACCGGATTGAAGAGGAAGAGGCCCCGGCCCGGACTCACGAGGTTGCCGGCGAGCGCCGTCAGCACGGTCGCGTGGCCGGTGAACGTATTTCCCCGAAAGTAGGCCGGCACGAGCCCGCGGTAGTTGAAGAGGTTGACGAGCACGAACGGCCCGAGCACCGCGACCGCGCCGGCCGCGAAGCGCGGGACGGCCGCGCGCGGGCGGGCGAGGAGCCACACTCCTACCAACCCGAGCGTGATGATGTTGGTCGGCCGCACGCAGTACGCCGCCGCGAATGCGGCACCCGCGATCGCGGTCGTTCCGGCTCGGTACTCCGAGCGCAAGAGCGCCCACAGCCCGACGGTGAGGCACAGCATCGACGGACCGTGCTGCCACGCCGACCGGCTCGCCGTCGACCACGCCGAGGTGGAGAAGGCGAACACGAGCGCGACGAGCGCCGCGAGCCACAGTCGCTCGCGGAACCGACCGCGGCGCATGACCTGGAGCGCGACCGTCTCGAGCACGAGCGCAGTCAGGCCGACCACGATGCTCATCGCCATCACCTGTATCCACCAGTCGGCCGGGACGTGGTCGACGATCCCGAGCCCGTGTGCAGCATCGACAACGGCGACTACGGGGAGCACGAACAGCGAGACCGTCCACGGGAAGACGGGATACAGCACGCCGTGGTGTTGCTCGGTGTTGAGCGGCAGCTGGTCACCGAATGCCGGGGCGTGGCCGAGGGCGATCGTCCCGTGATGCACGATGTTCTGCGCCACGGGAACGACCTGGTAGGAGTCCGTGACGGTCGCGTTGGTGCTCAGCGCGTGCAGCGCGACGATCACGAAGAGGAGCAACAACCGGTGGCGCACGGAAGGTCGCACCCGAGGACTATCCATCGCGGTCGGAACCTACGCCCATCCGCTACCGCAGCCGAGGACGGCCCGACGAGGCAGCCTGGTTCAGCTGTGCCGACTCGAGAAATCAAAAGGGGCCCGCCATTTGGCGGGCCCCTTCTCGTTCTCGTCGCGGGTTTCGTTGTTAGTTCGCCGCCACTGTTATGTACTGGACGCTCAACGTCGTCACTGCAGCAATAGGCGCCAAAACGCCACCGCCGCTCAGGTCCTCGTACTCGATGGTGAATCCCGTATTCGTCGAGGTCACCATGATCATTGCGCCCTGCGTCCCGTTGCCGTTGAATCCGAGATTCTGCGCGCCGTTGAGCATGACTTGGGTCGCATAACTCCCCGCCGGTAGCGCAGTGGGGTAGGTGTACACGTAGGTGTTGCTGCCGGTGCCGGTGCCCCTGGTCGCAGTCACCGTGCCCGCCCGGTAGTTGCTGAAGGTCGGACCCGTCGAACCGGTCGCACCAGTCGGCCCGGCGCCGGTGTTGCCGGTCGCACCCGTGCCGCCGGTAGGACCGGTGTTACCAACCGCTCCACCACCAGGACCTGTGTCACCGATTGCACCAGTGGCACCAGTGAGACCCGTCGCACCCGTCTGACCCGTGACGCCGATGGCACCCGTCTGACCCGTGACGCCGACCGCACCGGTCTGACCCGTGACCCCAGTCGCACCGGTCTGACCCGTGACACCGACCGCTCCCGTCTGACCGGTCACACCGACAGCTCCCGTCTGTCCGGTGACACCGGTAGCACCGGTCTGACCAGTGAGGCCCGTCGCGCCCGTCTGGCCGGTGAGGCCCTTCGCGCCGGTCGTGCCCGTGATGCCGATGGCACCCGTCTGACCCGTGACGCCGACCGCACCGGTCTGACCCGTGACCCCAGTC
>PLBO01000078.1 GCA_003134555.1 Actinomycetota bacterium
ACGCAAGGCAGCCAAGAAGGGTGTCCGCCGCAAGGCGGCCAAGAAGACGGTTCGCCGCAAGGCGGCCAAGAAGGGTGCCGCGAAGAAGGCTCCGGCCAAGCGTGCAGTTCGGCGCACAACGCGCAAGCGCACTGCGAAGTAGCGACCCTTCCGGCGATTCCGAGAAGGACCCGGGCAACCGGGTCCTTCTTCGCGTCATCGGCGCGGGACGGCTCGCTACAGGTCGTCGATACGCGCGAATGCTTCGGCGGCGCGCAGCCCCGCCCGTAGACCCGCGGCCCGGGCCTCGGCCTGCAGCCTTGCGGCGAACGTGGCGCGCTGCTCGTCGGGATGTTCGTCGATTGCCATCGTCGAGCGCCATTGGCTCCGGTGCGCGAGCAACGCGTCGATCTTGCGATCGACGTAGCCGTCGACGTTCTCGACGTGGTCGACCTGGCCGGGCTCGAAGCACAGCAGAGTCGTGGGCCGGTGCGGCGCGACGCCCTGCTCGGGGAAGAAATGCGGATCGCGCGCGGCGACGATGCCTGACGTGACGAGCATTCCGGCGTGGTAATGGTCGGGATGGATTCGGTACGGCTGCCAGGGGTCGTGGCCGACGACTACATCGGGACGGGTCTGGCGGATCACCTTGCACACCGCGGCGCGCGGTTGGAGGCCGCTGTCGAGCTCACCGTCGACGTAGCGCAGGAATACGACGTCGACCGCGCCCAGGATCGCGGCCGCGTCGCGCTGTTCCTCCTCGCGTTTCGCGAGCAGCGCGGCGAGGTCGGCGTCGCCGTCCCAGGTTCCCTTGGAACCGTCGGTGCACACACACAAGGTGACGTGTGTGCCGGCGGCCGCCCATTTCGCCAGGGTCGCGCCGCATCCGAACTCGATGTCGTCGGCGTGGGCGCCGATCGCGAGCGCTCGGCGGGGGACCGGGAGGTCGACCGCGGCCGCGCTCGTCATTGCGCGGACGTGCGCCGGAACGTGTCGAGCGCCTCGAGGTCGGCCGCGACGTCGACGTCGAACGCCAACTCCGCGTCGCGCACGATCCGGACGGTGAGCGATCGGCGGCGGGCCTCGTCGGCATGACGCGCCGCCGAATCGGTCCCGTACGAGAAGGTGAACGGCACACGCGTGGGAAGCGAGAGAACCGGAGTGCCGTCGTTGCGATGGTCGGGAACGATCACCGCGACGGCCGCGTCGCCGTCGGTGACGACCGCGTCGAGCGATCGGGCGAGCGGGAGATCGGCATGGACGACGGCGTACCGCGAGAGCGCGCGGCCGATGGCCCAATCACGGCCGGCGCTGGCGGCGGCGTCGAGCGAGCCCGGGTCGTCGACGACGTCGTACTCGCGTTCGCGGGCCCAGGCGACGACCTCGGCCGCGCTCGAGACGACGACCACCGGCCGACCGCCCGCGGCGTTGACGACGCACTCCGCCATCGATCGCGCCAGGGTCTCGCGCCGGTGCTCGGAGAGTGCGGCGGCGAGCCGCGCCTTGCCCAAGGTGAACGACCGCAGCGGGACGACGATCCCCGCATCGTCTTGGGATCGACTCGGCATTCGCTGCGTATGCTACCGACCGTGGACGCGGTGTATCCCGCCGCGAAGGCGGTGTTGTTTCCCTGGTTGCGCTTCGGCTTGCGCTGGACGATCGAAGGCGAGTCGAACATCCCGGAGCACGGCCCGACGATCCTTGCGAGCAATCACGTTTCGTATCTCGACCCGCTCACCCTGGCCTTTGTGGCCGATCGGCGCGAACGCCGTATCCGCTTCCTCGCCAAGGCCGAACTCTTCGCCAAGCCGGGTCTCGGGCCGCTGTTGCGAGCGGGGCACCAGATCCCGGTGCGCCGGGGAACGGCCGAATCCGCCGGCGCCCTTTCGGCCGCGGTCGAAGCGCTGGGCAAGGGCGAATGCGTCGCGGTTTTCCCCGAAGGCACGATCTCCGACGATCTCGAACCGATGCGCGCCAAATCGGGAACGGCCCGGCTCGCGCAGGAATCAGGAGTTCCGGTCGTCCCTGTCGGCCTCTGGGGCACACACCGGTTGATGACGAAAGGCCGCAAGCCCCACTTGTCGTGGGGCGTCGCGCAGGTGGCGGTCGTGGGCACGCCGGTGCACATCGCCGAAGGTGAGCGCGTCAAGGACGCGACGCTGCGCATCATGGACGCCGTCACCGACTGCGTCGCGCGGGCGCGCGCGATCTACCCGCAACGACCGGGGCCGGGCGACGACGCGTGGTGGTGGCGCGATCCGGACACCGCAACCGTGCACCGGAGGCCGGCGTGACGCGGGTCGCGGTTATCGGCGCCGGGTCGTGGGGGACAGCCGTCGCCGCGATCGCGGCCGGGAACGTCGCGACGACGTTGTGGGCGCGCCGGCCCGAGCTCGCGGCCCAAATCCGCGACACACATGAGAACCCGGCTTACCTGCCGGGGATCGGGTTGCCGGGCCGACTCCACGCGACCGGTTCACTCGAAGAGGCCTGCACCGGTGCCGACGTGTTGGTGCTCGGCGTGCCGTCGCACGGGCTGCGGGCGGTACTCGCCGACGCGCGCCCGTTCGTCGGGCCGCGGACACCCGTCGTCAGCCTCGCCAAGGGCATCGAACAGGGAACGCTCGCGCGCATGACCGAGGTCGCGTGCGAGGTTCTCGCGGGTCACGAACCCGCGTGCGTGGGCGTGCTCACCGGCCCGAACCTCGCCCGCGAGGTGGCGGCCGGGCAGCCCACGGCGTCGGTCGTGGCCATGGTCGACGCGACGATCGCCCAAGAGATGCAACAACTGTTCTTCGCGCCGACGTTGCGCGTCTACACGAACCCCGACGTCGTCGGCTGCGAGATGGCGGGCGCGCTCAAGAACGTCCTCGCGATCGGCGCCGGAATCGCCGACGGCCTCGGGTACGGCGACAACACCAAGGCGGCATTGATGACGCGCGGACTCGCCGAGCTGGCCCGGCTCGGCGCGGCCATGGGCGGCGATCCGCTCACGTTCGCCGGGCTCGCGGGAATGGGCGATCTCATCGCGACATGCAGCAGTCCGCAGAGCCGGAACCGTCACGTCGGCGTCGAGCTCGGCAAGGGTCGTGCCCTCGACGAGATCGTCAACGAGATGAACATGGTCGCCGAAGGCGTCAAGACGACCGCGGCTGTTCTCGAGCTGGCCGCGCGGCACGGAGTAGAGATGCCGCTCGCTTCGTTCGTGCGCCGGGTGCTCTACGAAGGGGCGCGTCCGGCGGATCTCGTACCCGAGCTGATGCTGCGCAAGGCGAAACCCGAGCTCCACGGCATGCGGTGACGGCTCCTGCGATGGCCGGCGTCGGCACGCTGGCGAGCGGGATCACGGCCTCGGTCGACGAGCACGGAACCGTGCATCACGGCTCGTTGCGGCTCGGATGGCGGATACGCAAGGGGAACGACTGGCTCGTGCCGGGCCGGGACGGGCCGGTGCGCCGGTCACGGCCGCACGCCGCGCCGGTCGTGCACACCTCGCTGCGCATCTCCGGCGGTGACGCCGTCGAGCGTGTGTACGCGGTGGGGGACGGCGACGGCAACACCGTCGTCGTCGAGATCGAGAACGACTCCCCGGAGGCGGTCGCGGTCGCGTTCGCGGTCGACGCGCCGGGCACGGTCACCGTCGACGCCGACTGCGTGCGCGTCGACGGGGTACCTACCGTCGCGTTCGCGCGCCGTCCGGGCGCGGTCGAAGACGGCGCGCTACTCGTGTACCCGGTCCCGCACCGGACGACGGTTCGGGTCGCGGTCACGACGAGGTCGGGGGTCGACGTGCGCACGCTGGCCGATGCCGACGCCGTCGTTCGCGCGTGGGATCGGCTGCTCGATCGGGGTCTGCGCACCGAGCTCCCGGAGCCGCTGCAATCGGAGGTCGACGCGGCGCGCGCCGATCTTCTGCTCGCGGCTCCGTCGGCCGAGGCGTTCGTCGCACTCGAGGCGTGGGGCTTCGACGACGAAGGGATCGAGATGTGGGCCCGACTCCGGATGCGCGCCCGGCGCGCCGCGAAGCGGGCGCGCTACGGCGGCGTACTCGGCGAGACGCGCGCCGCGCTCGTGCGCGAGGAGGGCGGTACGATCCACATCCTGCCCGGGTTCCGCGCCACGTGGCTCGGTCAGCAACTCGCGGCGCACGACGTGCCGTTACGGCGTGGCTCGTGCTCGTTCGCGGTGCGCTGGCACGGCGCGCGTCCGGCGCTGTTGTGGGACGTACCACCGGGAACGACCGTACGCGCGCCGGAGCTCGACGCAACGTGGTCGTCGAGTGAGGCGGTAGGTGAGACCTTGCTCGCCGAGCCGTCGACCTCGTTGCTGTCGATGGGGGAGCGCGCGCAGGTCGACGGGACGAGCGTCGACGCGCCGGATCAGTTCTCGTGAGCGAGCACGTCGAGCTCCTCGTCGCCGCGGGCCTGTACGACCCCGACGATCCGGCCGCGGTCGAGCGCCTGGAGCTTTTCGTGTTCCTCCTCGACGAGATCGGCGCGTCGATCCCCGAACTGGTGCGGGCCGACGAGCAGGGAGGTTTGCTCAGCTTCGCCGCGTTCCGAACGCTCCGGATCGGCCGCGACGGGCTCACCTTCGCCGAGACCGCGGCCCGCGCCGAGATAGATCCCGACGTCGCGCTCACCCTCTGGCGCGGTGCCGGATTCGCCGATCCGCGTCCATTCGAGCGTCGTTTCGGCCCGCAGGACGTCGAGACGTTTCGCCTGTTCGGACTGATGGCGACGTTCTTCGAGCCGGAGCAGGTGTTGCAACTCATGCGCACGATGGGCGAGGCCGTTCGCCGGGTCGCCGAGGCCGAGGTGGCGTTGTTGCGATCGAACATCGAGGCGCCCCTTTCGGAGCGGCGGCAGTACGTCGAAGTGGCGCGCACGTACCGGGCGGTCGCCGACGCGATCCTCCCGCGCATCTCCGATGCGATCGACTCCATGCACCGTCATCACCTCCAGGCGATCGGCCGGCGGTACAGCGAAGTGGCCGCGCCGACCTCGGCGCTGAACGTCGTTCAGCTGGCCGTGGGCTTCGCTGACCTCGCCGGCTACACGGGGCTGTGGCAAGAGCTCGAACCGGTCCATCTCGCACTGATGCTCGATCGATTCGAGGCGACGACGGGCGACGTGATCGCGGCCGCCGGCGCGAACGTCGTCAAACGGATAGGTGACGCGGTGATGTTCGTGACCAACGCGCCGGGAATCGCGTGTTCGTTGGCACTCGACCTCCTCGAGGCGTGCGCGGCCGTCAAGTTGCCGAAGCTGCGCGTCGGGCTGGCGTTCGGCGACGTGATGGTGCGCCAGGGCGACTTCTACGGACCGACGGTGAACCTTGCCGCGCGACTCGTGGCGTCGGCCGAGGCGGGTACTGCACTCACGGATGGCGGGTTGCAGCAACGGCTCGCGCGCGTTCGGGGCGGCTACGCGTTCGCGGCGGCCGGCAAGCAGAACCTCGCGGGATTCGTCGACCCGGTGGAGACCTACCAGCTACTCCGACCCTGACCGCTGCGGAATCCGGCCCGGGATCGTCGGCTGCCCGGGATCAGAGCTTTGACGCCCGGAAGATGACGAACTTGTTGCCGACGAGCCGGTGAAAGTAAAGAGACTGCCCGGTTGGCGATAGTGCGGGTGCTTCGACGAAGCCGGTCAACGCGGTGAGTCTGACGGGTGCACCGAACGCGTTGCTCGTCGAGGAGCGCGTCGCGACAAAGATCGCCGGCGGCTTCGAACCCAGTGGCACCGCGGCGCGAGTGAAGTAGAGGCTTCGGCCGTCGTTCGAGATCGCGGCACCGTATTCCAACGCGGCGGTGTTCACGTTCGCGAGCAGTTGCGCGCTGTTGGCAAGACGCGCGAACCCGGTCGGGGTCTTCTGCGCGATTGCCAGGTCGGCAGCCAGGAGTTGTCCACCCTGAGTGAAGCGACCGTCGACGAAGTACAGCCGGTTTCCGTCCGCGCTGATGTCGGCGTCGAAGTTGACGCGTCCGGGGGTTGCCTTCGATATGCCCGCCACGATGGCGACGCCCGACACCGCGCCGCTCGCGAACTTTCCGCGGTAGACGGTCGAGAGCGTCCGGCTGTAGCTCCTGGTGGAAACGAAATAGAAGTTGTTCGCTACGTCCATCGACGGGACGGCGTCGAGATCAGCCGAGTTCGCGCCCCGGATCGCGCCGCCGTACGCGAACGTCGTGTCGTCGACGCGTCGAGCGAAGAACAGGTTGGTGTTCGTGCCGGAGTCGTTGCGGTTGTTGAAGAACAGGTACTTGCCGTCGGGGCTGACGAATGGCTCCATCGCGTCCCCGCCGTATCCACGAATCGTTACCGCAACCGGGTCGCCGAAGTTCGCAGCAGTCGGCGTCGGCGTCGGTTGGGCGCCGGTCCGCGTCGTCGCGGCCGACATGACCGCGACCGACACCATCATCGCGATTGCCTGTACAGACCGCACTCGCGAAGGAACGTAGTCACATGACGAGAGGCGTGCACTTCGCCTCGCATCCGAATACGGCCGCGCGTCTACGAGCCGACGGTGAGCCGGAGGGTCGCGATCTCGAAGGGCCGCAACTGCACTTCGCCTTCGAAGGAGGAGACGGGTCGTCCGCGTAGGTCGACGACGAAGCCGCGGCTCGGCAATCCTTCGTGTTCGAGCGTCACCGGCCCCGCGTCGGCAGCAGTGCGGAAGACGCGCACCACGATCCCGCCAGGCACTCGTTGCACCGCGGAAACCTCCGCGCCGTCGACGCGGAGCGCGGCGCCGGCGCGCGGTCTGCCGGCATCCGAACGAGCCGCGAGGCGAGTCCGCTCGAACGGCACCAGGAACGCGTCGGCCGCGCCGTAACAATCTGCTGCCCGCCAGTCGCCGGGATGGAGCAGGACGGCGTACTCGGCCCGCTGCGATCCGAGCAGTTGCGGGCCCTCGAGCGGATCGGGTGGACCGGCGGGGTTCGGTCGCAGCTGCGGTTCCAGACGCGACAGGAACCCGACAGCGCGCAAGAGCGTGAGCGCCAGCGCCCGGCCGTCGTCGATCACCTCGTACTCGAGCAGGCCGTCGTGGATCAGCGCGAGCCCGGCGGTGCCGTCGGACGCGTCGACGAACCGGCGCGAGGGAAATGTCGGCAGGCCGAACTCGTGCACGCCGCCTTCGGCCGTGAGCCCGCGTTTCACCACTGCGAAAGCACATTCGGCGTGAGAGCCTTCGACCTGGCGCGGCAGCGGGAAATGCGCCCGCAGCCGATGATCGCGCGCGTGGTTGTCGACCTCGTGCGCGACGCGCAGGAAGCGTTCGCCCGGCCGCAGCTCGAGTGTGGTGCGGACCGTCGCCCGGACGGTCTCGTCGCTGCGCCGGCTGCACGCGCGAACGTCTCCGATCGCGAAGGCGGGCCACGTGTAGTCGGCCTCGATCGTCACCCGCGCTCGCACCGGTCCGGATTCCGGGGTGTCGACGCGAACTGCGTCGGGCCGGTCGACGACGACATCGTCGTCGGGCGGGGAGTAGTTGTACGTGTCGCCGCCGTCACCGTCGTCGACGAGCCGTCCACAGCCCTCGACCCGGAGGCCGCCGGCGGTCTCGATCGCGTACGTGCCGTCGGCCGGGTCGACGGTGATGCTCAGGTGCTCGTTGGACAACTCGTTCCCGCGTGCTACCGCTCCGGTGATTGCCCCGGCGCTCGCGGGGATCGCGGGGATCGGACCGTCGACGGCCGTGAACGACGACCAGCCGAAGCCGTCGATCTCGCCGGTGTCGAACAGCACGTGGCGCACCGGCGCGATCTGCAATCGCAGGCGCATGGTGTGACCCGCCTCCCCGAGCGCGAGCATTCGCTCCTTCAACTCGGTCAGGTCGACGCGTTCGTCGGTTCCGCGCGCTTCGTGCAGCACGATGTCGTGCTGGTCGCCTGCGCCGTCGACGTCGAGCACGTCGTACGCGTGGATCTGGCGGCCCGCGAACTCGGTGCCGCGCATCATGTCGATCACCCATCTGACCTTCTGGCCGGTGACCATGGTGTGGAAGCCGTCACCACCGACCTCGTCGAGCAACTGGGTTGGGTGCGCCTCACCGTCGGGACCCGTGAAATGGCACGGGCCGGTACCGGGGATGCGCGCGTCGACGAGACCCGAGCGCGCCCGCGCCGTGGGATTTGCGACGACGGTCGCGCCCGGCGGCGCGTTCACCTGGCCTGCGAGCGCGCGCATCGCGTCGTGCGTGAGACCGTCGCCGATCTGACGGGCTTCGTAGTAACGCACGAGGACCTGGTCGACCACCTCGTCGCTGCTGCACGCGCACGACGAATCGTGCGCGCTGTTCAACACGAGCTTGCGCCACGCGATGTCGGCCGGCGCGTGCGGGTACTGCTCGGCGGGGACGAACAGCGTCGAGAGCGGCTCGGCCCGCTTCTCGAGTGACCGTTCGGCCCGCGCGCACGCCCGGTGCACGTCGACCCGGTTCGACCCGACTCCCATCAGGAGGTTCGCCCGCGCGCCCGATCGCAGCTCGCCGGCGACGGTCACGAGCCCCTCGCTGGGCTGGTCGGCGAGGTACTCGGGCAGCGAAGTGACTGCGAACTCGTACTCGTCCTGTTGCGCGTTCGCTTCGGCAACGACGCGTCCGAGCCACGGCTGCGGCATCTGATGATCGGTCCCGTTCATCAACAACATGTCGCGCACGCGCGCCGGGCCCAGCTCGTGCTCGTAGTCGCGGGCGCGCAACACAAGGCGCTTGGCGTCTTCGGGAAGGTCGCGCCCGTTGGAGTAGGAGCCGTAGAGGTATTCGGCGCGCACGCGCGATCCGTCGGGCGCCTCCCACCAGAACGCGGTCTGCTCGACAACTGCAGGGACGCCCCGCCAGACGACCGCGTGCTCGAAGCCGGCGAGTTGCAGGAGCTGCGGCATCTGCGCGACGTGGCCGAACATGTCGGGGAGATAGCCGACGTCCATGACGCCGCCGAGCTCGGAGCCTCGCGCGATGCCGAACTGGAGATCGCGCACCATCGTCTCGCCCGACACCATGAACTCGTCCATNNCGCGAGGTAGTCGTCGAGCACCGCGGTCTGACCGTCGAGCAGGAAACGCGAGTACGACAAGTCGGACTCGAGCATCGGCAACAGCGCGTCGAGCAGCCGAACGAGTCGCAGGCGGAACGTCTGGAACGGCGAGTACCACTCGCGATCCCAATGCGTGTGCGGGACGATGGCGACGCGCGTAGGCATGATTTCGACGCTAGTCCGGTGCGGCGGGGCTCTCCTCGCCCGCGATCCAGCGGTAGCCGATCCCCGGTTCGGTCAGGATGAGCCGCGGGTGCGCCGCGTCGTCGCCGAGCTTCTTGCGGAGCTGGCCGACGTAGACGCGCAAGTAGTTGCTCTCGCTTCCGTAGCCCTGGCCCCAGACCTCACGCAGCAGGTACTCCTGCGTGAGGAGCTTGCCCGGGTTACTGACGAGGATCTCGAGGAGCCCGAGCTCGGTGCGCGTCAGATGTACCGGGGCACCGTCGAGCGTCACCCGCCGGCGTGCGAGGTCGATCTCGACGCCGTCGACGCGTACGAGCGTGGGCGTCGGGCTCGATTGCGGAACGCGGCGCAGGGTGGCCCGCACGCGCGCGAGCAACTCCTCGGTGTCAAAAGGTTTCGTGACGTAGTCGTCGGCACCGGCGTCGAGCGCACGGATCTTCTCCGATTGCTGGTGGTGCGCGGTGAGGACGATGACCGGCATCGAGGAGAACGCGCGGACGCGTCGCAACACCTCGAGTCCGTCGATGTCGGGGAGTCCGAGGTCGAGCACGAGGAGGTCGGGTGTGCCGCTCGAAGCCACGACGATCGCCTCCTCGCCCGTGGCGACATCGAGCACCACGAGATCACGGCTGCGCATCATCGTGCGCAACGCGCGCCGGAGCGCGGGATCGTCCTCGACGAGCAGGATCGTGGTCACGCCCGGGCCTCCCGCGGAAACGTACACACGAACGTGGCGCCGCCGCCGGGCGTGTCCTCGTAGTGCACGGAACCTCCGTGCGCGACGACGAGGGCGCGCACGATGGCGAGACCGAGACCCGTGCCGCTGCGATCGGGACGGGTCTCGGCGCTCTGGAACTCCTCGAAGATCCGATCACGCGCTTCAGGCGGGACGCCGGGGCCGTGATCGGCGACCCGCAGCTCGATCTCGTCGTCGCCTCGGCCGCCGGCGCGGGCTCCAACGACGATTTCCGAGCCGGGTGGTGCGAAGCGCAGCGCGTTTTCCAACAGGTTGAGGAGGATCTGCTCGGCCATCGTGATGTCGAGCGACACGGGCGGCAGGTCGTCGGCGACGTCGAGACGGACTCGGTGGGCCCGGGCGATCGGTCGCAGCCGGCGTACCGCGTGTCGCACCAGATCGGCGATGTCGACGCGCTCGGGCTCGATCTCGAGCGCGCCGGCACGGATCCGACTCAGCTCGAGCGTGTTGCGCACGAGCCGTTCCAGTCGTTCGGCCTCGTCCGAGATCGTCTCGAGGAGCTCGCGCCGTTCCTCGGGCTCGATCCGCGACCACGAGGAGAGCAGCGTGCCGGCCGCGGCCTTCACCGCGGTCAACGGCGTTCGCAGGTTGTGGCTGACCGCCGACAGGAATCCGGCGCGCTGGCGCCCCACCTCGGCGACGAGCCGCGCTTCGCGCACCTCTTCTTGTAGGCGCAGCCGGTCGACACCGGCCGCGAGCCCGGCGACGAGCGCTTCGAGCAACTCGCGGTCGGGAGGCGTGAGTGGTTGCGGCGAGCGCGCGAGCAAGGTGACTCCCGGGCCGTCGACGCGCACGTTCGCGTGGGCGGGCTCGTCGGACGCCGAGAGTGGTTCGCCCGCAGTAAGAGTGCACGCCTCGAACGCGAAAAGTGCAGCGAGCGCGTCGGCCGCGCTGTTGAGTGCGTCGTCGACGTCGGTGCCGGTGAGCAACCGGTTCGTCAGGTCGAGGCGAACCTTGGCCTCGGCCTCGCGCTGGAGCGCGGTGCGGCGCAGGCTCGACAAGCGCTGCACGGTCCAGCCGACCAGCGCCGCCGACGCCGCGAACACGGCAAGTGCGACGACGTCGTCGGTCCGATGGATCTTGAAGGATCCGGTCGGCTCGGTGAAGAACCAGTTCAACGCCAAGAATCCGACGATCGCGGCCGCGAGTCCCGACGGAAAGCCGAGCGTGCCGACGGCCAGGACGGTGACGAGCAGGACGAGCGCCGCTTCCGTGAGGTCGGCACGCGCCGCGCGTGCGCCACCCGCAACCGCGGCAACGGCGATCACCGCCAGCGCCACCCTGATCACTGAACGCTCGTGCACGCGCATCTCCGCAGACACGATCGCGCGAATCCTCGGAGCCGGGCCGCATCGTGGCCCCACCGGTCACGTCATGGCTCCGCTCGGACGGGGCGTCGGATTAGCCTCGAACCCATGCCGATGTACGCCATGCTCTCGACTCTCGGCCCGGGCGGCTGGGAGACCCTGCGAGAGAAGCCGGACCGCATCCGTGAGGTCGCCGCCGAGGTGGAAGCGCTCGGCCTGAAGGTGCACGCGCAGTACGCGCTCATGGGTCAGTACGACTTCTTGAACATCCTCGAAGCGCCCGACGAGGAGACGATGGCGAAGGCCGCGATCATGCTGGCGTCCCGAGGGACGATGCGAACGACGACGCTGCCGGCGATCCCGGTGGATCAGTTGATCGCCCGCCTGAAGGCGGACGGGTAGCGACAAACTCGCTCGGTCGCTAGATCCACCAAGTGCTGCGGCGGTTCTCTTCGCGCAGATCGGTTTCGGGAAAGGTGACCGGGAGGATGGAGCCGTCCGAGCGGCGGCGCACGTTGTACATCGGCTCGCCGCGGCCGTCGCTGGCGGCCTGGTCGGCGACCTCGAATCCGCGTGTCCACTTCGATTCGAAGCGGCTCCGGACCTCGACGCGGGTGCCGGGTCTCACCGCTTCATGGTACGGCGCGTGTCCATGGGTCCTGACGTGGCGAAACGCGAACCGCGCGACGTGAGGCGAGTAGCGTCACCCGCTGTGATCGCGCCGTATCCGACGCTGCGGGTCGAGCGGAAATGCTGGGCTGCAGGCGACCGCGTGGTGGTCGGAATCGACGAGGTCGGGCGTGGGTCCTGGGCCGGTCCGGTGACCGTCGCCGCGGTCGTGCCCGGCGACGACCATCTCGCGGGCATTCGTGATTCGAAGCTGCTGACCGCCGGCGAGCGCGAGATCGCAGCCGCGCGAGTTCGGGTTTGGGCGCGTGGCATCGGGGTCGGACACGCCTCCCACGAGGAGTGCGATCTCGTCGGCATGACGGAGGCGCAGCGACGCGCGGCGAGCCGGGCGCTCGCCCAGCTCGCGGCGCAGGGATTCGTCGCCGACCGGATCGTGCTCGACGGCAAGCACGACTATCTCGCCATGCCCCGGGTCGTCCGCACGATCGTGAAGGGCGATCAGACGGTGCTCTCGGTCGCGGCCGCTTCGGTGGTAGCGAAGACGACGCGCGACGCGATCATGGCCGACGAGGCCGAGCACTATCCCGCCTACGGATTCGAGTCGAACCGCGGCTATCCCGCGCCGCAGCACAAATGCGCGCTCGCGGGATACGGACCGTCGGCGATCCATCGGCGCTCGTGGATTTTCATGGACTATTGCCTGTGGGGCGGGATCCCGCGTTTCGAGCGCCAGCCGAGTCTCTTCTCGGGTCCGCTCGGTGGCTGACGCGGCCTGGGACGCGCTGGTTGCGCACGCGGCGGTGATGCGGGGGCGAACGGTGCGCGAGCTGTTCGCGGCGGAGCCCGACCGCGACCGGATGCACGTCGAGGCGGCGGGCTGGTACCTCGACTACGCGAAGCACCGGGTGAACGCCGACACGCTGCGACTGTTGCTCGATCTCGTCCGCGCACGCGGGCTGCAGGCGCGTATCGAGGCGATGTTCCGGGGTGAGCACATCAATGTCACCGAGGACCGCGCGGTGTTGCACGTCGCGCTGCGCATGCCTGCCGGCGCGTCTCTCGTCGTCGACGGTGTCGACGTCGTGGCCGAGGTGCACCGCGTGCTCGGTCAGATGTCCGACTTCGCATCGTCGATCCGGGACGGCCGGCGGGTCGGTTATACCGGACGGGTGATTCGCAACGTCGTGAACATCGGCATCGGCGGCAGCGATCTCGGACCGTCGATGGCGTACGACGCGCTACGCGCGTACAGCCGGCGCGACATGCAGTTCCGGTTCGTGTCGAACGTCGACGGCGCGGATCTCCTGGAGGTCGTCCACGGACTCGACGCGGCCGAGACGTTGTTCATCGTCTCGTCGAAGACCTTCACGACGTTGGAGACCCTCACCAACGCCCGCGCCGCGCGCGCCTGGTTGCTCGCCGCGCTGGGTGGAGACGAAGCCGCGGTGAAGCGACACTTCGTCGCGGTGTCGACGAACGCGGAGAAGGTCGCCGAGTTCGGTATCGACACTGCCGACATGTTCGGCTTCTGGGACTGGGTGGGCGGCCGCTATTCGCTCTGGTCGGCGATCGGGCTGTCGCTGATGCTCGCGATCGGCCCGGACAACTTCCGCGCGCTTCTCGCGGGCGCGCACGCGATGGACGAGCACTTCCGCACGGCGCCCCTCGACGCGAACCTGCCGGTGATCATGGGCGTGCTGGGGTGCTGGTATCGCGACTTCCTCGACGCGCAGACACAGGCGGTCGTTCCGTACGCGCAGGTATTGGTCAAGTTGCCTTCGTACCTGCAACAGCTCGAGATGGAGAGCAACGGCAAATCGGTGCGCGCCGACGGTTCGCCGGTCGACGCGCCCACGGGGGAGATCGTTTGGGGCACCGTCGGCACGAACGGTCAGCACGCCTACTTCCAGCTGTTGCATCAGGGCACCGCCCTGGTGCCGATCGACCTCATCGGATTCGACCACCCGCAGCCCGGACACGCGCTCGGCAATCAACAGGATCTCCTCGTCGCGAATCTGATCGCGCAAGCCGAAGCGCTCGCCTTCGGGACCGACGATCCGGCGCTGCCGCCGTACCGGGTGATGCCGGGCAACCGGCCGTCGTCGGCGCTGATGTCGTCGCAACTCACGCCGTTCGCGTTGGGAGCGCTGATCGCCGCGTACGAGCACAAGGTGATGACGCTCGGCACGATCTGGGGCATCGATTCGTTCGATCAGTGGGGGGTCGAGCTCGGCAAGGTGCTCGCGCAGCGCGTCGCGTCGGAGATCGCGGCGCCCGGCGACGCCGGGCTCGCGCACGACGCTTCGACCAATGCTCTGATCCGGCGTTATCGCGGGCGTTCCTCCTAGGCTGACGGAATGGGTCAGCCGATCACGGTGACGGTGCGCGCGGGTGCGTCGCCCGACGTCCGCTTCTTCGAGTGCGATCGTTCGTTCACGAGCATGGCGATCGAGGTGTACACACCCGGTTCCGAGGCTGCCGTCTCCGGCACCAGGCCGCCCGACGTGCTCGCGCGACGGCTGCTCGAAGTAGGCGCGGCCAAGGTGACGATCTACTCCAACGTCGTGACCGTCGAGGCGCCGCCCGAGGCCTGGCCCGAGCTGGAGCCCAAGGTGAAGCACACGATCGAGCACCTCTTCGAGTTCTACGGTGACGAAGCCGGCTGGTCGTTCGACGCCCGCGGCGTTGAGCCCGAGATCTCCAAGGTCCAGTAGCCAGGTGGTACGTGGCGCGCTTGGCGCGCCAGGCGAAACCGAGCCACCCTCACCCAACCTCGAGCTGAGCAACTACTCGAAATCCTGAGTGATAGCGCGGGTGATAGCACCGGTGCTATCACCGAGTTTTGGACTACTACCGCGCCCGCTCAATCGGGTCGTAGCCCTCCGCGACCGCCGGGTCCCGCCTCTTGCGAGGGCGAACATATGTTCGCTATCGTCGGAGGGTGGTCGCAGCCCCGCTTTCCCCGGTTCTCCCCAGGCGTGACGAGCACGCTCGGGCGCAGTTGCGGGCGGCTGCCACTCGTGCCGCTCCGGCGGTGCTCGCCGGCGCTCGGCTCCTCGCCGTCGCCGGTCCGATCGGTCAGTTCCTCCCGGCGGGCGGTATCCAGCGCGGCAGCACGGTTGCGCTCGATGGGCCACCGGGTGCGGGGTCGACGACCGTTGCGCTCCTGCTCGCCGCGGCAACCACCTCCGTAGGCGAGTGGGCGGCGGTCGTCGACCCCGACGGCACTTTGGGGGCGCGGGCCGCGGCCGAGATCGGCGTCGCCCTCGAACGGTGCGCGATCGTCCGGCGCGTCCCGCCCGATCGGTGGCCGACGGTTGTCGGCGCCTTGCTCGACGGTGTCTCGCTCGTCGCGGCCGCAGTCCCCCCGGGCTTGCGGCCCGGCGACGCCCGCCGGCTCACGGCCCGAGCGCGCGAGCGCGCCACTGTGCTCGTCACGCTCGGACCGTGGCCGGTCGAGGCGACCCTCCGCCTCCACGCTCGGGGGCTGAAGGACTGGTCGGGGCTCGCGACCGGAGAAGGTCTGCTCGCGGTCCGCGAGCTCGACGTGCGCGTCGAGGGAAAGAAGGTGCCCGCGCACGCGCAGGCGGGATGAGCCGCACGGGCTGTGTCTGGTGTCCAGACTGGCCGGTAATCGCGGCCCGTCGCCGCGCCGACGACGCCGACCTGCGGAACCGGCCGCTCATCGTGCGCGAACGCGTCGGGAGTCGCGACATCGTGCGCGCGGCTTCGGCCGAAGCGCGCGCCGCGGGTGTGACGCGTGGTATGCGCCGGCGCGAAGCGGAAGCGCGGTGTCCGGAAGCGGTGTGCGTCGACGCCGACGAAGCGAACGAGGCGCGCACGTTCGAAGTGGTGGCCCGCGCGGTGGAGGTCTTCACGCCGCGCGTCGTGCTCGAACGGCCCGGTCGCTGCGAGTTCCCGACGCGGGGTCCGTCGCGCTACTTCGGCGGCGACGACGCGCTCGCGGCGCAGATCCGGTCCGGAGTCGCGACCGCGCTCGGCCCCGATGGCGCCGACGTGCGCATCGGGATCGCCGACGGCGTGTTCGTCGCCCGCCTCGCGGCCCGTCGGTCGGTCGTCGTACCGGCCGGCGGCTCGGCTGAATACGTCGCGCCGTGGCCGGTGTCGGTGCTCGACGGTGAGGACGACCTCGTCAGCTTGCTCGTCCGTCTCGGACTGCCCACGCTCGGCGACATCGCCGCGCTGGCGCCCGACGCGGTGCTTGCCCGGTTCGGCAGCGTCGGCCGTCGGATCCACGCCCTTTCCCGGGGCATCGATCCCGGGCCGTCCGTGTTCGTCGCGCCGCCGCCCGATCTCGTCGAGAGCACGGAGCTCGATCCGCCGGCGGAACGCGTCGACATCGCCGCGTTCGCGGCGAAGGAGCTCGCCGACCGCCTGCTCGAACGACTCGCGGAACGCGGTCTCGCGTGCACGCGCGTGCTCGTCGAGGCGGAGACCGAGCACGGCGAACGGCTCACGCGCTGTTGGCGTCACGCCCGTTCGGAGTACGGCGACGCGCTCACACCCGGCGTGCTCGCCGAACGGGTGCGCTGGCAGCTCGACGCTTGGATCACCACCGGCGAAACGACCGCCGGTATCACCGGTCTCACGCTGATTCCCGACGAGGTGGTGCCGGTCGACGGTCGCCAGCTCGGGTTTTGGGGCGGTGATCAGGTCGCGCACCAAAGGGCCGATCGCGCGCTCGCGCGCGTCCAGGGCATGCTCGGCTACGACGCGGTGACGACCGCCGTCGTGCAGGGCGGCCGGACACCGGCCGAGCAGGTGCGATGGGTTCCGTGGGGCGAGCCGCGCGAACCCGAGTTGCCGCTCTCGATCGGTCCCGAGGTCGCGGCCTGGCCGGGCGCGCTCCCACCGCCGTTTCCGGCGCGCGTGTTCGACCCGCCGCTTCCGGCCGAGCTCGTCGATGCGAACGGCGACGCGGTCGCGGTGAACGGGAGGGGCGAGCAGCTGCGCCCCCCGGCGTACGTGCGTTGTCGAGCGCTTCCGGCCAATGGCGGCGCGGTGCGCGCGTGGGCGGGCCCGTGGGCGCACGACGTGCGTTGGTGGGACGCGCGTACGCATCGACGATGCGCGCGTTGGCAAGTGGTCGTCGACGACGTCGCGTGCATCGTGGTCGTCGAAGGTGGACGAGCGGGTGTCGAAGCGATCTACGACTGACCCTTCCGGAGCTGGGCGTGTACGCGGAGTTGCACTGCCATTCGAACTTCTCGTTCCTCGACGGTGCGAGCCATCCCGAGGAGCTGGCCGAAGAAGCGGCGCGCCTCGAGCTCGCCGCGCTCGCGATCACCGATCACGACGGCTTCTACGGTGTCGTGCGCTTCGCGGAGGCGGCGCGTCCACTCGCGCTGCCGACGGTGTTCGGCGCGGAGCTGACGCTCGGCGCGGGCGACACGCCCCTTCGGCCGCCCAACGGGATGGCGGATCCGGCCGGCGAGCATCTGATCGTGCTCGCGCAGGGCCCGGCGGGATACGCGCGGCTTGCCCGGGCGATCAGCGGGGCGCAGCTCGCGGGGGAGAAGGGGGCGCCCCGTACGTCGCCGGCCCAGCTGGTCGACGCGGCCCGGGCAGCCGTGCATGGCCACGGCCCGAGCCGGGACAACGACCACTGGTTCGTGCTCACCGGCTGTCGCAAGGGCACGGTGCCGGCCGCGCTCGTCCGTGACGGACCCGCGGCGGCCGAGCTCGCGTTGCGCGAGCTGGTCGACGGGTTCGGGCGTGATCGCGTGCTCGTCGAGCTGTGGGACCACGGCGATCCGCTCGACCGTCACCGCAACGACGCGCTCGCACAGGTCGCGATGCGCGTCGGGGTCGAGGTCGTCGCGACGAACAATGTGCACTACGCCACCCCCGCCCGCCGTCCGCTCGCGCAGGCTCTCGCCGCGGTACGCGCCCGCCGGTCGCTCGACGAGATCGACGGCTGGTTGCCGGCCGCGCCGTTCGCGCACATGCGCAGCGCGGCCGAGCAGCAGCGCCGGTTCGCACGCTGGCCGGGCGCGGTCGAGAGAACACTCGACATCGCGCACGAGTGCGCGTTCGATCTGAAGCTCGCCGCGCCCCGGTTGCCCGATGCTCCCGTGCCCGACGGATTCGACGAGATGTCGTGGTTGCGGGAGATCGTTCGGAGGGGCGCGGCCGTCTTCTATCCGGCGAGTCACCCGCAGTACAGCCAGGCGATGCACCAGATCTCCTACGAGCTGGAGGTCATCGAGCAGCTCGGGTTCCCCGGTTACTTCTTGTTGCTGCACGACATCGTCGAGTTCTGCCGCCGCTCCGACATCTACTGCCAGGGGCGGGGAAGCGCGGCGAACAGCGCGGTCTGTTATGCGCTCGGTGTCACCAAGGCCGACGCGGTCGCGCTCGGTCTGTTGTTCGAGCGCTTCCTGTCGCCCGAACGCGACGGACCGCCCGACATCGACCTCGACATCGAGCACCAGCGGCGCGAAGAAGTGATCCAGTACGTCTACGAACGCTACGGACGCGATCGGGCCGCGCAGGTGGCCAACGTGATCACGTACCGGCCGCGATCCGCGCTGCGCGAGATGGCGAAGGCCGCGGGTGTGGCACCCGGGCAAGCCGACGCGCTCGGAAAGTGGGTCGATCGCTGGGCCGCCGGCCCCGAGGCGTTCGGAGAGCTGACCGACAAAGCGCTCCGAGACCACCGGCATGTCACGCCGCGCAATGAGCGACGCATGGAACGTTCGATGCGGGAGAGGACGCGCGACGGCGTCCCGCTCGACGGCCCCGCGGCCACGACGAGACCGCCCGCGATCCCGCCGCTCGCCCTCGAGCTCGCGAGCGCGGTGCTCGACTTCCCGCGGCACCTCGGCATCCATTCGGGCGGCATGGTGATGGCCGACCGTCCGCTCGTCGAGTTCTGCCCGGTCGAATGGGCGCGCATGGAGGGCCGTTCGGTGCTCCAGTGGGACAAAGACGACTGCGCGGCCGCCGGACTCGTGAAGTACGACCTGCTCGGCCTCGGCATGCTGACGATGCTGCACCTCGCCGTCGATCTCGTACGCGCGCAGGGCGTCGACATCGACCTCGCCACGATCCCGCAGGAACCGGAGGTGTACGACCTCCTGTGCGCGGCCGACACCATCGGCGTGTTCCAGGTCGAGAGCCGGGCCCAGATGGCGACGCTTCCGCGGCTACGACCACGGAATTTCTACGACCTCGTGGTCGAGGTCGCGCTCATCCGTCCCGGCCCGATCCAAGGTGGTTCCGTACATCCGTACCTGCGGCGCCGCAACGGCGAGGAAGAGGTCACGTACATCCATCCGCTGACGAAGCCGTCGCTCGAAAAGACGCTCGGCGTGCCGCTGTTCCAAGAGCAGCTCATGCAGCTCGCGGTCGACTGCGCCGGGTTCAGCGCCGCCGAAGCCGACCAGTTGCGCCAGGCGATGGGCTCCAAGCGCAGCCAGGCGCGCATGGAACGGATGCGCGCGCGTCTCCTGGCCGGCATGGCCGAACGCGGTATCACCGGCGACACCGCGGAGCAGATCTACACGAAGCTGGAGGCGTTCTCGAGCTTCGGTTTTCCCGAAAGTCATTCGGTGAGCTTCGCCTACCTCGTCTACTCGAGCTCGTGGATCAAGTACCACTACCCGGCGGAGTTCGCCGCCGCGCTGTTGAACGCCCAACCGATGGGGTTCTACTCGCCGCACTCGATCGTGCGAGACGCGCGCCGCCACGGCGTACAGGTGCTCGGTCCCGACCTCAACGCCTCGCGCCGCGACGCGACGCTCGAACCGCGTTCGCTCGACGACGAGCCGATCGGCCGACCGCTGCGCGGCTTCCACGCCGAACCGTCGCACCTTGCGATACGACTCGGTCTGCGGAGTGTGCGCGGTTTGCACGACGCGCTCCTCGACCGCATCGACGACGAACGGGTGGTGCGCACCTTCACCGACCTCGAGGACTTCGTGCGGCGTACCGGCGCTACGGTCGATCAGGTCGAGGCGCTCGCGACCGCCGGTGCGTTCGAGCGCTGCTTCGGCCAGTCGCGCCGCGCCGCGTTGTGGGCCGCCGGTGCGCTCGGTACCGCCCGGCCCAACGCGCGCCGCGACGGCACGGTCGTCGAGACGTTGCCCGGTGTCGTCACCGGTACCGACGCGCCCCCGCTGCCGGGCATGACCGAGATGGAGACCGTGTACGCCGACCTGTGGGCGATGGGCTTGAGTGTCGGCAAGCATCCGACCGAGTTCGTACGCGAGGAGTTGACGCGTCAGGGGGTCGTGACGAGCGCGCAGTTGCGCGAGCTGCCCGACCGGACGGTGGTCGAGGTCGCGGGGGTCGTCACGCACCGCCAGCAACCGGCGACCGCCAAGGGCACGGTGTTCTTGAACCTCGAGGACGAGACCGGCCTGGTCAACGTGATCTGCGCCAAGGGCGTATGGAAGCGGTTCCGCATCGTGGCGCGCGGTGCACCCGCGCTCCGGGTGCGCGGGGTGCTGGAGAAACACCAAGGAGTGATCAACCTCGTCGCCGGACGCATCACGCGCCTGCCGATCAGCCTGGCGGAGAATCTGCGCTCCCGCGACTTCCACTAATTGCGCAATTCCCGCCGGCGAGCCGGCGCGCGAGACTCGGGCCATGACTGCAACGCTCGGGCCCTGCATCTCCGCCGACTCGCACGTCACCGAGCCGCCCGGCACCTATGTCGATCGCATCGATCCCGCGTACCGCGACCGGGCGCCCCGACTGCACCACCACGACGTGCTCGGCGACGTGATGCTGATCGACAACGGCAAGAGCCTGGTTCCGTTCTGGTTGGTTGCCGCCGCGGGCCGGCCGTCGGAAGAGGTCCGGCTCGACAGTGGCAAGCGTTTCGAAGAGTTGTGGCGCGGCGGTTGGGATCCGGTCGCGCGTCTCGTCGATCAAGACACCGACGGCGTCGTCGCCGAGGTCATCTACCCGTCGGTCGGAATGCTGCTCTGCAACCATCCCGATGCCGAGTACCAGCGCGCGTGTTTCCACGCGTACAACCAGTGGATCGCCGAGTTCTGCGCGACCGCACCCGAGCGCCTCATCGGTATGGGTCAGACCGCGCTCGTTACCCCCAAGGACGGCATTCGAGATCTCGAGGAGATCAAGCGCCTCGGCTTGAAGGGCGTGATGTTGCCCGGCATCCCACCCGAGAACGACTACGACCACCCGATGTACGACGAGCTCTGGGAAGCAATCATCGATCTCGGTTTGCCGCCGTCGTTTCACATCCTCACGAGCCGCACCGATACACCGGGAGCCGACCACGTGCGCGGTCCGAAGCTCAACAGTTTCATGAGCATCGTGCGCGGCAACCAGGACATCATCGGGACGCTGATCTTCGGCGCGGTGTTCGAGCGCCACCCCGACCTGCGCGTCGTGTGCGTCGAAGCCGACGCGGGGTGGGCGCCGCATTGGATGTACCGCGCCGATCACGGTTACGACCGACACCGCAACTGGTTGACGGCCGGTGAGCTCTCACGCCGTCCGAGCGAGTGGTTCGCCGGCAACGTGTATCTCACGTTCCAGGACGACTGGGTCGCGTTCCGGACCGCGCACCTCATGAACACCGACCGGCTGATGTGGGCAAACGACTTCCCGCACAGCGACGCGACCTGGCCGCACAGCCAGCGCCTCCTCGCCGAACACGCCACGCAGCTCGACGAGCACACCCGCCGCCGCATCCTGCACGACAATGTTGCCGAGCTCTACGGCATCACCGTCTGACGGCACGCGACGAGGCCTGGGTCGAAACTCATGATCGAACCAATCGGCGATCGTCCCGACATGCCAGAGGGTTATCTCGGAGCTGCGCCCCTGCCCTGGCGATGGGCGGAGGAGCAACTGTCGGAGGCGCGCAGCTACTGGGTGACGACGATCGGGCCGAGAGGCCGGCCGCACGTGCGTCCGCTGTGGGGCGTCTGGCTCGACAACACCGTGCAGTTCTCGACCGCGGCTCGCCACGCGTCGAACATCGCGCGCGATCCGCGCGTCACGGTCAATCTCGAGGATGCCGACGATTGCGTGATCCTCGAAGGAACCGCCGTCGCGGTCACCGACGAAGGGGTCCGGCGCGCGTTCATCGAGGAGTACGAGCCGAAGTACGACTGGGCGATGAGTCTCGAGTTCGTCGACATCGTCTACGTCGTCCGGCCCAGAGTGGTGTTCGGATGGCTCGCGCACGACATCGCGCAGGAGGAGACGCTCTTCCAGGCGACCGCGACGAGGTGGCGTTTCGAGCGTTGAGCGACGGGTTCTACTCGGGAGGCCGAGTCACGCTCGGGTGCCGCGCGAGCGAGAGCAACACGAACCGCATGATCCGGTCGCGGTCCATCTCGCGGATCAGGACGAATTCGATGCGCGTCAGGGGCTTTCCGATCGTCGGGAGTGCCTCGCGCGGCAGCACGCGTCCCAACACGACGAGCGGCACCCCCTGGTCGAACGCGAAGGAGATCGCGACGATCGTGCCCGCGGGTGGTATGAGGTCGGCCAGCACCGAGCAGCCGCCACCGCCGAGATCGCGCACCTCGGCCTCGAACGCGTCCCAACTGTTCGTCGCCGCGTCGAGCACCGCGCAGCTCGCCGGAACGTGACTCAGCACGCGCGCGTACGCGCGCCGTCGCACCGCGGTCTCGTCGTCGGGGGCGCTGATCACCAGACGAGTCGCACCGCTGCGCACCACGGGAACATGGATCAGGTACACGCTGAAGCGCCCGAGACAGGTGAGCTGCACTTCGGACAGTTCGCTCCACTCGGTCGGTAGCCGCTCGTCGTCGTGCGCAGCCAGCGTGATGTGGCCGTCCTGCACGAGGTCGACGACCATCCGCCACGGGGCCTCGTCGGGCGCGGGCGCGACGAGCACGGGCTGGCCGACTTCGAGAAGCGGGGAAGTCACCCACTCTTCATCGGCACCGCGGCGGCCGTAGTTTCGAATGCTCTTCGTGAACTTCGTAGCGTCGCGGGCACGAACGGCGACGGGGTAGCCTTGACGGGTTCCGGAGGACTTCAGATGGCTGACCCGCCCAGTTCCTCATGCCCCGCTCCTCGCGTCGTGTCGGCGCGCGCTTCGTCGCGTTCCTCCGCGCGGACTTCGCCGGAGTCCGGGCGGGCTTCGTCGCGCTCCTGATCTCCTCGGGCGGCGATCTCGTCACCGGCCTCACGCTGGCCTCCATCACCCACACGCTCAAGCTCCTGCCCGGCCTGATCGTCCTGGTCCCGGCCGCGATCGGGATGCGGGGCAACGTGTTCGGCGCGCTCGGAAGTCGCTTGGGCACCCAGATCCATGCCGGGACGTTCCGACTGTCGCGACGGGTCGACACGCCCGTCGGGCAGAACATGGCCGCCGCCATACTCTCGTCGTTGTCGATCTCGGCGGTGCTCGCGGTGCTGGCGAAGGTGATGGTCGACGCGTTCGGCATCGGCCGCACGATCTCCGTCGCCGACTTCATGGTCGTCTCGGTGGTGGGAGCCGTGCTGTCGTCGTTCGTCGTGCTCGTGCTCACGGTCGCGGTGGCGGCGTTCTGCGCGAACCGCGACCTCGACCTCGACAACGTCGCCGCGCCGATCGTCACGGCCGCGGGCGACATGGTCACGCTCCCCAGCCTCTTCCTCGCCACCTACCTGCTCAATATCCACGTCTTCACGCCGATCGTGGCGTTCGCGTGTGTGGCGATCGCCGTGGGCGCGGCTCTCTTCGGTCTGCGCGCGAGGGGCCTGCCGCTGATGCGTCGCATCGTCGCGGAGTCGCTTCCCATCCTCGTGCTTGCGGGCGCGGTCGACGTCCTGGCGGGGATGACGATCCAGAAGCGCTTCGACTCGTTTCTCACCTACCCGGCGCTGATCGTGCTGGTGCCCCCCTTCCTCGAGGACTCGGGCTCGCTCGGCGCGATCCTCTCGGCGCGGGTGAGCACCCGGCTGCACCTCGGCACGCTCGGAGAAGGGCGCTCCCCGTGGCGGGCGGCGAGCGACGACGTCCTGCTCGTTTACCTGTACGCGATCCCCGTCTTCGTCTTCCTCGGGCTGTCCTCGATCATCGGCGCGCACGTCGTCCACTTCCGGAGCCCGGGCGCGGCGCGGATGCTGGGCGTGAGCCTCATCGCCGGCTTCCTCGCCACCACGTCGTCGGTGATCGTCGGGTACTACTCCGCGGTGCTGACGCACCGGCACGGCCTCGACCCGGACAATCACGGCATTCCAATCGTCACGTCGAGCCTCGACTTGTTGGGCGCGCTGTCGCTTATCCTGGCGATCGTGCTCCTGGGCCTGACCTGAGCTGCGCGGGAGCAGTTACCTCCATGGAAGAACGACCACGAAACCTGAAGGCCATGTTGTCGGAGGCGAAGGACACCTCCGAGCTGATGGTCGATCTCGGGTACGCCTCGCTGTTCTTCGGCGACACGCGCATGGCCGACGAGGTGATCGAGCTCGAGGAACGTCTCACCGAGCTCGTGCACGAGATGCGCGAGGTTTGCGTGCTCGCGGCGCGCTCGAAGCACGAGGCCGAACAGATGTCGAGTGTTCTGCACGTGGTCTCTGCGATCGAGCGCATGGGCAACGCCGCGGTCGACATCGCGCGCGTCGTCACGCATCGTCTCGGCATCCCGGCGTCGCTCGTCGCCGACCTCGCGGGCGCCGAGGAGGTGTCGCACCGCGTGCGCGTGCGGGCCGAGTCCGCGCTGGTGAACCGGTCGCTCGAGGACGTCGAGCTTCCGATGGAGGTGGGCATGCGTGTCGTCGCCATCCGGCGCGGCCGCGAGTGGCTCATCGATCCCGACGGCGACGAGCACCTCCTTCCCGACGACGTGTTGATCCTGCGCGGCGCCCGCGAGGGCATCGGCGAGGTGCGCGAGCTCGCGGGCGCGCCGGAGTGGCGGCCCGCGGGTGTCGAGGAGGATCCGGCGATCTCCGATCTCGACCGGGCGGTCGACGTGTTGGTCGAGATGAAGAACGTGTCGGAGGCGGCGGTGGGCCTCGCCTACAGCGCGCTCCTGCTCAACGACCAAGGCCTCGCGTCCCAGGTGACGCAGCTCGAGGACCGCCTCGACGAGATGCGCGAGCAGCTCGAGCTCTGGGTGTTGCGCGCGGGCGCCGAGACGGTCGACCCGTCGGGGCTGCGCGGCTTGCTGCACCTCGGCGCCGCGTCCGAAGAGGTCGGCGATGCCGCGCAACAGCTCGTATGGCTCGTCGAACAGGAAGAGGAGATGCATCCCGTCCTCGCGGTCGCGCTCGGCGAGGCCGACGAGGTGTTCGTGCAGTACCCGATCGCGCCCGGCAGCGCGCTCGACGGTGCAGTCGTCGCCGGTACCCAGATCGGTGACGACACGGGCTTCCATCTGCTCGCGATCCGGCGCGAGGGCCGGTACTTCTACCGGCCGCGCCGTATCACGTTGGCCGCGGGAGACGAGATCCTCGCCACCGGCCCGCGGGAGGGTCGTGCCGTGCTCGCGGAACAGTGCGGATTCCGGTTCTTCGAGGACGACGACACCGGAACCGTCGAGCTCGTTCCCACGCAAGAGCTGGCGCGGTAGCAGCGAGTCCGCTCAGTCCTCGCCGTTCCACGCCTTGTCCGCGGCGTCCCACGCCTCGTTGCGCGCCTCGACTTTTTCCTTCCAGTGCTCCGCCGCTTCGCGCGATGGATACGGACCCAATCGCCTATCGGGCGGGCATCCGCCCTCGGCGCGTTCCGCGGTTTTGTGCTCGAGGCACCAATACCACTCTTGATCGTCCATAACCCTCCGCTCCGACCGTCGACGACGACAGCTATCTCGCAACCGCGAGCGCGACGACGAAGGCCCCGACACCCACGAGGACCGCACCGGCGACACCGAGCTCCGGTCGGCCGCGGCGACGAGCCTGAAGCATCAACTCCGCGGCGAGCAGCCCGCCGATCAGCCCGCCGACGTGCGCGGCGATCGAGATGTTCGGGATGAAGAAGTCGAGGACGAAGTTGATGAGGAGCAGTGGCCCGAAGCCGGTGTCCCAAAAGCGCACGCCCTGGCGATGCATCACGATCGTGGCCGCGGCCGCCACGCCGAATACGCCGCCCGATGCGCCCGCCGAGAGGGTGTGGGGCTGCACGATGAGCGCGCCGGCCGATCCGGCAGCTACCGACACGACGTAGATGAGACCGAATCGCAGCGGTCCGGCGCCGGGCTCGAGCAACTGGCCGACGATCCAGAGCAGGAGCATGTTGAAGAAGAGATGGAGGAAGCCTCCGTGCACGAGCGACACGGAGAACACTCGCCACCATTCGCCTTGGTGCACGAAGGGTCCGTAGAGCTCGAGATCGAAGGCCGTCTGGCCCGTGCCGGAGAAATTCCCGCCGTCCCGAACACCGATGAGCACGAACGCGGCGACCGTCACGCCGATGATGATCTTCGTCGCGAGCATGTTCTCGCGACCGGTGAAGATGCTGACTCGTTGCCGGGCGCTCGGCGCGGCCGCCTTCACGCATTCGACGCAATGCGAACCGACCGACGCCTCTCGCAGGCATTCGGGACACGCCGGCCGCCCGCAGCGGGTACAGCGTCGCCCGGTCTCCCGATCGGGGTGCCGGTAGCACGTAGCGGTCGATTCCTGCGTCATGGCCGTGTCACGGTATCCGGTTCATGGTGTGTGCACGGGCGCACGCGAGCCGGCTGAGTGCGGGATCGGTAGCGTCTGCGCGATGAGCGACACCGGAGTCGCGGGTGCCGCTGCCACCACGGGACCCGACGGGCTGACTGCGGAAGAGGTCGCACAACGCGTACGAGCCGGGCAGGTCAATGTCGCCGACGAGCGCACGAGCCGGACGCTCTCGGAGATCCTCCGGTCCAATGTTCTCACCCGGTTCAACGCGATCCTCGGCACCGCGTTCGCGCTCATCCTCGTGTTCGGCGAGGGGCAGGACGCGCTCTTCGGCATCGTGCTCCTGTTCAACGTGCTCATCGGCGTCGTCCAGGAGTATCGAGCGAAGCGGACGCTCGACCGCCTCGCGGTTCTGAATGCGCCCCGAGCGAGCGTCGTGCGTGACGGCAAGGTTCAGGAGTTGCCCGTGACCGAGGTCGTGCTCGACGATCTCTGCGACCTCGTTGCCGGAGATCAGGTCACGGCCGACGGGGTACTGCGCAGCGTCGACGGTCTCGAGGTCGACGAGTCGATGCTGACGGGCGAGTCCGACCCGGTCGCCAAGGAAGAAGGCGAAGAGGTGTTGTCGGGGAGCATCGTCGTCGCGGGCCGGGGACGCTTCCAGGCCACGCGCGTCGGCCCCGACGCGTACGCGCGCCGCCTCGCGACCGAAGCGCGCCGGTTCACGCGCACCCGTTCCGAGCTCATGGACGGCATCAACCAGATACTGCGCTACGTGCAATGGGCACTGTTGCCGACCGCGGTGTTGCTCGCGTTCAGCCAGTTCCGGGTGCAGCACACGAACCGCGCCGCGATCGCGGGAGTCGTGGCCGGGGTCGTCGCGATGGTGCCCGAAGGGCTGGTCCTGCTCACGAGCCTCGCGTTCGGGGTCGCCGCCATCACGCTGGCGCGTCGGCAAGTGCTGGTGCAGGAGCTCCCGGCGGTCGAGGGACTGGCCCGCGTCGACGTCGTGCTGCTCGACAAGACCGGCACGCTCACCGAGGGCGTGATCAGGTTTCAAGACGTGCGCGAGATCAAGCCGGACGATCCGGTATCCGAGGCGCTGGGCGCGCTCGCCGCCGATGACAATCGCAATGCGACCATGAATGCGCTGTGCGAAGCGTTTCCGGAACCCGAAGGGTGGGTCCGCACAGCTGCGACGCCGTTCTCGTCCGGCCGCAAATGGAGTGCTGTGACCTTCGGAGACCGCGGCACGTGGGTGCTGGGCGCGCCCGAGATGGTGTGGACCGACCGTGGTCCGGACGATTCGGTGCGAGCGGAAGCCGACCGCCTCGCGGCCGAGGGGCAACGGATTCTGCTCCTCGCGCGCACCGAAGCCGCGCTCGTCGACGAGAAGCTGCCCGATGGGCTCGCCGCGTCGGCGATCCTCGTGTTCGAGGAGAAGATCCGGTCCGACGCCGCCGACACGCTGCGCTACTTCGCGGAGCAAAGCGTCCGCTGCATGATCATCTCCGGCGACAACCCGCACACGGTGGGCGCGATCGCCAGGCGCGTCGGGATCGCGGGCGCCGATCAGGCGTACGACGCGCGTGAGCTCCCCGACGATCCCGACGAGCTCGGTGCCGTACTCGAAGAGGTGTCGGTCTTCGGCCGCGTCTCGCCGCAACAGAAACGGGCGATCGTGGGCGCGCTGCAGCGCCGCCGGCACGTCGTGGCGATGACTGGCGACGGCGTGAACGACGCCCTGGCCCTGAAGGACGCCGACATCGGCGTCGCGATGGGCAGCGGCGCGCCGGCGACGCGCGCGGTCGCCCAGGTAGTGCTGCTCGACGGGCGCTTCGCCAACATGCCGAGCGTCGTCGCGGAGGGCCGGCGAGTCATTGCGAACGTGGAGAGAGTCGCGAATCTGTTCGTGACCAAGACCTTCTACGCGATGATGCTGGCCATCGCGATCGGGATCGCGCGCTGGCCGTACCCGTTCCTACCTCGCCATCTCACGATCGTGAGCAGTCTGACGATCGGCATCCCGGCGTTCTTTCTCGCGTTGGCGCCGAACCCGCGTCGCTACGTGCCGGGCTTCGTGCGGCGGGTGCTCTTCATCGCCGGCCCGGCCGGTGCGGTCGCCGCCGCGTCGACGTTCGCCGCGTACGCAGTCGCTCGCCAATACGACGATCTCGCGGTCGCGCGCACTGCCGCCACGATCGCGTTGCTCGTCGTCGGCCTCTGGGTGTTGAACCTCCTCGCGCGGCCGATCACGCCGGGCCGTTTCCTGCTCTTCGGCACGATGGTCTTCGCGTTCGTCGTGATCCTCGGCGTTCGAGGACTGCGGAACTGGTTCGCGTTGGGTCTCCCGAGCGGCGCGGCGATGTGGGGAGCGATCATCGCGGCAGCTCTCGGAGTGGTCACGCTCGAGTTCGGCTGGCAGATCCGGCAATGGCGCTTACCGGTCGAGGCGCGCACGGCGCGTTGGGCCTGGAAGCCCGCGACGTCGCCGGTTCCGGCAGCCGCCTCCGCCGATCAGTAAGCGTCAGCCGACGCGTGATCGAGCAGGTACACCTGCGTGCACTGTTCGCGCTGCGGGCATCCGTCGCATGTCGCGGGCGGGACGCGCTGGACGAAGCCGAGCTCGACGCGCCAGCAGCGGCTGCAGGAAGCGCAGAGGAAGTGCACCAGCTCCTCGTCGAGGTCGACGATGGGCTGAAACCGGCTTTTCCCACACGCGGGACAGTGGTCGAGCGGGCGCCGGATCATCGTCGGCTCGTGGGTCTTCGATCGCTCCGCCGCGCCGTCGAGCGAGGCGTTCTCCATCGAGGTGCTCATCGCATACATCCTCGGCTCACTTGTTCGCGACATTACGGCGAACCGGTGCCCAATCCAATACCGCGTCGGCGACCGCCGTCCGCGTTCAGCAGTGAAGGGAACCGGAATCGGGCCGCACGATCGGATCGACCGGAGGCGTGCCCGACGACGGATGCGCCGGCCCCTCGCTCGAGGCGTGCCCGAAGTCCTCCGTCAACCAGATCGAGCCGTTCGCGGAGCAGACCACGCCGACGCCCACCCGGGAAAAGCCCGGCGACAGGATGTTCGCCCGGTGCCCGGCCGACTGCATCCACGCGTAGTGGAGCGCTCCCACGAGAGTTCCGCCGGTCCCCGCCGCGATGTTCTCGCCCACGTAGTTGTAGGGGCCGAGCAGGTTGCCGATCGCGCTGTGGCGGAAACCCTCAGTGGCCATGTTGGCGCTCCACGCCGACGCGTAGTTCGCGAGAGTCGGGTCCCAGCTCAGCGGAGCGAGGTTGCGGGCTGCCCGCTCGGCGTTCAGGCGAGCGAAGAGGTCGGTCGCCATGAGTCCGGTCTTGGACGAGTTCGACGGGTTGCATTGTGGCGCTGCGGACGTTGGTGAGAAGGCGTAGGTCCGCGCGTCGGCGAACGCGATCCAGTATCCCTTCGCGCCCGGCGACATCGCGACTGCGACCGCAGGTGCGCCTGGGCAAGCGCCGACCGCGGAGCCATAGAACGGACTGTTGGATCCGAAGCGGAACAGACCGCCGTCCGCGGCGACCATCGTGTAGCCGTTGCCGTTCGGCGCCGCGGCCATGCCGGTGATCGGTTGATTGAGTCGGATCGACCCGGTCGAGCCGTAGAAGGGAGCGTTGAAGGAGAAGATGCCGCCGTCGCTGGCGACGAGCCAATACCCGCGGCCGTTGGGCACGGCGGCCATGCCGGTGATCGGTTTGTTCAGGCGCATCGCCCCGGTCGAGCCGTAGAACGGTGCGTTGAACGAGAAGATGCCGCCGTCGCTGGCGACGAGCCAATAGCCACTGCCGTTCGGGGTAGCGGCCATGCCGACGATCGGGAGGTTCAACGGATGACCGCCCATCGATCCGTGGAACGGGGCGTCGCCGAAGCTGAAGACCGCGCCCCGCCGATCAGTGAGCCAGTAACCGTGACCCGTCCGAGTCGCCGCGATGGCGACGATCGTGTCGTGGGGCATGCCGGCCGCCGAACCGTAGAAGGCCGCGTCGCCCGCGGTGAGCACTCCACCGTCGGCTCCGACGCGCCAGTAGCCCTTGCCGGTCGGTGTCGTGGCGAGTCCGAGGATCGGTGCCGCCAGCGCGGTCATGGTCGATTCGACGGCGACGGAAGACAAACGCACCGTTGTCGTCGCGCCGACCGGGGTCCCGGTCGCTACCGCGCTGGCGGCGAAGACGGCGACCGCGATCACGGCCGCTCGCAGGCGGCAACGCGCGTCGCTTCGACTTCGCTGCATCCGAATCTCCCCTGTGGCGGTGTGTGCACCGTCCGTGCGCCCGTCCATGCATCAATACGGCACGTTGGGAAGCTCTATTGAGGAAATCGGACACTTAGCCCTATCTGTCGCAGACCCGGAATTGGGGCGAATCGACCCTTCAGGGGCGGCGGGCGGCGGTGGTCGTCGTTTTCGGCGCCGGGTGCTTCGTCGTGGGTGGCGGCGTCGGCGGCTTGGGCGCGGTAGTGGCCGTTGTCGTCGTCGTGGCCGGTGTCGTGCCGACGAGCACGGTGTTCTGCAGCATCGGATAGTGCACCCGGTAGTGCTGGCGCACCGTTGGGCGTCCCGGTGTCTCGATCACGCGGTCGAATTCCACGTCGTAGCCGGTCTCTCCCGTCGCACTGGTCTCGCGTACGAGCGCGGTGAGCTTTGCGCAGTGGTTGTTCGGATCGTCGGTGGGTTTCTTCGCCGGGCAAGTGACGAGTCGATCCGTGATGGGTTCGACGTGGAGGATCTTCCGATTCGCCTCCGTGGCGCGACGACCGTCGGTGTCTCCGTAGAACGTGACCGTGATCGAGGTCGCCGAGTAGTTCGTGCGAATCAGAACGCCGTGCTTCGTGTCGTTCTTGAACTTCAGGTCGACCGACGGGTAGTTGATCGTCGCCTCCCGTCCCATCGGGTAGCGCGAGATGTAGTAGTGGTGCGCAGAGTGTTCGACGTCGTCGTAGCCGCCGAAGAACACCGCGTTGTACAAGGTCGTGGTCAGCTGGCTGACACCGCCCCCGTAGTCCTCGCCGAAGCCCTCTTCGAGGATGATCGGCGCCTTCACGTATCCCTTCTCCGGAGTGCGCGGTCCGAGCTTCTCGTTCAGCGAGAAGGTCTTCTCGGATTCGACGACAGTGTTGTTGAGCACGTCGGCGGCGAGATGGATGTTGTGAACGCGCGGCTGTCCCGCGGGGTGGTAAGTCGTGAACGACGACACTTGACGAGTGATTCCGAGTGCTCGTGCCCACGCGGTGTCGTGCGCGGGGTGCTCCCGGCGGATCGTCGCCTTGATCGACCGCACGCCGCGCCGGATCGCGGCCCCGAGCGCGTCGACGTCGAGCTGGTTGCCGTCACGCGACGGTACGACCTTGACCGCATTGGGATCGTCGACGTCGAACGTCGCGTCGACCGGCAATTGCTCGACTGCGGCGAACGCCGGCCCGAGCACGAAGCGCAGCTTGTCGGCCGCGACCGTGAGGTCGAGCGCGTGGCCGTTCACACGCGTGCCGAGCGTGGGCGCGATCTGCGCCGGAGTCAGCGTCACCCGGGTCGTGCCGGCGACGACGACGTACGTGCCGGTCAGCAACGCACGCGCGCGAGCCGCGGCGGCATCGACGGCCGCCTGGCTGACGCTCGGGACCACGTCGCCGACCGGAAGCTCGAGGTCGTGGCGCGATCCGCTGCTCAGCATCAGTTGCATGCTCCGCTGGGCCTCGGCGCGCAGCAACCCGCGGCCCGGACGCGGCGAGACGGGAATCACCGTCGTTCCGTCGAACCGCAGATTGCCCTCGACCAGTCCGGTGCGCAACGCGCTCGCCCATCCGTCGAGGAGGCCTTGGAAGCGCGTCGCGTCGTAGTGCACGGCGAGTTGGACGACGTCGGGCCGGAATCGCCTCAACACGGTGTCGGTGACGACTCGGAGCGGGTTCGAACCGCGGCCCGCGTCGCGAGCGGCGCGCAGAGTCGCGTCGGCGTCGACGCTGAAGCCGACGAGGTGCGGGTCGACCACGAACGTTCGGCCGCCGGCGTGGGCGCGTATCGGTGTGGTGTCGAGCTCGGCCGTCAGGCGATCGATTGCCGCGCGGACCTCGGCGTCGTTCTTGCCGCCGATTTGCGTGCTGTCGATGCGCACCCCGGGAAGTACCGAGCCCGAGTACCAGACGTGTTCGACCACAGAGGCGAGCACGAACAGGCCGCCGAGCCCGACGACGACCCCGCCGGTGATCATCAGCATCCGACGGCTCCGCGCGCCAAAGAACGGTGCTGCCCTCGCCATCGGCGGCAGGCTAGCGAAGCAAGGAAGAATGGTCGGATGCGCGAGGAACTTCGTCGTCGACTCGTCGAGCTCGGCGCAACCGACGACGACATCGAACGAGCGGTTGCGCAGGGTTGGCTTCCGCTCCTCGCGTTCGATTGCATGCTGATGCCGGGTCGACGGAAATACGACCTCGCCGGACTCGCCGCCGCGGCGCGGCTCGACGAGGAGTTGGCGCGGCGGCTGTGGCGGGCCGTCGGTTTCCCGGACGTGCCGTCGGGCGTTGCCGTGTTCACCGACCGCGACGTCGAAGCGGCGCGCCTGGCACTCGCGCAGGCGCCCGAGCGCGACTTGGAACAGGGCACGTTGCTTCAGCAAGTGCGCGTCATCAGCGGGTCGCTCGCGCGGGTTGCGTCCGTCGAAGCGGAGGGCGTGGCGGAGCTGCTGAACGAGTTGCACACGTCGCACGCGTCGGACGACGAAATCGCGCTCGCGGTGCTCTCCGATACTCGGCTCGCCGACGTCGGCGTACTGATCGACTACCTCCACCGCCTGCAGCTTCGGGCCGCGGTGTGGCGCCGGATGGTGTTGGCGTCCGAGCCCGACATCGCGATTGCAGTCGGCTTCGCCGACCTCTCCGGCTATACGAAGCTGACAGCCGAACTGGACGCGTCGGATTTGTCGGACCTCGTCGGCCGCTGGGAGGCGGTCTCCTACGACACCATCGCGGCGAACGGGGCGCGCGTGGTGAAGACGATCGGCGACGAGGTGATGTACGTAGGGCTCACCAAGGAGACCGTCGCCGCATCGCTCGCACTGCGCGACGCGGCGGCCGCGGCCGGGCTCCCGCCGTTGCGCATCGGCCTCGCCGCCGGGCCGTCCGTGGTGCGCGACGGCGACTACTTCGGTCCGGTCGTCAATCTCGCGAGCCGGCTCACCGATATCGCGGCGCCCGGCGAGGTGCTGATTCCGGCCGCCCTGCGAGACGAGTTGCGCCCGGCCTCGGGCATCGAGGTGCGCTTCGTTCCCCGAGGGTCGCAGCAGCTGCGCAGCATCGGTTCCGTCGAGGTCTTTGCCCTCGAGCGCAGCCGATAGCGTGCAGCGGGTGACCGCGGAACGTCTGAGCCTCCTGCAAGTCCACGCCCACCCCGACGACGAAGCCTCGAAGGGCGCGGGGACCACGGCGAAGTATGCGGCCGAGGGCGTGCACAACGTGCTCGTGTGCTGCACCGGCGGCGAGGCCGGCGACATCTTGAACCCCGCGGTCGAGCACCCGGGTTCGCCCGAGGCGATGTACGAGCTCCGCATGGCCGAGCTTCGCGAAAGCGTGCGCGTGCTGGGCTACTCGTCACTGCGGATGCTCGGCTACCGCGACAGCGGCATGCCCGACACGGAGGACAACGCGCGCCCCGACAACTTCGCCAACGCGCCGCTCGACGAGGCCGTGCATCGTCTCGTGACGATCATCCGCGACGAACGTCCGCAGGTGATCATCACGTACCGCGAGGATCGCTCGTTCTACCCGCACCCTGATCACATCCGTGTCCACGAGATCAGCGTGCCGGCGTTCGACCTCGCGGGCGATCCCGAGGCCTATCCCGACGCGGGCGAGCCGTGGCAACCGCTCAAGCTGTACTACGTGTCGTGGTCGATCGCGCGGGTCAAGGCGCTGCACGAGGCCTACCTGAGCCGGGGCGAGGAGAGTGTGTACGCCACCTGGTTCGAACGGGGCTTCGACAAGGACCGGTCCGACGACTTCACCACGCTCATCGACGTCGGCGACTATCTGGCCAAGCGTCGCGCGGCGCTGCTCGCGCACCGCACCCAGGTCGATCCCGAGGGCCATTGGATGCGTCTCCCGGACGACGTGATCCGCAAGGTGTTCCCGTGGGAGGAATACACGCTCGCCCGATCGCTCGTCGACAACAACGTGCCCGAGGGCGAGTACGAAGACGATCTGTTCGCCGATGTGCGCGAACGCGTGCAGCAGCAGTAGCGCGCCATGATCGTCGAGTTCGTCGTCGCCGCGGGGAAGAAGGAACAGGCACGGAGCTGGGCGCGCGTCGACGACGGCAACGTCGCGGCGCGCGGCGAGGGCCCGCCCCCCGAACCCGCCGACGTGACGTTCACCGGCACGCCCGCCGACGCGCAGGCGCTGCACGAGGGCACGCTCGATCTCTCCGTCGGGTTCATGCGGGGCCAGGTGAAGATGGCGGGCGACTTCGGCGCGCTCCTGCAGTTCCTGCCGCTCACGGCCGGACCCGCGCCGCAGTTGGCCGTCGCGGAAATGCTCCCCGCCTGAGGCGATGACGGCGGCGCACAACCGCCGAATTGACCGAGGAGAGACGGACGTTCGTCGCTTTGTCGACTTTGCCCCTTGACAAAGTTCAGGATGGGCGGCTTACTGGGCAGTCCGGTCGGTCGCGTGACCTCCCGGGCGAGGACACGAGCTGATGTATCTGGATCTCTACAAGACCCTGGCCGGGGTGATCGTTGGGTTCGTGATCGGGCTCACCGGCATGGGCGGCGGGGCGCTGATGACGCCGGTGCTGGTGTTGATGTTCGGGATCAACCCGGGCACGGCCGTGTCGGCGGATGTCGTGACCTCACTGGTGTTGAAGCCGTTCGGCGGCAGCGTTCACGTCCGGCGCCGGACGGTGAACTGGCGACTGGTGAAGTGGCTGATGATCGGCTCCGTCCCGAGCGCGTTCTTGGGCGCGTATCTCTTGGACGAGGTCATCGGGACGAGCAATCAGCACACGGTCAAGCAGATCCTTGGTTGGGTGCTCATCTTCGCCGCGGGCGCGATCCTCGCGAAGCTGGTTCTTCAGGCGCGACGCAAGGATGCGCCGGTGACGAAGATGATGGATGCGGCGCTCGTGCGACCGGGCCCGACACTCGTCGTCGGTGCGCTCGGCGGACTCATCGTCGGCATGACGTCGGTCGGTTCCGGATCGCTCATCATCGTGATGTTGATGCTCATGTACCCGAAGCTCTCGTCGAAGGAGATGGTCGGAACCGACCTCGTCCAGGCGATCCCCCTCGTCGGCGCCGCCGCGGTGGGCCACTACCTGTTCGGGTCCCTCGACGTCTCGATCATCGGTAGCGTGCTCCTCGGAGCAATACCCGCGGTCATGGTGGGCGCGCACTTCTCGTCGAAGAGCGCCGACCATTACATCCGACCGGTACTCGTCGCCGTGCTCACCATCTCCTCACTCGGGTTGCTCGGCGTCAGCAACGGCTGGCTGCTGACGACCGCAATCGCAGCCCTGGTGATCCTGGGTGCCGTCTTCGCCCGCATGTACCGCAACGAACAACGCCTCCGTGCCCGCGCGATTGCCGAACTCCTCGAACAACGACAGCGCCCGGCCGATGCGAGTCTCGGCGCCTGAACTCACAAGGAATACCGTTAGAGGCCGAGCCGGCCGCCGACGAACACCCTCGAGACCCGCGCGCCGCACTTGCCGTAGAAGCGGAGGTTGCTCACCCACGCGATCTCGCCGGTCGCGCAGCCCCGCGCTTCGAGGTCGGCACACAGAGCGGCGACGACCGCGGATCCGACGCCACCGTGCTGCAGCCTCGGGTCGGTGGCCATCGGTCCGATCCAGCCGAAACGGTTGACCGAGTGACATCCGAAGCCGATCGTCGCGCCCTGCGTGTCGCGGGCGGCGAACGCGGTTCCGAGTACGACTGCGCGGTCGAGCTCGGGAACCCAGTACGGATACGCGCGCGCCGCGAGTTCGTGTGCGCCCTCGCCGGTCTCGCGTTCGACGACGACGCCTTTCGGCGGCGCCTGCCGAAACGCAGTGTCGATGGCCATGTTGGTACCGACCCAATCGCGCTCGAATCCGCATGTCTCCAGCAGCATTCCGGCCCGCGTGTTGAACACGTCGACGCCGGGCCAGAGGTAGCGCGGCACCGCGCTCGCGAGGAGCAGGTCGCGCGCGCCGAGCTCGCGAGCGCGACCTGCGACCGCACGGATGAGCTCCTTGCCGCGGCCGCGGCTCTGCTCGGTCGGATGCACGACGACCAGCGTGAGCCACGCCGCGAGGTGCTTGTCGAAACGTTGGGTCTGGAGGGCGGCCGCGGCGTGTTCGTCGCCGAGCACCTCGTCGTCCGTGCCGAAACAGAGATGCGCCAGCTCGTCGGCGGTCAGGCGTTCCTCGGGCATCGCGGCTTCGCACAACGCGGCGAGCGCGTCGGGATTCGTGCTCACGACGCGCGTGGCATCGATGCGCGTTGCAGCTCGCGCAGAGCTCGGTAGCTGATGAGGGTGACGCCGGCCCGCTCGATCAGGTCGCGAAACGACGGGTCGCGCGTGAGGTACGCGTGGTCCTCGACCCGATTCGCCCAGTCGGGGTGCGACGCCCGCAGCTCGTCGGTGTCGATACCCGGGTGCAGGTAAACCTCGGTCACGCCGGGCGCGAGCTCGAACAGCGCCTTCTCGATACTGCGGCGGGAACCGACGCCCGTGTACACGAAGTGATCCGGGAACACGACGCCTTCCTCGTCGGCCAGCCGCCGGTACGGGAAGCCGATCAGGCGTTCCGCGCTCGCTCCGGCCATCCGCAGGGGTAGTCGGAAGTCGACGGCCATCTCCAGATACACGTCGAAGAATTCGGGGCGCAACTGCATCGTGCCCATGTGGGAGTCGATGTGCGAGACGTCGAAGCCCCAATAGATCGCCCGCTCGAGTTGGGCCCGGCACTCCTTGCGCACCTCGTCGAGGTCGGCGTGGTCCCACACGTCCTCGACAGTGCGCGGGAATCCGCCGTCGCCGTCGAGCAGGCTGGGGGAGTGGGTGATCGGTCCCCAGCGGTACGTCTCCCATTCCGAGTTCAGTGTGAGGTGCACGCCGACGTCCTCGCCGCGATACATCGCCGCCGCGTCCCGCGCCCATGGGCAGGGAACCATGAGCGTGGCGTTGGTGGCGAGGCCGTCGCGGAGCGCTTCGTACACCGCGACGTTGGCCGATCGCGACGACCCGAGGTCGTCGCAGTTGACGATCAGCAGCTTCGCATCCGGCTGGTACCCGAGACGCTCCGCAAGGCTCACGGTCGTGCAGGCTACGCGAAGTTCTTCGTCAGCAATTCGCCGGCCCTCGCGACGGTCTCCGGATCGGACAGGGGCATGTTGAAGATCGGGCTGTCGATTCCCGCGGCGAGCAGCGCCTCGACCTCGCGCACCACTTCGTCGGACTCGCCGACGGTGAACTGCTCCGAGAACTGATCGCCGGCAAGGCCCGACAGAAACCCGCGTACGCGCGCCGTCTCGTCGGCGTCCTCGGTGAGGACCAGCGTACCGAGGCGTGTCGTCGTGATCTCCGACGGATCGCGCCCGACGTCGGTGCAGTGCGCGCGCATCACGTCGAGCTTGTGGCGCACCGTCGCCGGGCTGCCGCTCACGTTGCACATGTCGGCGTACTGCGCGACGAGCCGGAGCGTGCGCTTCTCGCCACCTCCGCCGATCATGATCGGCGGCAGCGGCGAGAAGAAG
>PLBO01000069.1 GCA_003134555.1 Actinomycetota bacterium
ACCTTCTGCTCCTCGTCCATCACGTCGACGATCAAGCGGTAGGCCTTCGCGGCCTCCTTGTCGGGGACGAGGTAGTAGGGCTGCTCGAAGTAGAGCGGGTCGATCTCGTCGAGATCGACGAACTCCTCGATCTCGATGGCGTGGCTGCCCTTCGGCTTCAGGACGTCGAGCTCGTCGGGCTCGATCATCACGTAGCGGCCCTTCGAGATCTCGTAACCACGCTTGATCCGCTCGGGGGGTACCTCTTCGCCGGTGGCGTCCGACACCTTCTTGTAGCGGATGCGCGCGCCGGTTCCCTCTTCGAGCTGGTTGAAGCTGACGTCACGGCTCTTGGTCGCGCCGACGAGCCTCACGGGTACTTGCACGAGGCCGAAGCTGATCGAGCCGGTCCAAATGGCACTGGGCATAGGGTGAAGTCTAGATATGGCGAGGGGGCAGAAGGTCGAGATCGAGGGTCGAGAGCTCACGCTCTCGAACCTCGACAAGGTCCTCTACCCCGCCGCCGGGTTCCGCAAAGCCGACGTCATCGACTACTACCGGCAGATCGCGCCGTGGGTGCTCCCCCACCTCGCGGGGCGGCCGCCCACGCTGGTGCGGGCTCCCGACGGACCCGGCGGGCCGCGCTTCTTCGAGAAGAATTGCCCCTCGCATCATCCGGATTGGGTCGACACCGCGCCCGGCAACGAGGCCACCGGCGGCACCAAGGGATGCGTCATCGAGGAGCTTCCGGCGCTCGTGTGGCTCGCCAACCTGGCTGCGCTCGAGCTGCACACCCATCAGTGGACGCTCGCCGATCCCGCGCACCCGACCGCGATGGTGATCGATCTCGATCCGGGCGAGCCCGCGACGATCATCGACTGCTGTCGCGTCGCGCTCGAACTGCGCGAGACGTTGGCGCGGCTCGAGTTGGAATCTGTGGTGAAGACATCGGGTGGCAAGGGACTGCATCTGTCGGTCCCGATAATCGGCTCGGGCGCGACCGACGAGGAGGCCAAGCGGTTCGCGCTCGCGCTCGGTCAGCTGCTCGAGTCGCGCGATCCCGATCGCGTGCTCGTCGACATGACGCGCAGCAAGCGACCGGGCAAGGTCTTCATCGACTGGAGTCAGAACGACCGGCACAAGACAACAGTCTGCGTGTACTCCCTGCGGCTGCGCGAACGACCGACCGTTTCCACGCCGCTCGTCTGGTCGGAGGTCGAGGCCGCGTTCGACGCGGGAGACGACGAGGCGCTCACGTTCGAAGCGGGAGATGTACTCGCCCGCGTCGCCGAGCACGGCGACCTCTACGCCGACTCGCTGGCCCTGCACCAGAACCTGCCCGCGCTCTAACGTCCCGGCATGGACCTCTCGGGCAAGGTGGCAATCGTCACGGGTGCGTCGCGTGGTGTCGGCGCGGCCACGGCCGAGCTGCTCGCGCGGCGCGGCTGCAAGATCGCGTGCGCGGCACGCGCGACCGACAGCTCACCGCTGCCGATCCCCGGCACGATCGACGAAACCGTTCGCCGGATCGTCGCCGACGGCGGCGAGGCAATCGCGGTGCCGACCAACCTCGCGCGCGACGAGGAGATCGAGCGCATGGTCGCGACGACGCTCGCGGAGTTCGGACGCGTCGACGTGCTGGTGAACAACGCCGCGATCACGTTTCCGGGTGATCTCGGCATCGAGATGAAGCGCTTCGATCTCGTGATGCAAGTCGACATGCGCGCCCCGCTCATCGCGATCCGGGCCGCCGTGCCGGCGATGAAAGCCGAGGGCGAAGGCGCGATCGTCAACGTGTCGTCGGTGGCGGGATTGAACTACATCCCCGACCTCATGGCCTACGGCATGGCGAAAGCGGCCCTCGAACACCTCACGGTTTCGGCCGCACACCAGCTCCGACCGTTCGACATCACCGTCAACACCTTCCGCATCGACGTTCCGGTCGCGTCGGAGGGCTTCGTGTTCAACATGCCCGATGCCGACCACTCCGATTGGGAACCGTCAGAGGTCGCGGCCGAGGGAATCGTGTGGATGCTCGAGCAACCGTCGAGCTACACGGGGCGCAACGAGGGCATGGCACGATTGCGGGCCGAGCACGGCATCATGGCGTCGCGGTCGGCCCGGCCGTATCGCTCCCAAGGGACGCTCGTCACCGAGTCGCATCTTCGACCCGTCTAATCTCCGGTTTAGTCGGCCGGCGGTTGCGGACGAATCAGGTGGATCGACTCGCGGTAGAGGCTGAACGCGGAGCGGAGCGCAACGCCGCGGTCGTGACGTGGTGCATGTCGACCGCGACGTTCATCGCGGTGAGCTGCTCCATCCCGTCGTTTGTCGACGGGTGCGCCGGGAGATCTCGAGCGTTGCTTGTGGGACGCTGGTGGCGTGCGTCACGGGCTGGAACGGCGGTGGTGCGGTTGCCTCGCAGTCCTGGTGATGTTCGCGACGGCCGGATGTTCCCAGGGACAACAGCAGCAGGGACGATGGGCAGTGCGGTCGATGTCTCCGGATGGTCGCGTACTGCACCTCGGCGTGGACGTCTCGTGCAACACGAAGATCGGGAAGTCCCACGTTCACGAGTACCGAGACCGCGTACTGATCGAGCTCGATGCGCACGTTCCCGGCGGGAGTTGCAAGTCGTCGCTCGACGTTCGTGGCTTCGACGTCCCGCTGCAGTCACCGCTCGGCCTTCGGTGGGTCGATGGTGCTTGCGTCGGCAGCTGTCCCGTCATGCCGGATCGCGCGCCGCTCCGGTGCTCGCTCGTCGGACCGCCGTTCGGTTTCGGATACCTGCCATCGGGTTGGCTCACGGCGAACAACGCCTCGGCAGGGGCCGCGGCCGCGTATCAGAGCGCGAGCGGAGATGCGACGGTCGAGCTACAGCGTGACCGTTCGGACGGAACCGCGCGACCGGTAGCCGGCCAGGAGCTGAACGTTCTGGACAACGCGATTCCGCTCGACACGATCTCGGGCGGCTACGCCGTGACCGTCGACCTCGTCGGCGCGGGTCCCGCGTGCGGCCGCTGGCTTCTCGACGGCCGCGGTGTCGCGCAGAGCACGTTCGCCACGGTTGTCCAACAGCTCTTTCCACGATGACGCGCCGCCTACTGCGCATCGTTGGCCTCGCGATTGTGGCGGCAGCTGTCCTCGTCGCGGTACTGCCGTTTCGAACAACCCTTCCGAGACACGGGAACTTCGTCGTCTCCTCTCCGCCGATCCGATCGTCATGTGGACCACCGATCACCGATGCATGGCACGCGGAGCGCGGCAGCAGGATGGCGCTTCAGCACGCGGGGTAGCCGACGGGTGTGCCGCAGACGACGACCGATGACGGTCCGTACCCGTTGGCGTTGTAGGCGGTGACGCGGAAGTAGTGGCGAACGAACTGAGACTCGACGTAGTGGAAGTCGTGAGAAGGGATCACGGCGGGGTGGGTTCCGAGGCTTGGGGGAAAGAAGTTCTGCTGCTCCGAGAAGATGTTCGTCACGCCGGCGGCGACCATCGTGGCCTTCCCGGTCGTCAGGTTCACGTCGGCCGCGATCGAGAACGGTCCGCCTGTGGTGTCGGCACGATCGACCCGGTAACCGGACGCGCCGGCCACGGCGGTCCAATCGAGGCCGATCTCTCCCGAGCCGCCCGAGTGCCCGGCGCGGACAACCGTCACCTGGCCGGGAAGGACTCCCGGAGTACCGCGGCCGCAACCCAGTAGCCCTCGCCCGTGCGCGTCGACGCGGTCCCGACGACGGCTGCGATACGTCGCCGGGTTGCACGTCTGCGAGGAAGCGCCCGCGACCGAACTGCAAGACACGGCCCTCGGAGCTCACGATCCAATAGCCGTCGCCGCGAGGACGAGCGGCAATCGCCACGATCGCTTGGTCCACCATTGAGTTGACGACGGAGCGATAGAACCGGGCATCACCGAAACTGAACACACCGCCATCGCGAGCAACGAGCCAATAGCCCAGGCCCGTCGGCGTCGCGGCGATGCCGACCACCGGCTCGCTCAGGTGTGCGCCGCCCATCGACCCGAAGAACTGCGCGTCGCCGAAAGCAAAGACACCACCGTCGGCCGCGGTTTCCCAGTACCCACGCGACTATCGCGTGCCCGCGATGCCGACGATCGGCTGGTTGAAGGTGACGGAACTCGTCGCACCGAAGAACTCCGCGTCGCCGAACGCCTTCACGTCGAGCGGCGACGCGGTTCCGACGCTCGTTGCTCCGACATCGATCTTGGCGTCGGCCGGCGAAACGAGGGAGAACCCGAGAGTAATCGCTCCGACGACCATGAAGAACGCGCGACCTCGCATCAACGAGAATCATGCCCGCCCGGCGGGCGCGAGTCATGCGGAGCGCTATAGGGGCGCCGGTTTGATGGCAGCGATTCGGTCCATGACGGGACCGAATGTCGACTCGAGCCAGCCGCCGGGATCATCGCCGACCGCTCCGGTGACAAGTGTCGAAACGCCGATGTTGGCGAGGGCTTCGGCGCCGCGCACGACGTCGTCGGCGCTCGCGTCCGGAGGGATGTCGCGATACATGGTGGTGACTTCGATCTCGTTGGGATCACGCCCAAGGGCGTCGCAATGGCGTCGCAGGACATCGAGCTTGTGCGCTACGTCTTCGAGCGAACCGATGATGTTGCAAGCATCTGCGTATTGCGCGACGAGCCGCAACGTCTTGCGTTCACCACCACCCCCGATCATGATTCGCGGCCGGGGCGAACTGATCGGCATCGGACTGCACAGGGTTTCGTCGAGCTGGTAGTGCCGACCGCGGAATGCGCCGTTGTCATCGCTCCACATTTGCAAGCAGATCAGAATCGCCTCTTCGAGCCGCTCGAAACGCTCCGCGACCGGCGGAAACGGCACGCCCAGACCGCGGTGCTCGCGCTCGTACCACGCGGCACCGATTCCCAGCTCGGCCCGGCCGCTCGACACGACATCCAGGGTCGTCACTGTCTTGGCCAGCAGGCCCGGATGTCGATACGTCACACCGGTCACAAGGAGCCGCAGGCGCAGCCGCGTCGTGCGGCCCGCGACGAACCCGAGCGCGGTATAGCCCTCCAGCATCGGATCCTCGGCCGGCGCCATCCAGTCCATCTGGAACAAGTGATCCATGAACGACATCGTGCGGACGCCCATGGCTTCCGCGCGTTCGGCGAGCTGCGCAACACCCGGACCGATGTTCGAATCGCCACCCGCCCAGTCGAACCGAGAAACGTGCAGGTCGAGATCCATGCCCCGGTTCTACCCCCGCGCGCCGGACCGCGACGACCCGGCACGACTAATCGTCGATGACGAGCGTCCCGACGATCTTGTCGTGCAAGCACTGGCGGTCGGCGTCCCAGAGGCACCACAGGGAATCGAGCAGGCCGAGCCAGCCCAAGATGCCTGCGAACCATGGAATGACCGCCCGAGAGAGCGCGCGGCCCCACCCGAGCGTGTGGCCGTCGACGGTCACCGGCCGGATCTTCATCCATCTCTTGCCGAGTGTGCGGCCCTGGCGAACAGTCGTGACGGTCTCGTAGACGACGAAGAGCGCGCCGTCGACCAAGGCGGCGCCGGCGAATGCGAGGTACAGCCACACGAATCCGGGAGTCGGCACGGTGGCGTATGGATCAGGATTCTGTTTGGGAAAGATCGGCCCGGCATGGGGCACCACGAGCAGCAGCGCCACGGCGGCGCATACGGCGAACACCGGCAGGAATACCAACCCATCGAGCAGCCGGGCGGCGAGACGGCGCCCCGGGTCGGTCAACGAACCGGGCCCGGACGGCGGCCGACCGTAACGCGCGCCTTTCCAATGCGGCATGCCCCACGCCGGCCATGGCACCGCGTGACCGGTCCAGGCGGTGCCGTCGAAGTACCGCTGACCAACGCCGCCATACGGGTCGGGATACCACCCGGGCGGTGCCGTGCCCTCACTCAAGATTCCTCCGCGGGCGCGATGGTCGCGAGCAGATATTGGAAGTCGATTCGATGTTGACCGTTGATCTGTTGGCTGCGGGCCGCGACGAGAGACTGCACGGCCGCGTGCAGGTCGCTCCAACGGCCTTGCTCGGTGAGTCGCTCACGTTCGGCCATCGCGTTTCCAGCTGTGCGCACGAGAAAGTCGGCCGCGTGTACTTCGCTGTCGAAGACCATCGTCAGGTTCTGAGTGGAATGCGTGCGCACGAACATCCCCGTGGGTCCGAACAACTCACCAAGCACCGAGGGGTCTCCCCAGCGGCTCGGTGGTCCACTACTCGCCGGGGGCGGCGGGAGGAACTCGCCGAGGGCCTGACCCATCGCGGGCATGAAGCCCCCCGGAACCCACGAAGCGAGCACGATTCGCCCGTCGGTCGCTACGCAACGCGCCAGCTCGCGTGCAGCGCGGACGTGGTCAGCGGCGTACATCACACCGAACACCGAGATGACGACGTTCGCCCACGCATCGGGCACTGGAAGTGTCTCGACGTCGGCATTCTCCCAACGCACGCTCGCCGCTGATTCGGTAGCGCGCGACTGCGCGATCTGCAGCAACGCCGGCTCGAAATCGACGGCAACCACTTCAGCTCCGAGGTCCGCCGCGAGGAGCGCAGCGTTGCCGGTCCCGGTCGCGACATCGAGGACACGGTGGTTGGATTTCACCTCCGCCGCCTGCACAGCCGCTTCGGCGACGGGAGCGAGCCGCTCCGCCATGAGCCGATACTCACCGGCGCCCCACGTCGTCACGTACGGATGTTGACTCATTTTCCGTCGTTCAGGTCGATCTCGGTCGCATGTGACCACCGCTTCGCGATTGCGAACTGATCCTCACCGCCCTCGATCAGTTTCGCGGTTTTGCACAAGTCGCACGCCACAGTCGTCGGTCCGAAGCTCTGGACGCGGTGACCGCGTGTGCCTGTCGGGCCGGGTCGCCAAGTACACAAGCGCGCCCAAAGGTCCGAGAACGGTGACGATGATCACCGACGCCAGCCATCCATCGGACGACTCTGATGGTCCCTCGCGCAGGAGCGTGACGAGGATTCGGAGCCACCACATGAACACGGCGATCGCGAGCGCTACGAGGACGATCAACGCACCCATCAGGCGACATTACGCCGCTGACGAACCTCGTGTCAGCAACGCGCGCGCTCGCGTTCGTGGCTCTCGGGCATGCTCGTCGTCGGACCTGTAAGGAATCTCGGCGTGGAGCAAGTGTCGTACACGACGACGTACAGGGGTTCTCCGCTCGGTAGAGAACATACGCGCCCGTCGGGCACGGGGTAGTTGATGGAGTCCGGCGCCACATTGCGCACCAGGTGCACGGGTCGCTCGTCAGCGACCGGAGGGAGTCGGCAGTGAGTTGCGCTTCTTTTCGAGAAGTGCGCGTTCGGCCGCGTTGTTCGCGAGCGCGAGTGCTCGGTCGTACGCGGTGTGGGCTTCGTCGAATCGGCGCAGGCGAGCGAGCAGCGCGGCTCGGGTCGAGTGGAAGAGGTGATAGCGGTCGAGGTCGAGGGAATCGATCGCGATAAGCGCCGGTTCCGGGCCTTCGAGCTCGGCGAGCGCGACGGCGCGGTTGAGCGCGACGATCGGGCTTGGCGCGATCGCGAGGAGCTGGTCATAGAGCCGGAGAATCTGACCCCAGTCGGTGTCGGCCGCCGTCGCGGCGTCGCTGTGGACGGCGTTGATGGCGGCCTGGATCTGATAGGGGCCGGGCTGGTTGCGTCGGAGACAGCGGCGCACGATGGCTTGGCCTTCGGCGATGAGCTCGCGGTCCCAGCGCGCGCGGTCCTGGTCGGGAAGCAACACGATGGTTCCGTCAGCTGCGGTGCGAGCGGCGCGGCGCGACTCCGTCAGCAAGAGCAGTGCCAGCAGACCGAGCACTTCCGGTTCGTCAGGCATGAGCTCGGCGACCAGTCGGGCGAGCCGGATCGCTTCGGCACAGAGATCGGCGCGGACGAGCTCGTCGCCTTCGGAGGCGGTGTAGCCCTCGTTGAACACGAGATAGATGACCGTAAGCACCGATCGGAGCCGGCTCGGAAGCTCGGCGTCGCGTGGCACCCGATAGGGAATCTTGGCGTCGCGAATCTTCTGCTTCGCCCGCACGAGTCGCTTGGCCATCGTCTGCTCGGGAACGAGGAACGCGCGGGCTATGTACGGCGTCTCGAGTCCGCCAAGCAGGCGCAACGTGAGCGCGATCTGCGCGCTCGGGGCCAGCGCCGGATGGCAACACGTGAAGATGAGCCGGAGCCGGTCGTCCTTCACGTCGCCCTCCGGTTCGACCGGCTCGGCACTTTGCTGCAACCGCGCGGCTTGCGCGTGGCGATCATGGCGAGAGCCCTCACGCCGCAGACGGTCGATCGCACGGTTCCGAGCGGTGGTGGTGATCCAGCCGCCCGGGTTCGGCGGCAGTCCGGTCTCGGGCCACCGTTCGCTCGCAACCACGAACGCCTCCTGGACCATCTCCTCGGCGATGTCGATATCGCCGAAGAGACGGACCAGAGTGGCGACGGCCCGTCCGGATTCCTCACGGAAGATCCGCTCGAGCTGTGATGCTTCGACGGCGGGCACGGTCGGTTCAGGACTCGGGCTCGTCGCCCTGGAACGGCCGCACCTCGACCGAGGCCATGCACGCGGCCGATCCCTTGCTCGCCCACGCGAGCGCGGCGTCGAGGTCAGCCGCTTCGATGATCCAGAAGCCGCCGAGCTGTTCCTTCGTCTCCGCGAACGGGCCGTCGGTGATGATCGTCTCGCCGCCGTCGTCGCGCACGACCGTCGCGGTCGCCGGCGGGTGCAGTCCTCCGGCGAAGACCCAGGCACCTGACGCTTGGAGCTCGGCGTTGAACACGTCGACCTGCTTGAAGGCCTTCTGCATCGTTTCGGGATCGTCCGGGATGGGATGGGCGTCGGAGTGCCACACGGACAAGAGGTACTGGGCCATGGTCTTGGTCCTTTCAGATAGGGCGAAGTCTCGCCCAGGGGTTTGGTGGGTGTCAGTCGGTGAGGCGGGACGCGAGGGCGGGGATCACGATCGCCGCGGCGACGATGTGCGTCAGCGCGAGCGTGAGCTTCGTCGCGACGGTCGCATCGACGAGCGCGTCGGGGACGATCGACAGGAGCGTCAGGACGACGGTGGTGGTGACGAAGGTGTGGCTCGGCCGGGCGGCTCGGTGTGCCAACGCGACGGCGAGGATCGTGCCCACGATCACGGCCATGAAGGTGAGTGGTGCGAATCCGACCGGCGGAATCGCCTCACCCGCAACCTTCAACGACACGCCGAGGGCGTGAGCGAGCGTCGCGACCCCAGCGGTCGCGACGGAGGCGGCGAGGCCCGCGGCACCACCGGTGCGCCACAGGTGGCTGCCGGCGGCCGACCGACGGGTCGCCCGGCCGGTCGGGGCGGTCAGAGTGGTCGTGCTGGTCATCGGGGTGGCTCCCTTCGTAGTGCCGGCTCGGTGTCGGCTCACACCCCAGCTACGAACGGCCCACTCCCCAGAGGACAACCCCGAGCAAATCTCCTTTTTTCGGCCTGACGAAGTGCTCCCGCCCGTCACGACGTCCTCGTCGACTACCGCGTCGAGCGGCCAGGTAATACCCACCGTCTCGTCACGCGCGAATGCGGCGTGGTAGTCGGCCGGTTGATGCACAATTCGCGATCGAATCTTGGTACACGAGTGACGACCCGACCTTCAAATGCCAGAGGGCTTGCTACCGTCCGTGATCGCGCCTCCTTGACAGGTGGGGCGCAGGGGGATGCGACGCATGTGGTCGGGATGGACCGGGTCCCTGCGTACGCGCTCAGGTCCGGCCACTGCTACCGAGGTGTCGGTCGCGAACGATCGGAAAGCGCGCAGCGCAAAGTTGGCGTTGGCGACCTTCTGGGTCTACCTAACGGTTGCGTTCTTCGTCCTGGTACGGCTCGGCCGACATTATTGGTTCTATCAAGATGATTGGGGCCTGCTCGTACGTCACCTGTGGAGTGTGGACGGGCTCTTTCGTCCGCAAAATGGGCACTGGTCGACGTTGCCACTGCTTGCATACCACTTTCTCTTTTGGGCGTTCGGCCTGAACTACCGCCCCTACCAGATCTGCACCATCCTCATGCATCTCGCGCTCACCGCGCTCCTGCGATTGGTGATGGTGCGGGCCGGAGTCAGCCCTTGGTTTGCGACCATAACCGCAAGCGTGTTCGTGCTCTTCGGTCCCGGAGTAGAGAACATCTTGCTGGGCGTGCAAATCAGCATGGTCGGTTCGTTGTTGTTCGGCATCACTCACTTGTTGTGCGCGGACCACGACGGTCCCTTCGCGCGACGCGACGCACTGGGTCTGGTCTTCGGGGCGCTCGCCATTATGGCGTCCGGCGTCGGGGCCATCATGGTCATCATCGTCGGGATCGCCGTGCTCATCCGTCGCGGCTGGCGGGTGACCGCGCTCCACACCGCGCCGTTGGCCGTCCTCTACGTCACCTGGTACGAGGCCGAGCGGACCTTTCTCAGAAGGCCGTTCCCCAGCAACCCCCTGAAATTCGCACTCCAATGGAACATCACGGGCGAGCGTGGTGTCTTCGTCGCTATCGGCAACTACCGAGTCGTAGCAGTTGCGATGGCCGTGCTGCTCGTCGTCGGGCTGGTCTTGGCTTGGCGACCGCTCGAGCTCTCCGAACTGAGAAGGCGAGCGGCGGCTCCGGCGGCTCTGCTGCTCGGCACCCCCACGCTGTTCGCGGTCGTCAGCACTCAGCGTTATTGGGTGGGCAACGCGGCAGCGTCGTCGAGCAGATACGTGAGCATGGCGACTGCGTTCACCTTGCCTGCGCTCGCGGTCGCCGCTCAAGCCGTGGCGCAGCGCTGGCGCAGGTTCACGCCCGTCGTCGGCGTGCTGCTGCTGAGCGCGGTGCCCGCAAACATGGGAAAGTTCGGGGAGGGAACTTCCAGACGCTTCTTCGACAACGAGAAGCAGATCATGCTCGGCGCGGCGTATTCGCCCCTCGCCGACCGCGTCTCTCCCGACCTCCAGCCCCACACCGAGCTCTTCGGCGCGCCGTTGGTCACAATCGGCTTCCTCATCGCTGCCCGCAACGCGGGCCGCCTTCCGTCCCAACCTTCGCTCACCCTTCTGAAACGGGACGAGATCGTCGTCCGCTTGGGGGTCGAACAGCTCGACGCGGCACCTGCCAACCACGTCAACTGTCGCCGCTACACCAACACCCTCGTCCTGCATCCGACCAAAGGCGCCGTGTACGTCATCAAGCAGCCCGTGGCGTTCACCTACCGGCCACGCGGAGGGATTGTCGCGGACGGCGCGGTGGTCTTCGATCCCTCAAGAGGCAAATCGTTGGTGATCCAGTTGCCGGGCCTGGAACTGCACGTCGCGCACGCTCCCGCGGGCTTCCTCAGGTCGTCGGTCGTTCGCCCCTTCACCTTCTGCGAATGACGAGCCTGCATCGCGGTGCAGAGGGTCGATTCGCTCTCGTTCCCCGCGCTCGCTCTTCGCCGCGCGTTTGGCGCCCGTCCATCTCCGCGATCCGCCTCATAGTCTCGGGTTCTCGCGCGACCGATTAACGTACGACACGTGGACGATCTCGACGCCACGCCGGAGATGCACGCGCTCGAGCACGGCGCGCCGTTCGACTCGCCGGAGGAGTTTGACGGTCACGCGATTCACCCCGACGCCCGCGTCTCGCCCGACGCGCAGATCGATGAGCGCGGGGTGAAGATCGGCCCGTTCACCGTCGTATACGGCGGCGTCCGGATCGGTGCCGGCACGGTGATCGACAGCCATTGCGTGATCGGGCGACCGGTTGCCGGCAGCCGCGATCCTCTCGTCGTGGGCGAGGACTCGCTCATCCGCTCGCACTCGGTCTTCTACCAGGGATCGACGTTCGGCCCCGGTCTACGCACTGGCCACAATGTGACGGTGCGCGAACGCGTCTCGGCCGGAGAGGGATTGCAGATCGGCACCTTGTCCGACTTGCAAGGACACGCCGAGATCGGCGACTACGTCCGTGTCCACAGCAACGTGCACATCGGGCAGAAGTCGAAGATCGGCGACTTCGTCTGGATCTTCCCATACGTGGTCCTCACAAACGATCCGCACCCACCGAGCGAAGGTCATCTGTCCGGTGTCGTGGTCGAGGACTACGCGGTGCTCGGCACCATGACAACCATCCTGCCGGGCGTGCGAGTCGGCACTCGCTCGGTCGTCGCGGCTCACGCGTTGGTCAGCCGCGACGTCGACCCGGACACCATCGTCGCGGGCGTGCCCGCCAAACCGCGAGGCCCGACGTTCGACGTGCAGCTCCGCGACGGGTCGGGGCCGGCCTACCCCTGGATGCGCCACTTTCATCGCGGTTACCCCGCGTCAGTCGTCGACGAGTGGAAACGGCAGTACGGCTCCTGACACGCCGTCGACTCTCAGGTCCGCTCGTCGTGCGCTCTCGGCGAAGACGTGGAACCGACCTCGGAGAGAAACTCGTCGAAGTTCCGGATGTAATCGTCCGGATCGTACAGATGCGAGGCAAAGACGAGCAGGACCGCGTCCGCCGAGAACTTGTACTGCGTGCCCCACACCATCGGAGGCAAGAACAGGCCGACGTTTGGTTCGTGCAACGCGATCTCCGCGCGATTCGTGCCGTCGTCGACGAGGACCGCGCACGATCCCGTCACGCATACTAAGAACTGGCTACACACGCGATGCGCATGCTCACCGCGGACGTCTGAACTCGGTACGTTGAAGACAACGAAGTACCGCGCGACCTTGAACGGAATGTCTCGGTCGAATTCCCCGACGGAGAGGTCCCCACGCATGTCGTGAACGAGTGGCAGCCGATGGACGCGCGCGCGCCCGACCGTGCTCTCCTGGGCGGGCCCCTCAAGCTCGCCCGTTGGGGTGTCGAGACCGAGCTGGAAGGTACCGACGTATCCGGTGATGCGCGCGGGATTTCCGGTGACGATGGCATTTGGCGGGACGTCTCCGATGACGACCGCTCCTGGATTCACCACCGCGTGCTGCCCGATGCGCACGCCGGACATGATCGTGCAGCTGGCGCCCAGCATCGCCCCGTTCTCGACGATGGTCGGCCGGAGCGCCACACCGGAGCTTTCGGTCAGGGAAGTTGGATCAACGGCGAAGGTTGCATTCGCACCGATGAGTACGTCGTCGCCTACGCGAAGTCCGTTCCAGAGCTGTACGCCGTTCTTCACGGTCACCCGATCCCCGAGCACCACATCGCTCTCGATGAAGACGCCGTCGCTGATGTTGCAATCGCGCCCGATTTCGGCGCCCGAGAGAATGTGGCTGAACGCCCACACTCGTGTACCGGCACCGACAGAGGCGGTTTCGCACAACGCCTGGGTATGAAGCCAGTAGTCAGGCACGAGAATCGCCACCGCCGCGGACAACCGACCGAACCAGGACGAGAGGGCGTTCTTTCGTGTTCTCGTACACGCGCCACACGTACGACGCGATGATCCCGAGCGAGAAGACGATGAGTGCGCCCGAGTCGAGCACTGCGAGCATGAGCGGCGTATAGCCGGCGACGTCGATGACGCCGAGCAGCCATCCGAGAAACACGATGACACTGGCCGACAGCATCAACGCGAGGCCGGCGAACCCCGTTGTGAGAAGAAGTCGTATGGGAAGGTCACTGAACGAGAACGAGCTGTCCAGCATGTAGCCGAGTCGCTTCGGGAAGGTCCATGAACTCTTACCGAGCTCGCGACTCCGGCGAACATACGGTATGACGATACGACGATATCCGGACCATATGAGGAGTCCCATGAGCGACGAGTGAGATTCCCGCATCGAAAGAAGTGCCTCGCGTACCACCCGGTTGCAGCCGAAGACGTCGATCCCGCCGGCCGGCATGTCCGCGAGAACCAGGCGCCTATAGGTCCTCCAATACAGGTGTGAGGTGAGTCGCGTGAGCAGGGGATCGGCTCTACCGACTCGCTCGCCCAAGACGACGTCAGCGTCGGCCGAGAGGAGACGTTTGAAGAATTCGACCACGAGCTCGGGCGGCTCCTGCAGGTCGGCCGCCATGACGGCGAAGTAGTCGCCCGACGCGGTGAGGAGACCCTGGCGTGCGGCTGCGAACGCCCCAAAGTTTCGCGACAACTCGACGAGCACCGAACGGAACGGCATCGCCGGAAGGGCTTGCGCGAGTAGCTCGTGAGAACGGTCGGGACTGCCGTCGACCACGAATACAACTTCGAGCTCGCCGGGCAGTTGTGGTTGGATCTCGCCGAGCGACCCGATCAGCGCTGCGATCTCCGCCTCGTTCTTGTACACGGGGATGACGAGCGAGAGCCTGGGAGTGCGGGCGGGCATCGCAGGCGGCACGGTCACAGGATCTCACCGAGCGCGTCACACACGCGCGCGACCTCGTCGTCGGTGAGTTCCGGGAAGCAGGGGAGCGAGAAAACCTCTCGCGCCTCCCGTTCCGTCTCTGTGAGACCGACATGTCGCCACGCGATTCCGGCAAGGGCCGGTTGCAAGTGATCGGGGACGGGATAGTGGATCGCGGTTCCGATGCCGCGCTCTTCGAGGAGTCCCCGCAGGCGGTCCCGCTCCGGATGACGGGCGACACACAGATGGCCGACGTAGTCGCGAGCCGATTCGTGCGGGAAATGCAAACGCCCGTCGGCCGCCTCGACGTAGGCCCGGGCGATCACCCGGCGCCGTTCGTTCCCGTCGTCGAGACCGGGCAGCTTCACGCGCAGCAGCCCCGCCTGGATCTCGTCGAGCCGACTGTTGCGCCCCCCGGGGCGGGTCGCGACGAACCGATCGGTCCAACCGTACTGACGGAGCTCGCGCACCGCCTCGAGAACCTCCGGATCGTTGCTCGTGACCGCCCCGCCGTCGCCCGCGGCGCCGAGATTCTTCGTCGGATAGAAACTGAACGCCGCGACGTCGCCGAGCCCACCGGTACGCACGCCACCCAACGCACCGCCGTGAGCTTGCGCGACATCCTCGATGATTGCGATGTCGGCCGGGCCCATCGCTGCCCGAATCTCAGACACGTCGACCACGATGCCGTGAATATGCGTGACGACGATGGCTCGCGTCCGCGGCCCGACGAGGCTCGCGATCGACTCGGCGCGCGGCGTTCCCGCGATGGGGTCGATATCCGCGAAGACCGGTGTCGAGCCGACCGCGACGCAGGCGGTCGCGGCGTACATGCCTGCGTTGGCGACCATGACGATCTCGTTCCCGGGACCACAGCCGAGCGCCCGCATCGCCAACTCCAAGGCGTCCGTTCCGTTGGCGACTCCGACGCACCCGCGCACGCCGCAGTAAGCCGCGAATTCGGACTCGAACGCTTCGACCTCGGGCCCGAGTACGTACCAGCCGCCGCGCATGACGCGCAGCGCGACTCGCTCCAACTCCACGGCAAGGGACTGGTGTCGGCGTCCGAGGTCATTGAACGGCACGCGGCCGCCCTTGTCGTTTACGACGGACATCGCTCCCGCCTCGTCGGCACCCGCGAACACCAAGCGCCGAAGGCAGACGTTCGGCCGCCCCGGAGACAAGTGTTGTGCAGCTGCGGCCACGAATCATAGACCTGGTGAACCCTTCAAGTCGCACTGATCACTTGACGCCGGGTGGAGGATCGCTGTGGCGGAGTTGAGCTTCGTGGACGTGCCCATGTCCAGACCTCGCAGTGGCACGCCCCCAACGGTTCCCGCGCTTTCGGAACCACTTTCGGATTCGGCAGAGCTGCTGTGGAGACGACGAGGTTGAGTCGTGAGCGGCGATTGTTGGCTGACGCGCTCGCCATCTTCATCGCGCTCGCCGGACTCTTCGCGGTGTCAGTGCTCGGCGCCCCGAAGGTGGCCGGAGCTGATGTCCTCACGATCGACAACCACCTCACACGCGATGGTTGGGATCCGAACGAACCCGCGCTCTCGCCGTCGACGATCGGGAACGGATCGTTCGGCAGACTCTTCAGTACGCCCATCGCAGGCGAGGTGTACGCGCAGCCAGTCGTCGTGGGATCGACGGTAATCGTCGCCACCGAGCACGACATGGTCTACGGCATTGACGCCATCACGGGCGTGATCCAATGGTCTCAGACGGTCGGCACTCCAGAACCGCCTGGCGCAATCGCTAACAACGTGTTTCTTTTTCTCAACCCCGAGATCGGTGTGACCTCGACACCCGTGGTTGATATCGCAACGAACACGCTATATGTGATGGCGCGAACGTGGGATGGGGCCAACGCCTCTTCCGGTCAGTCGATGCTTCACGCATTGAATGTCTCGACCGGCGCCGAGCGAACTGGATCGCCGGTACAAATCGCCGGGACTGCGCGCAACGATCCGTCATCGGTATTCAACGCGCCGTGGGAGCTGCAACGAACCGGACTGACCTTGCTCAACGGTTGGGTCTACGCCGGGTTCGGGAGTTTTGGCGACCGAGGACCGTACAAGGGTTGGATTGTGGGCGTCTCGACCACCACTGGAGCGCAGACGCTCTGGACGGACGCGACCGGCGCGTCGTCGATCGGTGGTGGCATCTGGCAGTCAGGATCCGGTCTGATGTCCGACGGCAGCGGCCGCCTGTTCGTCGCGACGGGCAACGGGCCGGCCCCCGACGGAGACTCCGTGCTCCGCCTCAACCAGCAACCGGACGGCACGGTCGCCGTCGCTGATCGGTTCACGCCCTTCGATCAGGACGTCCTGGCCGCGCGGGACCTGGATCTGGGGTCGGGCGGCCCGGTGGCGCTGCCGGACAGTATGGGCATCGCCGGGCACCCACATCTGTTGGTCGTGGGAGGGAAACAAGGCATCACCTACCTGCTCGATCGCGACAACCTCGGCGGACTGGCTCAGGGCCCCAACGGCGCGGACGCGTCGGTCGCCCAATCCCCGCTCAACGGGGGGGTGTTCGGCCACGCCGCCGTGTGGCCCGGTGAGGGCGGATACTTCTACATGAGCCAGCGCGGGTGGCTGCAGGCGTGGAGGATCACGACGCCGGCGGGGACGCCCACCATCGGGATCGTGGGCAACGGGAAGTGTTGCTATCGCGCGATGTCACCGGTCGTCACCTCGAACGGGTCCACGGCCGGTTCTGCGCTCGTCTGGGCCATTGCCGCGAATCCGTCCACTGGCGACGCCGAGCTGCAGGCCTACGCCGCGGTAGCGCCTGGACAGAGTTCCACCAGCGCGCTGCCGCTGTTGTTCCGCTCGCCTCTCGGGAACGCCACCAAGTTCTCGCTGCCGACGTTCAACAACGGACGCGCCTACGTCGGGACGTACGACGGACACCTCGTGGGCTTCGGTCCGTACGTTCCGACCACGACCACTCTCTCCTCGTCGGCGAATCCCGCGGTGTCGGGCCAGCCCGTCACGCTCACCGCGACCGTCACCGCGAGCGCGGCGACGCCAACCGGGACGGTCGTGTTCAACGACGGCGCGATGACACTGGGTTCGGGAACGCTCGACGGTTCCGGACACGCGACACTCGCAACCTCCATGCTCGGGGTCGGGTCGCACACGATCACCGCCGGCTATGGCGGTGCGGTCGGATTCATGGCGAGCACATCACCGTTACTCTCCCAGGTGGTCGGCAAGGCCGCGACCGTCACGAGCGTCGCGTCGTCGGGGTCGCCGTCGGTGTTCGGCCAGCCGGTCACGATGACTGCGTCCGTGTCCGCGGCGGCACCCGGTGCCGGAACCCCGACCGGAAGCGTCGTGTTCAAGGACGGCCCAACGACATTTGCGACGGTCGAGTTGGACGGTTCGGCGAACGCGGCGATCACGACGTCTTCGCTTTCGATCGCGACCCACCCGATCACCGCGGCCTATGGTGGCGACGCAACCTTCACGGGCAGCACGTCGAACACCATCTCGGAGGTCGCCAACCAAATCGGCACGGCGAGCGTCATCTCGTCGTCGGGGTCGCCGTCGGTGTTCGGCCAGCCGGTGACCTTCACCGCATCCGTGTCCGCGGTGGCACCCGGTACCGGGACGCCCACCGGAAGCGTCGTATTCAACGAGGGCGCAACGACACTCGCGACGGTCGCGTTGGACGGTTCGGCGAACGCCGCGTTCACGACGTCCGCGCTTGCGGTCGGATCGCCCACCATCACCGCGACCTACGGCGGCGACCCGTCGTTCGCAACAAGCGCATCGAGCGGAGTCACCCAAACAGTCGACAAGGCCACGACTGTTCTCGGCTTGAACTCCCAACCCGCGGTGTACGGCCAGTCGGTCACGTTCACGGCGTCGCTGTCGGTGGTGGGTCCCGGCGCCGGAACTCCGAGCGGCACGGTCGTGTTCACGAACGGCGCAACCATGCTGTCGTCGGTCACCGTCGATGGTTCCGGGAACGCGACGTTCACGTCTTCCCTGTCGTCCGTTGGGTCGGACACGATCACCGCAATCTACGGCGACGATGCGTCCTTCGCCGGCAGTACATCGAACGAGGTGCAGGTCGTGGGCAGAACGAGCACGGCGACCGTCATTTCGTCGTCGGGGTCGCCGTCGGTGTTCGGACAGCCGGTCACGTTCACGGCCTCGGTGTCGGTGTCGGGCCCGGGCGCCGGAACCCCAACCGGGACGATCGTGTTCACCGACGGCGCTACGACACTCGGTTCGGGCACCCTCGATAGTTCCGCGAACGCGACACTCACGACCTCCGCGCTTGCGGTCGGGTCGCGCACCATCACGGCGACCTACAGCAGCGAT
>PLBO01000011.1 GCA_003134555.1 Actinomycetota bacterium
TCGGGGACCTCTTCGACGATCAGCAGGCACTTCTGCGCACTGTGGTGCCTCATCTGGTTCTGACATGTTCCTCGTACAGCTCGCGCGGCCAGTAGCGGACCGCGGTGATTGCGTCGGGCTCGATGAGATCGGCCTTGATCCGGTCGTAGTCGTAGCAGTTGAGCTCGTACTGATTGCCCCAGGGATCCGCGAGGTCGAAAGCCCAACACATGTCGAAGTCGATCACGTCGTCCGGCACGAGCGGTCGACCCGAGGGGCCGCNNGCGTGTGAACGAGATGAAAGTCTCCACATCGACACTGAACGCAACGCCCGTCGTCTGAGCGACCATCGGGTGGCCTTCACCGGATTGGAACAGCGCCAGCATCGTCTTGCCGCCGTCGGCGGAGATCTGGAGCGGGCCGCCCTCGAAGCCAGTCGCCCAAAACGCGTACTCTTCGACCGGTTCGAACCCGAGGTGCTTCGCGTACCACGCCGCCGCCTCCGCCCTGTCGGGCACTCGGATATGTACGTGATCCAGTCTGCCCATGCGGAACGAGCGCGCGTTGGCCCTGTCGCTCATCGGAAGCCCCCTGTGCCCGATTTTCGCTCGACCAGCCAGCCAACAAGTGACGTGGCACATCGACCACGACCACGTTCGGCCGGCACCGGCCAAGAAGCGCCCCCATATCGCCGGGGGTGAGCCGTCGACCTGCGCGCGGTGGCGAGTCCATTCGGGACCGATCGGCCGGTCACGAGTTGCCGCTTTGCGGGNNATGGCCCTCGAGGTCGGTCGCTTCGTATCGGCGTTCGCCGTAGAAGGCGTCTTCGATCTCCATCGTGATGTCCGCGCCCTCGGCGACCGCATGCGCGTAGTGCGCATCGATGTCGTCCACGTACACCATCATCTGCACTGTCGTGTTACCGACTGTACGTGGGCTGTGGATCCGGTGGATCTCGGCATTGGCGTGTCCGATCATCACCACGCCGTCGCCGACACGTAGCCAGGCCAGCATCGACTCGTCAGTTTCGGTGCGAGCCTCGCGGATCTCGGCGAGCTGGAATACACGCACGAGATAGTCCAACGCAGCGCGCTCGTCCTCGTAGGCCAATCGCGGATAGATGTCGGGCATCCGCAGGGCAGTCGCCGAACTCTCGCGCGTCGAATCGATCGTGGACATCAAACGCTCCTTCTCTCGGGCGAAGACGGTCGGTTCGGCCGGCTCTTCGGGCTGGACCCGATCGGGACGCAATTCCCGCAAGTGGTCGAAGTCGTCGCTCACTATTGTCTCCCGATCGATGTCCGCAGTTCGCGCAGACTCAGCCGCGCTCGATTGAGTCGCGATCGCACGGTACCCACCGGAATGTCGAGCGCGGTAGCGATCTCGTCGTAGCTGAGCTCCTCCCACACATACAGCAGCAACGTGTCGCGCTCAACTTCGGGAAGGAGCGCCACAGCCTCCGCGACGCGCGGCCACAACTCCAAAGCGTCGAGTCGAGCCACAACCTGATCCGTCGAGTCGTCCAGGGGAGCCTGACCCGCCAGGAGACGCGCAGTCGCTGCGATCCGCCGCGCCTCACTCCGCCGCTGATGTGCGAGCAAATTGGTCGCGATGCCGTAGAGCCACGGCCGCGCACTCGGCCGCTCATCGTCGTATGTTGCCCGCTTCTCGAACGCCACACGGAACACATCGCCCAGAAGCAGCTCGGCGTCATCGACACCCACGCGACGCACGAGATACCGGAAGACCACCGTCGCGTGCCGATCGAATATCTCGCCGAAGCGTGCCGGCTCATCGAACGACGACCGGATCACTCCCGCATCCGATTCCGAACCCATCACCCAATGTTTCCCGCTCCGAGGCGCCGGTTCGCGAACACGCTCACCCAGCGCGGACCACGCGATGGTGTCACAGGCCGCGCGTCCCAATGTCTCGCGACCGGGGTGTCCCAGCTCGCCGGGAACTGGGCGTTCGCGACCGAAGCCTCGCCGACTGTGAAGCCGTGCCGAGCACGAGCGGTGAACCGGTGGGACGAGCGACCGTGCGGGTCTCGCATCTGCATCTACGCTCCGACAAATGTCCACCGACCGGATCGCCGTCGTGTTCCGTGGTGACCGGCGCGCTCCGATCCCGCTGATGTCCAAGACGAGGTTGGGGCCAGTTTTTGACGCTCTCGCCGAAGTCGGTCTTGTCGCCGAGGCGGTCGTCTACAGCGACGACGCGACCCAAGAGATCCGCTCACAGCTTGTCGGTGTCGATGGGGTGCTGGTATGGGTCGATCCGGTTACTGAGGGCAGCGACCGTACGAACCTCGACGCGCTCTTACTGGAGGTCGCGTCCGAGGGGGTGTGGGTCAGCGCACATCCCGACACCATCTCGAGGATGGGCACCAAAGAAGTGCTGTACCGGACCCGCGAGTTGGGCTGGGGTTCGGAGACGTACCTCTACGAGACCATCGAGGAGTTCAAGGAACGGTTTCCGACGACTCTTCGCACGGGTGTAGCCCGCGTGCTGAAGCAGTACCGGGGTAACGGCGGTATCGGAGTGCAGAAGGTCGAACTGGTTGCGCCATCATCATCCGGGGTGGACGCGATGGTGCGCGTACAACGGGCGCGGCTGCGCGACGAAGTAACCGAGCACGTTCCACTCGGAGAGTTCATGCAACGATGTGCGCGGTACTTTGCGTCTTCAAACGGCGCCGGACGGTTGATCGACCAGCCATTCCAATCGCGCATCACGGAGGGCATCATCCGCTGCTACCTCGTCAAAGACGAGGTAGTCGGATTCGCTCGGCAGTATCCGTCGCCGCCCGATGGCGATCCGTCAGCACNNGGACTGGGTACCGGCCATGCAGACACTCGTTGGCCTCGACAACGCGTCATTGCCTGCGTTGTGGGATGCCGACTTCCTCCTCGGTCCCAAGGACGCTGCGGGCGACGATTCGTACGTACTGTGCGAGATCAACGTGAGCGCCGTGCTTCCGTTTCCCGACGAAGCACCGGCGAAGCTGGCTCAGGCAGCCTTGGCGTCTATCCGAGCGNNGCAAACCACCCACGTAGCGTGCAGCCGGGTTCCGAGCCGAGTGGAACTCGAGCTGCACCAGTTGTCAGTTCGCTATGACCTTTCGCCGGCGGCATCAGTGAGTTGGAAGAGTTCCCACTCGCCTGGGACGCCTTTCAGCTTGTGTGCGCCGAGTGTCTCGAACGTCGCGGCCTGGCCGGTGACGGCGCTGGGGACCGACGCGGTCACCACAATCTGACCGGGATCGGCTTGCGCCATGGCGCGAGCTGCGATGTGCACGCTGAGACCGGAGACGTCGTCACCGCGACGGTCGATGTCACCGAGGTGGATAC
>PLBO01000092.1 GCA_003134555.1 Actinomycetota bacterium
CGACAGGCCGACGACGGCGAAACCTTCACCGTTTTCGTGGTCGTGGGCGAAGGTGATCGACTCGGCCTCGTCCGTCTCGCGGGAGACGACCCGACCCGCAACGAGAACGCATAACTGCCGCTATGCGCTCGCTTGATGACGCCGGATCAGGCATTCTGCGTACGTGCTGACGTATGTGCTCGGCGCTCCGGGATCGGGCAAGACGGCGCTTGCGCCGGTGCTTCGCCGACTCCTTGCGGGTTGCGCGGTGATCGACTGGGACTCGTTCATGGATGCCGCGAGCGAGTTGGCCGGTCGGGACATTCGGAGAAGCCCGGAGACATGGCCGGGTTACCGAAACCTCGTCCAGGTGATCGTCGATTCGATTCGACCACACCCGACCGTTCTGCTCGGCGTGTGTACTCCCGATGAGTTGCGCGGTTGGCCAGTCGATTCGTGGGTTCTCCTGGACTGCTCTGACGAGGAACGCACGCACCGACTCGGTATGGATCGCGCTCAGGATCTCGCCAAGGCTCTTGCGGACGCCCGCGACTACCGCTCATTAGATCTTCCGATCGTCGACAGCACCGGACGCTCTCCCGAAGACGTTGGCGTCGCCGTTGCCGCGCTTATTCGAGGGAGCCTCAGGTAGACGATCGACACGCCATCCCTGCCGCTCGGTACTCGCCGGAACGACGCGAGATCGGGCAATCTGTGTGCGTGCGCGAAGACGGCACCGACGATTCAGCGTCCGACTTGGAGACGGTGTCGCCCATGGATGGCACGGAAGACGCCGCGGTCGTAATCGCGTCACGGCAGCCGAGGCGTGTCGCATCACTTCGAGCAGGGGAGAGCGCAGTGTTGACTGCACGCGTGTTTTCGTGGATCGGTGTGCTCATCGTCCTCGTTGGGATCATTGACTTGATCTGGACGCAAATAGCGACGCCAACCCTCGCAGCGGACAGTGAGGCCTACGTCCGCTGGGAGATCGCGGGCAGCGCCCTCACGTTGATCGCTCTGGGCGTTCTCATCTGCATCGCTGCGCGAGTCCTCGACCAGATTGCGCGTCGTGCACTATCAGGTTGACGACGCCATATCTGCCGATCAGGCACTCGCCGAGGCGCTCGCGATCGGGCATTATGCGCTCGTGAAGGCGAAGAGGTTTGCCGGAGCGTTGGCGGGCTCACTCACCTTGGCCCTGTTGTTGAGTGGCACGTCCTACGCAGCCGTCGCTACGTTCTCGATCGGCAGATCATCCGGTCCGCCGGGCACACTCGTCACCATGCGATCGGTAACGCCGTGCACGCTTCCGACTGGTACGGCGGCCCAGGCGACCGTCTACATCACGCTCTCGCGCAACGCCACCGTCCTCACGAATGCGTACGTTGATCCGAACTCAAGCGGTGCCTGGAGCGCCGGGCTCACCGTTCCGTTGGACGCGCCACCGGGCAACGCCCTGGTGTCGGTCTTCTGTGTCGCGAAAGGCCACGAAATAGGTCCTGCAGACGCTTCTGCGGCGCGCACCTTTGTGATTGCGCAATCGGACCTCGCGCGCACTGGCAACGAGTCGCTGATCCTCGGCCTGTGCGGCACGAGCGTTCTCGTTGCGGGATGTGCCCTCATGCTGGCGGTGCGTCGTCGACGTCCCATCGGCAGTACATAACTGCCGATCAGCGTGCGTTCTACAGCGTGTGGTCGCTGCGTTCGCGGACGTCGTTGCGCGTAAGAACCGCGACCCAAACACCGGCTGCGACGAGCAAGAGGGCAATCGCGCCGATCCATGTGGGCACAGTGCCCCACTGAATCGCTCCCCAGTTGATCGGGATAGCGACAAGCGCTATTACCGCAACGGCGATGATGACTGCGATGACTACTGGCCGAGGTGCCACGCCAGAAGCGTAATGGGCCATCTTCCGGCGGTCGAGGACGCGCCAGATCTGCCGCTCTGCGCTCGCCCGCGGGCGCGCGATCGGGCATTCTGGGCGGGTGGAACTCAGCCCACCGATGCAGCGTCGAACCCGTGTGAAGCGACTCCTCCTTGTCACGGCATTGGTTCTCATCACCGCGGCATGTAGTGCCTCGCACCCCCGAGCGTCGTCGCCGACCTCGACGCGGCCGCCGACGACGAGGAGCACAGCTGCGACCGGCGCGCAGACGTGCCGTGGCTGTGCACATCCCGACGTCACGCCCGGCGCGTTGTGCGCATATGCGTTTGGGAAAACGGTCGTGGCAAGTGCGGGAACCACTGTCGGGGTCGTCCGACAATCCGGAATCGGGCTGGAAGGCGGCGTCTTCAAGTCGGCGTTTCCGAGCGCCGATGACGCCGACCTCGCCGCATGGTGCATGCTCGCCACCGGTTCAGGCTGCTACGACGAGTCGGCCGTCGCTTCGAACGGCGAGCGACAGCACATTGCTGCGCCTGGGTGCGGCTGGAGCAAGGGCCCGCCGCGTGCGGGACCTGCGATCTGGACCGACTGAGGCACACCGAACTGCCGATCCGCGCGGCGCGGAACAATGGACGGCGCGCTCGGCAGGCTACTTCTCATGGTTGAAACGTACGCTCGACGCGCGATAGGAGCCAGGCCCCACGTTTATTAGGTTGTTGTCCGTCCGCACCGACCTCCCCCGAGAGGACCCCCTGAATGTCGAGATACCGAGTCACCCTCCGCCGCACATCCGTCGAGATTGTCACCGCCGACAACCCTTACCAAGCGGCCATCGTTGCTTCCGACCTCTTCGGTGAAGGTGTCGAGGTCGCGGACGTACGTCCGGCCGTTGGGCGCGCTGCGTCGAACGCCACCAAGTCTGCGGCGAAGAACACGGGCAAGAAGGCGGTCAAGAAGGTCGCGAAGAAGCGTCGGCCGATGTCGCCCGAGGCGCGCGCCAAGCTCGCCAAGAACCTGGTGAAGGCGCGGGCCGCGCGGGCTCGGAATCTGAAAGCCGCGAAGAAGACGAACAAGAAAACGGCCGCGAAGAAACGCTGAACTTGTCGCGATCTCGTGGCGCGCCCGTTGGCAGCGACTGCTTCATATGGCAGCATGCCACGGGCATGACGGTGCCGAGGGAGTCATGCGGGACGACGTTCTCGAAGTTCTGAAGCGGGACGCCTCGAAGGCTCATCGAGATGCAGCGTTCGCCGTTGCGGGCCTGGTCGAAGATGGAGAAGTCGTGCTGCGCGCTCTTCCGGGTCGTTCCAATCGTGGTGACTGCATCGCGGCGCTGACACCGCGCCGTTTGCTCGTTGGTGGAGGCGGACTCGACCGGGCGTACGAGTTGTCAGACTTGGCTACGGCAGTCGTTGTGAGCACGACGGGCGGTCGAGCGTTCTTTCCCGCCTCGAATGCCGACCCAGGCGACATGTTCTACGTCGATGCCAACGCCGAAGATTTCGCTCGCGCAGTACGTGACGAGTTGGGTCGCATCCGACCGACCACTGACAGCTCTCCGATCTGGGAGCGGTCCGACTTCACCGATGTCGTACGGCTGGAAGACGCTGGTTTGCTCGCCGCGCCCAAGAGCAGCCCAGTTGTCGCGGGCACGGTCGTTATCGTGATGATCAGCGGGGCGGGAGTGCAGATTCGACACGCCGATGGGTCGGCCGCAACCGTCATCCCGTGGCCGGATGTCAAGGCTGCGCGGGTCGAAGGTGTCGATCAGGCCCAGATGCGACCTCGGGTCGGAGCCGTCATCGCGTTCGGAGTTCTCGGACTCGCCGCACGCCGCAAGGAGAAGCGCGCATACCTAACGTTGCAAACTCGCGACAGCGAATACCTCATCGAAGACGGAGCGCACCTTCCACTAGAGCTGCGCGCACTGCTGGCACCCTTCGGGATCAGCGACACGGGCGCATCCGAGGTCACGGGATGGGCTTACAAGCGTTTGCTCGGCAGGGCCGAGGACGAGTCGCTTTGGCAACAACTTGACGCCCTCGGACTCGAAGGATGAGAGCTTGTCGGCGTGACCACTACAGACGGTGGGCTTTTCCTCGTCCTGAAGCAGCCAATCGTTCTAGAGGACGCTCCATGACTAGCCAGGTCGGTGCGAGCGAAGTCGTCATGCGACACGAAACTCGCGACCGCCGGTGTCCGTTGCCCTCGTCCCCCGGCGCCTCTTCAGCAGCGCCAACTCTGCCGATGGAAACGCCCGCACGGCTCGGATGCTTTGGTTCGGGGCTTGGAGTTTCGTTTCTGAGATCCCCGACATCATTGGGAGCTGCTGGCGTAGCATGACGCTCCTCGGAGACGGCTCAAGGTGTTGGGGCAGGGGACATGGTGAGGATGTTGGGTCGTCGCCTCTGTTTGGTCGGCCTGGTGGTGTTGATGGCCGTGCCGGTTGCGGCGTTGGGGGTGACGTTGACGGCCCGAGCGGCTGGCGCATCACCCACGATCACGAACTATCCGAACCCCAACGTCATCTCGTTCGCGTGCGGCATCACGACGGGGGCCGATGGCGCGTTGTGGTTTACCAACTCCCGAGGCAACTCGATCGGACGGATGACTACCGATGGGACGCTGACGACGTACACGGGTGTCGGCGTTTCGCATCCTTGTGCCATTACCGCGGGGCCGGACGGCGCGTTGTGGTTCGTCAATGCGGGTTCGATCGGGCGGATCACGACCGACGGGACGATCACCCACTACCCCGGAGTCGGAATCCCGGCCAGCACTGAGGGCCCGGGGGCGATCACCGTTGGGCCCGACGGCGCGTTGTGGTTCACCAACGGTCAAGGCAGTTCCATCGGTCGTATCACCACTGATGGGACCGTCACGAGATATCCGGGCACGCTCGCGAGCCCAGGCGCGATCACGGCCGGACCCGATGGTGCGTTGTGGTTCACCGACGGCGGTTCGATCGGTCGCGTCACCACCGATGGAAGCTTCACCAACTACACCAACCCGAGCATCGTGACGCCGGGCGGGATCACGGCCGGGCCGGACGGCGCGTTGTGGTTCACCAATGCCGTTAGCAGCAATACCGGTTCGATCGGTCGGATCACGACCGCGGGAACCGTCACGTTCTACGCCGACGCGAGCATCACCGGCGCAACGGGCATCACCGTCGGGTCCGACGGCGCGTTGTGGTTCACCAACATCAGTCGCAGCTCCATTGGCCGGATTACGACCGCGGGGGCCGTCACGAGCTACACCGACATTCGGATCTCGGGCCTGATGGGTATCACGGCCGGACCGGATGGCGCGTTGTGGTTCGGCGACTACACATCGATGTGGCAGCTCACCACCGGCGGGACCTTCCTGCGGCATCGAGCGTCCGGCACCTCGAACCCCACCGGTATCACCGCGGGGCCTGACGGGGCCATGTGGTTCACCAACGGCGGCAATGATTCGATCGGGCGTATCACCACCGCGGGGACAGTCACGAGCTTCACGGGCCCCGGGATCACCTTCCCGGGCGGCATTACCGCCGGGCCCGATGGCGCATTGTGGTTTACCAACAACGGCAACGGCTCGTTCGGCCCACCCGACTCGATCGGGCGGATCACCACCGACGGGACCGTCACGACCTACACCGACCCCGGCATCTCGGACCCGCTGTCCATCACGGCCGGGCCCGATGGCGCATTGTGGTTCACCAACAACAGCATCACGGCCCCCGCACGCAGTTCGATCGGGCAGATCACCACCGACGGAACGGTTACCACCTACACCGATCCCAGCATGCTGAACCCGGAAGGCATCACCACCGGGCCCGACGGCGCAATGTGGTTCACTAACAACGGCAACAACTCGATCGGACGGATCACCACCTCGGGAACCGTCACCAACTTCACACACGCTTATATAGCGGGCCCGGACGGCATCACCACCGGGCCCGATGGCGCATTGTGGTTCACCAACTTCGCCTACAACGCGAATTGGGTTGGTCGGATCACCACTGCGGGAACCGTCACCCGATTCCCCGCTGTGATCGGGTACGCCATCACCTCCGGGCCCGACGGCGCACTGTGGATGACCGACCCGTCCGACAACCTGGTCGGGCGGATGACCACGAGCGGAAGCTTCTCCTCCTACTTCGATCCTGGCATCAAGGGACCGTATGGCATCGCGGCCGGACCCGACGGAGCGATGTGGGTCGCCAACTCCGCCAATAATTCCATCAGCCAGATCGGCATGCCGACCGCGCCCGCCGCTCCGACAATCGGAACCGCGACGGCGCAAAACCAAGGCGCGTCCGTATCGTTCAGCCCGCCAGCCGACAACGGTGGCAGCAAGGTCACCGCCTTCACCGCGACCTGCACGCCATCGGGCGGCGGCGCACCCGTTTCCGCGTCGGGAGCCGTCAGCCCGATCGAGGTGTCGGGACTGACGAATGGCACCACGTATACGTGCGCGGTCACAGCGACCAACGACCGCGGTACCAGCGCACCGTCAGACGCATCGAATGCAATCGTGCCGATGCAAACCGCTCCCGGTCCGCCGACGATCGGCACAGCGGTTGCTGCGAATGACTCGGTGGTGGTTGCGTTCACCCCACCGGCGAGTGACGGCGGCAGTGCGATCATCGACTACACCGCGACATGTAGGGGGACGGCCGCCAGCTCTCTGGCTCCTTCGGCGACGAACGGGTCGAGCCCCATCACCGTGACCGGCTTCACCGGTGGCGACGCGTACACCTGCTCGGTGACCGCCCGTAACGCGATCGGTTCGGGACCACCGTCGGCGGTGTCGAACTATGCCTTCCCGAAGAGTGCGCCGCCCGCGCCGACCATCGGGACCTTCTCGATCACGGGCACGACCGGAGCGGTGGCGTTCTTCGCTCCAACGGGCTTCGGCGGCAGTCCGATCACCGCCTACACGGCGACGTGTACGTCGAGCAACCTTGGGATCACCCGCACGGGAGACCTTGGGACTACCAGCCCGGGAGTTTTCGTCGACGGCCCGATCTATGTGCTTTCGCTGACGCCCGGCAAGACGTATACGTGCTCGGTGACCGCGACGAACGCGCTCGGGGCCAGCTTGCCGTCCGCAAAATCAGCGGCGAGAACTGTGCCAGTCGTGCCCGTCGCACCGACGAACGCAGCTGCGGTACCCGGGAGCGGCCAAGCGTCGGTGTCGTGGACGGCTCCGATATCGAATGGTGGCTCGCCGCTCACCAGCTACGTCGTAACGCCGTACATCGGGACGCTCGCCCAGACACCGCTTGCGAAGTCGGTCGGTCCGAGCGTGTTGAGCACGTCGCTGACCGGACTCACGAACGGCACGAGCTACACGGTCCGGGTCGTGGCGAAGAACTTGGTCGGTTCCGGTCCCGCGGCGGTGTCGCCGCCAATCACGGTGGGCGCGCCCGTCGCGCCGGTCGTGACCGCGGTCGGATCTTCGACCTCGGCCGCGGTGTCGTGGACTGCACCAGCGAACAACGGCTCCGCCGTTACGAGTTACGTGGTGAGGACCTATCTGGGCACCGTGTTGCAAACCACGAAGACTCACACGCTCACCTGCACGCCTCAGCCGTGTAGCCCAGCCCGAACATGGACGGTCACCGGCTTGACGACCGCGAGTTTGTACACGTTCAAGGTTGTTGCCTTGAACACCCGAGGGACCGGTCCGGCCGGAGTGACGACGATCAAGGTCGGTGCGCCGACCCTCCCAGGTGTGCCGACCGGCGTCCATGCGACCGCAGGGGCGGCGAGCGCGACGGTCTCATGGGTCGCACCTGCGAACGGGAGCGCCACGATCACCGCCTACGTGATCACGCCGTACAAGGCCGGAGCCATTCAGGCCACCATCACCGTCGCGGGAACGGTGACGACTCGACTGATCACCGGCCTGACGACGGGGCAGAGCTACACGTTCAAGGTCGCTGCCCGAAACGTCGTCGGGACCGGCGTTCAGAGCGCGGCATCGAACGCGGTCACGCCCACGTAGTACCCGATTTGGCGGGCCCAACTGCACGTCAAGAGGCCACGGGCGCGGTCTTCTCGTTCCCCTATGCCTAAGCGCCAGTGTCGGGCGAGAACGTGACAATAGATATAGGGGTGTGGTCGTTTGCCGCTACCGAGGGGCGATCTGTGCGCCGTCGTGTTGCGGCTACATGCAGCTAAGGCTGGCCGAAGTGGCCCGAGTGGGTCGCAATGATGAGAAGAAGACCGGCGACCGCAAGTGCTACACCCGCCACGATCATTCTGACTCTGTGAATCCCCAACCGCGGGATCTCGGCAGCGACGAGCCATACACCGGCGAAGAGGATCAGCAGGAATCCGACTTCCGCGAGGCGCACACCGGTGTGGGGCGACATCGCAAGGACGACGTGCACGCGTCACATTCTCTCTAGGTCGTCAGCCAAGTGTCCAGGACTTCGGTAGGGCGACGAAGAACGGCCGATCTGCGCTCGCAGCGACCTGCTGTCTCAGCGGGAATGATCATCGACCAGCTACGCCGCGAGCGAGAGGCCATGGGGTTCCCTAGGGCTGAGCGTTCGGGTTAGGCGCGCCCTCATTGCCCGATCGGCACTCGCAATAAGACGCCAGAGCGGGCAATCTGGCGCGGTGCTGGATCCGGAGCTTGAGGCGGCGCTGAGTCCGATCATTCACGATGTGATCGCGTCCGGTGGACTGTTGCTCGACGTGCGCGAGAGCGAGCCGCACTTCTGGCGGAGCCCTGTTCCGGGATACCTGTACGCGACTGCCTGGGCACCCGACGGAAGCGGAACCGGCATCTCCGTTCCAGCAGGCTGGCCGCGCCCCGCGCAGATTGCTGAGCTTGCTGAGCAGTTGCGGGAGATCGCCATCGAGGCGCGGTGGCGAGCGGAGATGTCGGCGACGTGGCCTGAGTGCCCGACCCACCCGAACTCGCATCCGCTGGAACCTGCCCTGGTTTCCGAGCGCGCCGTGTGGCTATGCCCGAAGAGCGGCGAGGCGATCGCCGAGATCGGAACGCTTAAAGGCGAGGAAGACGAGGACGACCTCAGCGCCGAGGAATACGAGTCGCTGACGGGTGTCTCGAAAGCCGAATACGAGGCGGCGCTATTGGAGGCCGCGCGGCGCGTCTTTCCGGGACCTGCTTTGGAGGGAGACGTTCAGTCCTTCGCTCTCGATCAAGCGGAGTCGATGCTCGTCGTTGTCTTCACCGCGCACCATCTGCCCGGTCGCTTGTTCGGGTGGCGGGTGCCGATCTGGCCCGCGCCCCATCCGAGTGATCGGATGACGGGCACCGTCGATGGGCTCGCCGTCGTGCTGTCGGTGCACCTCATGGAACTCATCAACGACCTCCCGCACGCCGTCCGCCTTTCGACCGACGAGACCGGTGTCGAGTGGGTCGATCCAACTTGGTAGTTACGCCAGAACTGCCGATCGGGTACTCGTCGCGTCGGGCATCATGGGCGTCGATGGGCAAGCTCGCAAACGCATGGCGTTGGATCTGGTCACCTACCAAGCCCGATGAGGAACAGTGGTCTGCGGGCGCGTACCACTGCCCGCGTTGCGGACAAGAGTTGCCCGCTTTCCGACCCGGCAACCGCAACTCGCGGGTGCCCATCTGGTCAACTCCCTCGGATGATGAACTGATCCGGGAGTGCCCGTACGACGGTCGACCACCGTTCAACGACAAGGCAAAGGCGATGCTGGCGAACGGAACGCTCCCGGACACGCGGGGTACGGAAACGCCATAGCTGCCGATCGGCTCGGCGGGCACAGCGCACGCGGATCGGGCAATCTGGCGCGATGACGACGCATGACATGGACGCTGATACCGCGCGCCGCATTCTGTCGTCGCTTCAGCGAGCCGGGGTCGAAGCGACGGTCGGTGGTGGATGGGCAATCGACGCCCTACTTGGCGAACAAACTCGGCTGCACTCCGACCTCGACCTATGGGTCGCCGCCGAAGACCTTGAACCATTGATCAGGGCCTTCGTCGACTTGGGGCTCGACCGCCTGTTCCCGTGGGGTGATGACCGACCGTGGAACTTCGTCGTTCACAATGGTGGCGCGCTTCGCGTCGACCTTCACCTGTACGAGAAGCTGCCGGACGGTCGGGTCCACTACGGCAGCGTGCGCGGCGGCGACGACTTCGACTTCACGTGCTTGCGCGGCCACGGAGTAATCGACGGGATGCCGGTTGCTTGCGAATCGCCCGACTGGGCGTTGCTGTGCCATACGGGCTATCCACCACGTTCGGTCGACCATGAGGACGTGAAGCGCCTCTGCGCCAAGTTCCGGCTGCCGCTCCCCGACGCATTCCGCTAAGAGACTTGTCTCGGCGCGCCAAGGGATCAGGCTGCTACGCGCATACAGATCTGCCGATCGGCACGCGTCCCGATGCCGAACGTGAATTGTGGGCGAACACAGCCTTGGGCATGGTGCCCACCAACGGTGCTGGGCATACACCGCGGGGACACACTGCGCTGTGAGAGGGCCAC
>PLBO01000052.1 GCA_003134555.1 Actinomycetota bacterium
GCCATGCGCGCGAAGCGCAGTTGTGAAGAACCATCGCGCGGCGCGGATGTCCCGCTTCGCTGAGACGTAGACGTCGATGATCTGGCCGTACTGGTCGACCGCCCGGTACACGTACCGCCACCGGCCGGCGACCTTCACGTAGGTCTCGTCCACAAACCAACGGTCGCCGACCACGTGGCGGCACGGCCGGGCCGCGTCCGCGAGCAGCGGCGTGAAGCGCTGCACCCATCGGTACACGGTGACGTGGTCGACCTCGATCCCACGTTCGGCGAGGAGTTCTTCGACGTCGCGGTAGGAGAGCCCGTATCGGAGATACCAGCGCAACGAGAGCACGATGATCTCGGGCGGGAACCGAAAGCCTTTGAACGCCGAACTCGGGGCTGCGGGAACCAAACAGGAACGGCGACACATCATCCGCCACCCTCACCGCCCGGCCCGACAATGCGCCAATGCAACAGTCCACCGGAGGTTCCGGCGCACTGCGAGAACGATGATCTCGGGCGGGAACCGGAACCCGGCAAACGCCGAACTCGATACTGCGCGGGCCGGGCCAGGATGAGATCGGAACATGCCGCCACACTCACCGGCGACCGCGACTACGCGCCAATGCAACAAAGCCGCCACAGGTCGGCGACCCGAGCGCGGAGCCTCGTGAAACGCGTTTTCGCCGGATCCGGAACGAGGCGGCCTCCGGTGCTACGAGTCAGTCCGCGGGATGGGGTCGAGAGCGAGCGGTTCGTTTGGGGTTGGCGCGAGCTTGCGCGAGCAGACGGTCGACGCGGACCGCTGCATCGGCGTGTGCTGGGACGCGTCGCCGCCGGGATGGGGAGCGTCGTTTCCGGGCGTCATTGCGGGTGGGCTTAGCGGGGTGGCGTGGGCGGGGGCGCGTTGGACGTTGGGTGCGACGCTTCCTTCGGCGGTGGGCATACCAGATGCACGCGGCGATCAGGATGCCGCCGAATAGGACGAGCGCGGTGGGTTGGACCACGAGGACGTGCTTGGTGAGCACGATTTCGGTTGTCGCGGCATCGGTGCGGCCTGGATAGAAGATATGGACGTGCATCGTTACCATCGCGATGAGGAACGAAGGTTTGGCCTCGACAACGACCGTCCGAGACCGCCCGGCTGGCAGAAGCGAGCGGTCGAGTAGCCCTTGGCGGGGTTTCGACGATCCTGGTGTCGCGGTCGTGTCGTTCTCGCCCCAGTACATGGCCGCGGCCTTGCCCACGTTGTGGACATGCAGCTTCGCGTCGACGCCGCTGCTGATCGCGAAGCTGGGCAGGTGGAGGTCGGCGACGAGTGTGCGTGTGCGCGGGCCGGGGACGTTGATCGTGATGTACGAGCCGATCTGATTGATGTAGGTGAGGTTCCCCGCCGCGTTGGGCAGCGGTGTAACAAGGAAGCCGACAAAGTAGAAGTCCGGGTCGATGCGAGCGGGCATATGCACCGTGAGGCCCACACGTCGATAACTCTGGGCGGCGATTGTGATCGGGCTAGCGGGGAAATCGATCCGGCCGTCCCACATCGGATCGCTACCCGAGATCGTGACGCGACCATCGTCGCCGAATCGCACGCCTTGACCCGTGAGCCGCACGGTGACGGGTGTCGATCCCGGATTCACAACCCGGATCGGGATCGTCCCCGTCGCGCCCGGATCGAGTGGTGCAGCCTCGGACGGAACCGAAACTGCAATCGGCCGTCGATTCCCGACTGGACCAGGCGCGGCGAGTGCGGGGACCGCGCCCGCCAGGATCGCGATTATCGCGGCGAGCGACGCCGCGTTCCGGCAGGCACGAGCTGTGAACGTCCGCGGATGCATGGGGTTTCCAGGTCGATCTACAGCGTGGCCGATTAGGTGTAGTTGGGTGTCACGGTGTAAGTGATCGTGTCTGTGTAGATGACCGCCGGCGCCGTGTAGTCGATGGCCACGCGGTTCGCGATCGTGACCGTATCGGCGGTGCCTCCAGTCGCGTTGGCCCGGCTCGCGATCTGTTCGCCCGCGCCGACGTACCCGGCGTACTTCGTCCCGTTGAACGCGCCGTCGATCGTCGCGCCGGTGCCTGTGACCGTGTATCCGTAGTTTGGTGCGCCCGGCCACGCCAGTGAGGTGGCTTTGCCGGTCGAGACCCTGGCGATCGTGGGGTTGCCGGTCGCGGCGCTTTGCAGGCCGGTCGCGTTGTCGGCGACCGTGAGCGTGTATCCAGAGTGTGCGTTGGTCTGCACCGTCAGACCGACGTTGCTGGTCTGATCGGCCAGCGCCGGAAGGCTCGGGTCCAAGTCGAGTTCGAACGCGGTGTTGTTGATCGTGAACGTGAGGCTCTTGGCGACGCTGACGGTCACCGCGGTATTGCTCGCTGCGAGCGTGACCGCCGGCGAGGTCGCGGTGTCGATCGTCGCCGGAGCCGCGGTCTTGGTCGTGATGACCGTCGTGTAGCTCCCCGCGGTGCCGCTGTTGGTGAGACCCGAGAACTCCAAGTAAATGGGAATCCCGGCCGACACCGCCACCGCCGCAGTCACCGTGTAGGTGATCGTCTGACCGGCAATCGCGACCGAGCCTGCCCCTACACCGAAGTTCCTGGCGATCGCGGGTGCTCCGGCGAGGCCCGCACCGGAGACCGCCATCGTGATCGTCTTGATCGTGCCCGTCGTCGCCGCCGTAAACGAGAACGCATACGTAACATTCGTCGCGCTGACCTGGTTGTTCGAAACCGACCAACTCACGTTCGTCAACGCCGCGGCACCGGCAGGCGCAGCCTGATACGCCGACGCCAAAACCCAGGCGAAAACAAGCGCCAAGGCGACAACGCCCGCACGCAGCTTGGTGCGCATTACGGCGTGCAACATCAAACCCTCCCAACGAAACATCCTCGCGACCCTCTGCCACCATCGGTACGCCGAACGCCCTATTGAGGCAAACGTGCGGCAACCCCGGGTTGTCACCTGCGGTTTCACCGTAGACCTCGGACTCTCTGTCCGCCTGGCGGGAAAGACGTATGAAACGAGGGCTAGATCAGGTTCGGCCGAAATCTCGGCCGTAACCAACTCTGAGGGTCGACCGTTGCGGGTTCAACGACACGGTCAAGGCAGTCGGGCCGTCCCTGCGCCGACGCCTCGACCTCGCTCCAAGCCCAGATCGGCCCAGGTCTGAAGTCGGCGGACTGGGTCCGCGAACTCGGCATGGCGACGACGCCAGTCGTGCACAACGTTCGCGCCGACGCATAATCGTTGGGCGATCTCGGTCGCGCCACCAGATCCTTTGCCAGGCAGTACGCGCGCCCGGCCGGCGAACAAGGCGGTTCGCGAGGTTTCGATTTCAGTGCGCCGTTCCTGCGCGTTGAAGCCTGCACGCTTGGCTGATCTGACCGCCGGCGCTGCTCCGAATTTCCGTTTCGAGTCGGTCGATCCGGTCTAACCCACTGGCGACCCGGGGCGAGGGCCCAGCGAGACGTCTCCAGGCCATGTCTCCCGGAGACGCCCCGCTGGAAGGTCGGGATGGAGGTCACCGACCCAATGCGTGTCTATCGGCCGGCCTCGACAAGATTCGATCCCAATGCAGAATTGCTCTGGACGTAACGCGCGAAGACGTCAAAGTCCGACACCGAGGCCCTGAGACTTGCCGGCTGCGCTTCGGCGCCGTCGTCGCCTGGGTGATCGGTCGGTCGCTCCGAGGTAGGAGATTTCGGACATTGTCGCCCGTTCTCCTGCCTTGGATCAGCGCGACCTCGCCGGCCATGGACCGCCATCGGGATGGACGAACGAAGGGGCCCAACCGTTCAAATGACTTCAGGAGCGAAGTAATTGGTCGATCATCAGCTGTGCTTACGGACCTCGAGCCGCTCGTCGTAGCCCGACAGTTGCTGCACCAAGCCTTCAGCTCCAACTTGATTGCGGAGCGACTTCGACACGAATACGACCTCGAATCGAGTGAGGCCGTCGCCGTCGTCGCCGCCGCGCGCGCCTTAGTGCAATACGAGTCGCAACACACGGCACCATTGGATTGAGTCGGCGCGCAGCCTTCTAGCTCCGCCGGCAATCCAAGCGCGATCGCAAGCTCGGAGCGCTCCTCGCGTGTCTCTGATGACCTGCCCAAGCAGGCTGCGTTGGTGAGCGTCGACTTTGGACAGGTTTCGCCTTCCGTTACCGCCGCGGCGCGGCCGATGCTGGCTATCTAAGGTGAAATCGGCTCGATGATGCCTTTTGCTACCGCAGCCGATTCGGGATAGTCGGTGACGTCGGTGCTGGCGATATCGTGCGATCAGCGGATCTTCTTAGTACGGCAGGGCGTGCCCGTTGAGGCGCCCGTGCCGCCGCGAGGACGGAACATCGGAGTTCCGGTCGATTCCTTACGATGGCGCTGTGAGTTCCGCTAACCGGCCGAGATCGCCATCAATCGGGCGTGTCATTCTAATCCGCTCCTTGGCCAGGGATTCCGGGCGCGTTTCCAAGGGAACCGAGCGGTATGAGAAGTGGTCGCGAATGGTCCTGCACCGCTCCGCGCTCATGCAGAGCCAGTCGCACATTCTGCATCGCGCGGCGTATTTGGTCAACGCTGCACAACCCTCTGATCACCCTGCACTCATGGCGTCGATCGATGACACGCTCGCAAGCCAGGGGTCGCGCACGTCCTTGCGAAAACGACGCTCAAGCGTGAATCTCGTTTGGCCGACTTGAACGGACATGAAACTCGAGAAGTGTCCGTACGATATGTCGCCGATCTCGGTGCGTTGCATCGTATGCGACTCCTTCGCAATCTCCTGCGATGCATGCGGCGCGGCGTGGGAGATGCGTGGCTCTTCACTCCGTCGCCTGCGCGCTCCCGATGCCGCCACCATCAAGGCAGTCCGAGAGGGCTTGTTCCCGGGCGTCTTGGGCGATGAGCGAACCGCTGCGAAGGAGTGGTCCAACAGTGCTACAGGTTGACGCTCCGGAACAGGTTCAAGCGTCTGACGAGATACCGACAGACCGAAGGGTTGCGCTGCGGCTCCTCTGGATGCTCGACGACCCCAACGCTCCGTTGGACGAGATCAGTCGCGTGATCTCGACTGATCCCGCGCTGACGGTTCGGATGCTCACGCTGGCGAACGCGCCGTACTTCCGCACGACCGGAGACGTCACGGCACTCCCGCGGGCGGTGTCTGTACTGGGAACACAAGCAGTGCACTCGATCGCGAGCACAGCGGTTCTCGGGCTCTTCGCATCGGATCGCGGCGAGCTCGCGGAAGACTTTTGGCTCCACGCGATAACCGCGGCCGTCGCTGCGGCTCGCGTTGCAGAGCACGTTCAGGTGGATCCGGCCGAGGCGCTGACCGCGGGCCTCTTACACGACCTCGGCGAACATCTACTGCGCAGCCGCGATCCTCAACGGTTCGACGAGACAATTCGAGCGGTGTCCAACGAGTCCGACGAAGGCCGCCTGGCGATCGAACGACGGATCTTCGGGGTCGATCACGCAACGCTCGGAGCGCAGGTTCTGTCGAGACAAGGAGTGCCCCCCGCAATCACCAATGCACTCCTCGACCATCACCTCACCACCGCGACCGCCGCGCCACTCACACGGGCCGTGCACGTCGCCGACTGCATCGCAAAGATCGTCGAAGGCGACACCCGAGTTGATTTAGACGCGACCTTGCGAGAGGCCGGCGTCGCGGCGACGGGCAGCAGCCTGATAGACCAGACAGAGGACGATCGGCGCGCGATTCTCAAGTTTCTCGCCGCCGAGTTCCTCGCGCCCCGCACCGCACGCCGTTGACCCGTCGGCGGTACGTCGATTTCTCTAACGCACGTGAACTAGCGCGCTGGCGAGTCGCCCGAAAACGCAACAATGCAGACCGTCGAATATGAGCCGCGCGCTCTGAGAAGTCTTTTCTGCCGGCCGCCGTCGCACCCGGTACACGGGGATACGCAATGGCTTGCGAACTCGATGTGACAGTCGTACGGCGAGATCAGATCTGATCGTCGCAAGTTGGGTTGTGGGCGGGGTCGGTTAGCCGCGCTCGCGTCGCCGGCGTTGGCTCGACGCATCGTGAATGTACGTTACCGATGCGATGTTCGACTCCTTGTCGCTGCGGCTCTTCAACTCCGAGTCGCGTACGAGCAGGGTGAGAGCCGTCGCGAGTTTTAACACCTCAGTCGCGTGTTCATATGTGGCGATGTCGGCCCGATGCCGTTCAGCAAGGCTCGGACCTGAACGCCGTCTTCCGGGATTGGCGATCCTCATCGAATCTCGCTCTCCGATGTCGTGGTGTTTCAACCGAACGACGACCTGTAGCAGCGACGCCGGATCTAGCAGGTCGCCGGTATAATCGGCGGACCGATGGTCATGTTTCGGCAGAAGCGAGCGGCGACTGAATGGTGAGGGTTGGCATCTACACCCGGATCAGCCGGGATGACGATGCGAACGCGCTCGGCGTTCGGAGGCAGGAGCGCCTGTGTCGGCAGTACGCCGCCGATCGGGGTTGGCGAGTCGCCGGGGTGTACTGCGACAATGACGTGTCGGCTAGTAGCTATGCGCACGTGCGTCGTCCTGCATTCGAGCGGTTGGTTGCCCACGTTCGTACGCAGCGGTTCGAACGTGTGGTGGTGCTCGCGCAGGATCGGCTTGTGCGTCGACCCGAACAGCTCGAAGAGATTCTTCGGCTGCTGTCGTCAGTCGGTGGTTCGGCGGTGGAGTGCGTACTCGGCGGACCACTCGATGCCGCATCGGCGACAGGCCGCATCCACGCTCGGGTTAAGGTCGTCTTCGACGCCGCGTACGCGGATTTCATCTCTGAGCGCGTTTCGCTTAAGAAACGGGAGCTTGCGGATCGCGGGTTGCCGCCGGGCGGCGGGGCGCGGCCTTTCGGGTACCGGCGAGGTGGCTTGATTGTGGTGCCGGCCGAAGCATCGCTTATCCAAGAGGCAGCAGCGCGCGTCGTTGCAGGCGAAGCACTGTACGCGATTTGCGCAGACTGGACCCGGCGTGGGATTCGCAGTGCCCAGGGCTTCGGGTGGCGTGGGGGAGTGTTGCGGAAAGTTCTCGAGGCTCCGCGCATCGTCGGGCTGCGTGAGTACCGAGGTGAGATCGTGGGCCCGGCCGCGTGGCCGGCGATTCTCGATGATCAAACGTACGCCAACGTGCGAGCAATGTTCGGTGATATGACCCGCCGACATGGCGGGCGCCCCGCAGTGTCCACGCATCTTCTTTCTGGCACAGCCCGGTGCGCCCGCTGTGGACGCACATTGTACTCAAATGTCATACGCGGAGTGCGGTATTACGTTTGCCGGTCTGTACCTACTAGAGGCGGATGTGGGCGCCTCGGCATCCAGGCGCGACCCGTGGAAGATCACGTCGTTGAGACACTGTTCTCGATGCTACGCGTCACCGACGGCGACGGTGTCCAAGACGGCCTGACGGACATTCGACACCGATTGGACTCCGACCGACAAGCCCTCGAGGCGCTCGCTCTTCGACGTTATGTGCAACGGGACCTAACTCCCCGCGAACACGAAGCGGCTCGCGCTGCGCTCCTAGCTCGCATAGAAGCCGCCGAACGTCATTGCGCGGTTCGGGAGCGGGAAGCCCGTGACCCGATCACCGAACTCCAACATTGGGCGACCCTAGATTCCGAGAGCAAACGTGCGTTTCTCCGTGAGCACATCGCCAGCCTCATCATTCATCCCGCCGTGCGAGGCCGTAGCCACGTCGACCTCAACCGAGTTGAACTCCTGCTAGGTCCCTGAATCCACACGTCAGGCGAACCACTCCACTTCGGCTCGGACCCGAACCCGAACCCCGACACATGTTCAAGGTCGACGCCGAGCTCAGATCGCTTGATAGGTGACCTATCGGGGTAACTATTGTCGGCCTGTGGATGAAGTGTTCAAGGCGCTGGCCGATCCGACTCGGCGGAGCTTGCTCGACGAGCTCTTCCGCGAGGACGGGCAGGCGTTGGGCACGCTCGCGGCGCGGTTCGACATCACGCGTTTCGGGGTCATGAAACACCTGAAGCAGCTCGAGGAAGCCGGGCTGGTGGTCACCAAGCGCCGGGGCCGCGAGAAGCTCCATTTCTTGAACCCGGTCCCGATCCGCCTCGTCCACGACCGTTGGGTAAGCAAGTACGCCGAGCCCTGGGCCGCTGCGCTCAGCGGCCTCAAGACCGAGCTGGAGAGTCAGATGGAGAAGGTTTTCGAGATCTACATCCGCACAACCCCGGAGCGTCTCTGGGAGGCGATCACCGACAGCGAGACCAGGAGCAAGTACCAGTTCGGCATGCGGATCAGCTCGGACTGGACGCCCGGCTCGCGCTTCGAGATGGGCAACCCCCACGCCCCCGTGCTCCTCGGCGAGGGCGAGAACCTCGAGGTCGACCCGCCGCGCCGGCTCGTCCAGAGCATGGTGGCGCTCTGGAGCGACGAGGTGAAGAGCGAGGGAACCTCGAGGATCACGTGGGAGATCGAGCCCGTCGGCGACTCCTGCCGCCTGACCGTGACCCACGACGAGCTGCGCGAAGGCGCGAACGACCAGCTCTACGGCGGCTGGCCGATGATCCTCTCCGGCCTGAAGACGTGGCTCGAGACCGGCGAGTTGCTCACCACACCGGGATCGCTGATGTACGGCTGAAGGGCGCGGTCGTAACCTTCACCCGTGGCCCTCGCCGTCGACGACATCATCAGTCGGTGCCGCGCGGCACTCGACGAGCACACGCCGGTGCTTGCGGTCCGCGACGTCCTCGACGAGCTCGTCGCCGACGCGGGTGCGCTCGACCACGCGCTCGGACCCGTCGAGGTCGGCGGCATCACCACGCTGCACAACGCCGCCGACCTCACGATCCTCCGCGTGGCATGGACGCCCGGAATGGCGCTCAATCCGCACGAGCACCGGATGTGGGCGGTCATCGGCATGTACGGCGGGCAGGAGGACAACTCCTTCTACCGACGCGCGTCCGGCGGGCTGGAGCCGGCCGGCGGGCGCGAGCTGCCGGCCGGCGACGTACTCGTCATGGGCGACGACATCATCCATTCCGTTGCAAATTCCCGGCGCGAATTCGCGGCGGCGCTGCACGTCTACGGCGGCGACTTCTTCAACGGCGATCGCTCCGAGTGGGACTTCGAGACCTACGAGGAACGACCGCGCGACTTCGAGCGCACGCGGCGGCTCTTCGAGGAGGCCAACGCGCGCTGGCGCGAAGAGGCTTGACGCCGACGATCTACCAACGCTCGAACAGCCACCACGTGACGCGGTCCCAGCCCTCTTCGGGGCTCAGGTAACCCTGGCGGACCAGCGTCAGCTCGTGGGGGAAGAGCTCGAGGAACAAGCCGCCGTAGTCGCGGCGGAACAGCGCGCCGTCGTGACCTCGGTACGGCACCTCGACCGTCTCGGTGTCGAAGTACTCGCCGCAGAACACATAGCGGCTCGACGCGCGCACCATCTCGCTCATCACCTTTTCGAGCGTCTCGTCCGGTTGGTGGATGAGCACACCCATGGTGAACACGAAGTCGGTCGATCGATCGGCGACCGGCAGATCGCGCGCCGGGGAGTGGATCGCACGGACGCCCGGCACGCGCCGGTCGAGCAGACGCAGCGCCTTGGCGTTCACGTCGACTCCCGTCACGCGCGCCGGATCGACCCGCTGGGTGATCCATTGCAGATTGCCGCCGACGTTGCAGCCCACCTCGAGCACGCTCTCGGGCCGGAGTTCGTCGAGCAGCGGCAACCAGAACTCGCCCCGGCGGTCGTACGCCGACAGGTTGCGATCGACGTACTCGTTGCCGAAGTCGCCGGCCCACAGCTCCTCGAGCCGGCCGGCCTCGCTGGTATTGGTCCTCGTGGAGGTCATACCTCTCTATCGACAGGCTGGGCCGCCGATGGAGAGACGTGGAAAGCCCGCGAGTCGCGCTGATGCAGCCGGCGTTCCTGCCCTGGCAGGGCTATTTCGGGCTGGTCGCGGCGGCCGACGTGTTCGTCCTCCTCGACGACTTCCAGTTCCAGCGCCACTCGTTCCACCAGCGCAACCGGATCCGCCTCGCCGATGGCAGCGACGTACACAGCGTCCCCGTCGCCTACCGCTGTTGCATGGCGTCGCGTCCTCGTTGCACTGGACGCCCACGTCTGCGTGAAACCGATCTCATTCGCGCGGACTCGTAGGCCGCCCATTCCCTCGACGGCATCCACCGCGCGCCCGTAGTCTCCGCCGTCGAGGGGAGCGTGGTGAGTGGACTGCGGGAAAACCTGCGCGAGTCGGCCGTGGCATTGCGCCGCGTGTTTCGCAATCCGGGGTTGCTACGGCTGAACCTCGCGTTCGCCGGGTCGATCATCGGCGACTGGGCCTTCGCGGTGGTCATTTCGCTCTACGCCTACGAAAAGGGTGGCCCGACGGCGCTGGGCGTCGTGGGCGTCGTGCGCTATCTCACGATGGCGGTACTCGCACCGCTCCTTTCGACCCTGGCCGACCGTCACCCGCGCAAGCACGTGATGCTGGGCGCCGATCTCGTACGCGCCGCGCTCGCCGCCGTAGTCGCCGCGCTCGTCGCGACCGACGGGCCGGCACTCGCGGTTTACGCGTTGGCGACGGCAACTGTCGTCCTCGGCACTGCGTTCCGGCCGGCGCAGGCCGCGTTGCTCCCCTCCCTCGCGCAGGATCCGGCGGAGCTCACGGCCGCCAACGTCGCGTCGAGCACCATCGAGAGCATCGGCTTCTTCGCCGGGCCGGCGCTCGCGGGGTTGCTACTCGCGCTCGCCAACCGGCAGACCGTGATCCTCATCAACGCAGCGTCGTTCCTCTGGTCGGCGGCGCTCATCGCGGGCCTGCGGGTCGAGGATCAGGTGCCGCAGGCCGAACGCGAGCGGCAGAGCTTCGTTGCCGAGACCACGGCCGGTTTCCGCACGATCAGCGCCGACAGAGACCTACGACTTCTCATGGGCCTCTTCTTCGCGCAGACAGTCGTCGCCGGCGCGAGCCTCGTGTTCCAGGTTTCGATCGCGTTGCACCTTCTGCACCTCGGACAGTCGGGAGTCGGATACCTCGGCGCAATGACCGGCATCGGCGGCATCGTTGGAGGGCTGATGGCACTCGTCCTCGCAGCGCGCAAGCGCATCTCGATCGACTTCGGCGTGGGGGTGATGCTCTGGGCCGCGCCGCTCGTCATCCTCGCGGTCTGGCCCACGCTCACCGCCGCGATCGGTGCGATGGTTCTCATCGGCGTCGGCAACTCGCTCGTCGACGTCAACGCGTTCACGATCCTGCAACGCATCGTGCCAGACGACGTGATGGGGCGCGTGTTCGGCGCAGTCGAGAGCACGCTCGTTGCGGGCATGGCGCTCGGCGCGTTGCTCATGCCGCTGTTCATCGCCACCATCGGGCTACGGGGAGGGCTTGCCATCATCGGCGTCTCGGTAACCGGTCTCGTGGTTGCCGGCATCGCAGGACTGAGCCGTATCGACAGCACGACCCTCGCTCCCGCGAAGCTGCCGGTCGTGAGGGCGAACGAGATACTCGCTCCGCTCCCGGAAGGGGTGCAGGAGCGGCTCGCCCGCGCGCTCATCCCCGTGCACGTGCCTGCCGGCGGTGTCGTGTGCCGGGAGGGCGACGCCGGAGATCGTTTCTACCTCATCGAGCAAGGGACCGCGGAGGTCACGAGCGAAGGTGTGACAGTGAACGAGCTCGGTCCGGGCGATGCCTTCGGCGAGATCGCGCTGCTACGCGACGTGCCTCGCCAAGCGACAGTGCGCGCGGTGACCGACCTCACGCTTCACGCGCTCGAGCGCGACGTGTTCATCGGCGCGGTCACGGGCCACGGCGAGGCGCGCCGGCGCGCGGAGAACACGATCGCCCGATTCCTCGCGGTCTGATCCGCACTGTTGCATCGGCGGAGGGTCGGGTCGGGCGGTGAGAGTTGGGGATGATCTCGCGCGGCTCTGTTGCATTGGGCGATGCGGGTGTCTGGGGGCGACAGTGGTGGGATGCTCCGATCTCATGGTGGTCTGGTACCTGTCGTCCCGAGTTCTGCGTTCGAGGGCTTTCGGTTCCCTCCCGAGATCATCGTCCTCGCCGTGCGCTGGTACCTGCGGTACGGGCTCTCGTACCACGATGTCGAGGAACTCCTCACCGAGCGCGGGATTGAGGTCGATCACGTCACGGTGTACCGGTGGGTGCAACGCTTCACGCCGCTCCTCGCGGATGCGGCCCGGCCGTGCCGCCACGCGGTCGGTGACCGCTGGTTCGTCGATGAGACCTACGTGAAGGTCGCCGGCCGGTGGCGATACGTCTACCGTGCGATCGATCAGTACGGCCAGATCATCGACGTCTACGTTTCGGACCGACGCGATATCCGGGCGGCGCGACGGTTCTTCATGACGGCGCTCGGCGCCCACGACGAACCGACGGAGGTGGTGACCGACCGGGCCTGGACGTTACGGGCTGTGATCGATGAGCTCATCCCGGGCGCGTTCCACAACACCGAGCAGTACGCCAACAATCGGATCGAAACCGATCATGGCTGGCTCAAGGCACGGCTCCGTCCGATGCGTGGCCTCAAACGCGACCACACCGCACGCGTGATCATTCGCGGTCACGCGCTGATGTAGAACATTCGGCGCGGCCATTACCAACTCGGCATCGATGCGCGCGCCCATCGGCGTGTCGCGGCCGCGTTCACCGAACTTGCCCGCACCATCTGAAACGGACCCAGACCGCAGGCGCGGTCTCGCGCGGCCAGGACCGACCCAATGCAACAGAGCCCGGGGATGCGTGTTCGGGGATACTCGGCTGTGCGACTCGGGGACGCGCGACTTCGTGTGGGTGAGCTACGTCTTGGCGGGCGAAGCGTCGCGAGGCGCGTGGGACGGTGGTCGGTGGCATTGTCGGATCACCGGCTGTCGAGGCGCCGCCGAGGCTCTCGTCGGCTAGGGCTAGGGCTAGGGCTAGGGCTAGGCGGACGGGCGGGCCTACTTGGCGTGCCGGTCGATCCACAATGCGACAACGATGAGTGCGCCGGCCATCGCGATCGCGATGCCCGCGAATCGCGCGTAGCGCGCTTGACGTCGCGAGACGTGGTTCTGTGGCTGAAGGCGGAGACGGTCAGCGATGTGCGACTTCTCTGTTGGCCAGAGGGCGAAGAGTGCACCGACAGTGAGAAGCCAGGAACCGAATAGCACGCGAGTGCCTATTTCAAGATGTTGACGGCGCGGGCGATGACGAGCGCGACCGTCATCACTGAGATCGCCGATTGGGTGAGCATGGTCAGCTTCGCCCAGCGGGTCATGGGCATCACGTCGGTGGGACTGAACGCCATCGCGTTCGTGAACGACACGTACAGATAGTCGACGAATCCGGGCTCCCAATCCGCCGGCGCGAGGTCGGGGATCGTCATCTGCGGGAACAAGAAGTCGGGGTACGGCTCAGTGCCGGCTGCCCGTTCCATGGGTCCACCCCGGTCGAACTCCCAGTACCACAGTCCGAACACGATGACGTTCGTGAGCCAGATCGACGCGCCAGTCAGCAGCAGCTGCGCGGGTCGCGAATAAATGCCTTGAGAGCGCACGAGATCGACGATCAAGCGGCCGGCAGATGCGGCGTTCGAGAGACTCAGGACGGCAATGAGCGCCAAGCTCGCGATCCGCACCAAACGCGATCGCTGCGCAAGGCGGCCCGACTTGGCCGCAAAGACACCGATCAACAGGACAACGGCAAGTCCGGTCAGCACCCACCGGGGATGGTTCGCCACCCGCGCTGGCAGCGCCAACATCAGGCCGATCGCAATCAGGATGGCAGCGGTCACCTGCACGCGCGGTTCCTCGCGCGTCGCACGCCGCCACGCGACCTCTGCGTGCCCTTCGACCGCATGGGCAGCAGTTCGCGGATCGACCAGGCGCTCCAGCCTCCTCAACAGCCCGTGCAGTTCGTCGCCCGCCGGGCCGGACTCGCCAGTGCCGGCCGTCTGGCCCGGTCCGGCCGCGTCCTCGTCGGCTGTGCGATCAGCGTCGTCGCTCGTCATGCTCCAAGAGTCTGCCGCGACCAAAGCGCCCACGCGGCCGGACACCATGCCAACCTCCTCCCCGCACCCGTCAGCCCGAGAACTGGAGCAGCGCCGCCGTTGCCCACATCGCGGAGGCACTGTTGCGTTGAGCGTGGATGGCGCCGCGCGTGATCGGGTTGCCCTCTCGTTTCGTCTTCAGATGGTGCGTGCGAGCTCGGTGAACGCGGCCGCGACGCGACGACGGGGATGAGCATCGACACCGAGGTCGTAATGGCCGCGCCGGAGATTCCGTATGAACGCGTGACCACGAATGATCACGCGGGCGGTTCGGTCACGTTTGAGGCCGCGCATCGGTCGCAGTCGCGCCTTGAGCCGGCCGTGATCCGCCTCGATCCGATTGTTCGCATACTGCTCGACGTTATGGAACGCCGCAGGGATGAGCTCATCGATCACTGCTCGTAGCGCAGGAGCCCGGTCGGTTACCACCTCGGTCGGCTCGCCGTGCGCCCGAAGCGACGTGGTGAAGAACCTTCGCGCGGCACCGATGTCGCGCTTGGATGAAACGTAGACGTCGACGACTTGGCCGTACTGATCGACCGCCCGGTACGCGTAGCGCCAACGGCCCGCGACCTTCACGTACGTCTCGTCCACGAACCAACGGTCGCCAACCGGATGCCGGCACGGCCAAGCCGTGTCCATGAGTAGCGGCGTGAAGCGCTGAACCCACCGGAACACCGTGACGTTGATCGACCTCGATCCCACGCTCGACTAGGAGCTCTTCGACGTCGCGATACGACAGCCCGAACCGCAGATACCAGCGCACCGCGAGGACGATGATCTCCGCAGGAAACCGGAACCCAGCGAACGCCGAAATCGGGAACACGGGCGTCGAACGACAACGGCGAGATCTCATCCCGCCACCCCCGCCCCGCCCCGCCCCTGCGCCAATGCAACAGTCCCCGTCCGGGACCTTCGCATCTCTAACTGGCAGTGGCATCGTAGCTATCTGCGGCAACACGCGGATGGTTGAACTAGTCGATGCCGGCGTACGTACGAATGGTCGACTGTCGTTGTTGATGAGAGAGGGAGATGGTGCCGTGATCGGTCTTCGACGTGTGGTTTGCCTGGCCGCGTTGAGTGGTGCTCTGTTGGTCGTCCCTGCTGGTGTGGCCGGCGCGATTCAGAACCCGACGACCGGCCAGCCCGGCACAACAGCCGGCTTCAACTGTGGTACCGGCACGGCTCCGGTCGAGCCCGGACACGCTGCGACCGCACCCGGCGCTGCTTTTAATGAGTCGGGGTCAGGCGTCGCCGGGATGCACTACGCCGGAAACGACGAAACGGCGTCCCTCGCGCACGCCGGAAGCACCGCGGCGGTCTCGCAGTACGACAGCGCCTGCCGACGGCTCAGCAGTTAACTTGGCACTGTTGCGTTGGACGCAAATGGGACACGACGCGGGCTCCCCGTGAGGCTCTCCGGGTAGGCAAATACACCACCGGGGTCTATTCCACGCCGGACAAATCACCCATCCGGCGTCTCGCGGCGGCCCGGAAGGTCCCCGCGCCGCCGTAATGCAACAGTGCCGCGAAATGGGAGGTACGTCGTGAAACGTTGGCGAGTCATGTTGGTCGGGTTGGTCGGGACGGCTGTATTGCTTGCCGCGTGCTCGTCATCGAGCAAGTCATCGACGTCTAAGACGACAACGACGCCTGCGCCGGTGGTGAGCACAACCTCGTCATCGCCTTCGACGAGTACGCCATCTACGTCGGTCGCGGCTCACGCGACGCTCGCGGTGGTGACGAACAGCAAGCTCGGCAAGCAGATCATTGTCGCCGCGTCGGGCAAGACCGTGTACCTGTATGTGCCTGACGGGACGAGCACGACCAGCAAGGTGCCCGCGGCCCTAAAGTCTGTGTGGCCTGCGGTGACCGCGTCGGGGACGTCAACGGTGGGCGCGAGTCTCGACAAGACCAAACTTGCCGTGGACCCCCAGCCCGATGGCACCAAACAGGTCGCGTACAACGGTCACCTGCTGTACACGTTCCAGGGCGACGCGGCGCCCGGCAGCGCTAGTGGTGAGCGCCTGGGTGGCATTTGGTTCGTGCTCTCACCTGCGGGGACCAAAATCGCGTAGCGAACACGCCGAAAAACGCGCCGGCAGCACGAGGCCGAAGCCTTCGTCGTCGTGGGGCCGGAGCCGTTCGGGTTACGTGTGTTAGAGGCCGTGTACGGCGGGCACGAACCGGGCCAGATACGAGGTGAGGTGCTGGTAGGTATCGGTGGTGAGCAATAGCCCGAGCCCGACGAGGAGCGCGCCGGCGATGCGTTCCAGTTTCGGTCCGGCGCGCCGCAGTCGCGCCGCGAGGGCGGGTGACGACGCGAGACCGAGCGCGGCGAGGAGGAAGGGCACGCCGATGCCCGCGGCGTACGCGCTGAGTAACAAGGTGCCTCGCCCAACGGCCTGGGTTCGGGCGGCGATGGTGAGCGCGGCGGCGAGTAAGGGTCCAACGCACGGGCTCCAACCCGCGCCGAACGCGATGCCGACGATGTAGGGGCGGGCGACGCCGGTGACTTTCGGCAGGGTGGGGATGAGGCGGCGTTCGCGGGCGAACGGCCCGCGCAGGATGCCCAGCAAGGCGAGGCCCATGACGGTGATGACGATGCCGCCGACGACGCGTACGGTGCTTTGGAATGTCGACAGTGACGAGCCGAGGAGGGCGGCGGTCGCGCCGAGTCCGGCGAATACGGTGGTGAACCCGGCGATGAATAACAGGGTTGCGGGTACGGCGCGTGCGGGATCGTGGGCGTCGCCGATCTCGCCGACGATGATGCCGAGGTAGGCGGGCACGAGCGGCACGATGCACGGCGCGAGGAAGGAGGCGACCCCGGCGCCGAATAGCGCGACGACTTGGGTCGCGGTGTTGGTCATCGTCGGTCGGCTATGACGGCGTCATCGGGGCCGCGTTCATCCGAAGGTGAAGTCGTACGCCTCGACGCCGGCTTGGGCGGCAACGACGGTGAGTTGATGGTCCTGCACGCCGGGCGCGAGTACGAGGCGGTACATGTCGGGCGCGGTGACCGTGACGACGGTCTGGCCGCTCGCGTCGACATGGAGGCTCGCGCCGCGAGACTTCACAGGTATCGGCTTGCCATCGAGCGCGACGACGACCTCGATCGGCTTGCCGGTCGCGGACGCGAGGACGAGATTCACCGACTGCGCATGCATCGCGAGCACGATCGTCGCGCCGACCGCCGCGGACGTGACGTTCTCGTTCGCGCCGGTCCAGGCGCCTTCGAGCGCGACGTTGGGTGGCGCGAGCGTTCCGGCCGCCGGATAGACGTGTATGCCTGGTCGGGCGCCGAGTTGACCGTGCGCGACGTCGAGGTACGTCTCGGGGTTCACGTTCTGGCCCGATGTGGTCTCTGCTTTCACGTTCCGATCGGCCCGCGGCGACCCCGCGGCGACCCCGAGCAGCGAGCGCAGCACATTCTCGGTATTGCCGTAGTCGCCCTCACCGAAATGGGTGTAGCGGATGTGACCGCTGCGGTCGGCGACGTAGTCGGCGGGCCAGTACTGGTTATTGAACGCATTCCAGATCGTCATGTCGTCGTCGAGCGCGACCGGCCAGGTCACGCCTAGCCGCTTGACCGCGGCTACGACGTTCGCATGCACCTTCTCGAAGTCGAACTCCGGTGAGTGCACGCCGACCACGACGAGCCCATCGCTACGGTAGCGGTCGTACCACGCGCGCACATACGGGAACGTCCGCACGCAGTTGATACACGAGTACGTCCAGAAGTCATAGAGCACGACCTTGCCCGTGAGGTCAGACGCAGTGAGCGGCGCCGCGTTGATCCAACCTTTCGCGGCCAGCGCCGGTGCCGGACCCTTGTCGGGAAGATGCGACGTGTCCACCGGACCGGAAATCGACGACGGGTTCGATCCCGCCGCGACGAGCACGCTCGCCAACGCAACCGCCCCAATCGCGACCGCAACAATCACATACTTGCCTCGACGCCGAGGTCGCACCGATCCCAACTCGCCCGACAACGTCGGCTTCCCCACGCGCCCAGGCGCCACGACCCGAGCATACGAGCCAACCCGACCATTACGACGTCGCGGACCGCCCAACTCCCGAGCGTCGAGGCCCTTCCCGACAACGACCGCGGCGATGTCCATCGCGCCCCGCGAGCACGGACGCGATGCATCGTGACCTCTACAGCCGATACCGTCACCACCGCGCCGCGTCTGCCGGTCGGCGCAGTTGGCGGGTTCCTTCGGCGCCCCTATTCGAGGATCGTCGGGCGACGTAGTGTCATCAACCGATGGCGACGCACAGCACGACCGCGGCAGTTGGGACCACGGCACCGACCTTCGCGCTTCCCGACGCGACGGGAAACACGGTCGCGCTGGGTGCTCTCGTCGCTCGCGGACCGGTCGTGTTGGTGTTCTTGCGCGGGTTCGCGTGACCGTTCTGCCGCCGGCATCTCGCGCAGTTGCGCGACGACCACGCCCAGTTCACTGACGCCGGAGCCTCGGTGGTCGCGGTCGCGCCGGAACCGACGGCAGCGGTCGAGCGGTACGTCAGCCAGCATCCGGTGCCGTACCCGATCCTCTCCGACGCCGACCACACCGCCTTCGACGCCTACGACGTCGCGAGCCGTGCGATGAGCCTCGGGCAACGTCCCGCCCTGTTCGTTATCGACGGGAGCGGCGTCGTGCGGTTCGACTCGGTTGGCACGCAGCAATGGCAAATCCCCACCAACCAGCAAGTCCTCAAGGTGCTCGCCACCCTCACCGGACACTGACCGCGCGCACGGGCTCGGACACCTTCGCCGGCAACGCGGCGGGCGGACGGCGTCGAGACGCTCGATAAGGCGACTGCCCGCGCCCGCTCGTTAAGTTGTCGCATGGCAGTTGTTCATCGTGGTCAACTGAGAGCGACCAGCGCCGGAGGCCGACCCGACCTAGGACTTCCAAGACCCGGCCAGCGAGGATGCGCGGCGGCACAGCGCGAGAGACTGACGAGGTTCGATCTCACGGCCGACCCGGCGTACGGGGATACCCGAGGCGCGAGATACTGGGGCGCGCGTTCGGGGACACCTCGCCGCCAACGCGGAAGCGGCGACTGGCGTCGGAGCGGATGTCGCTGGTTCAGTGAGGTCGGTGGACGGATGCGATTTGCCAGTCGCCGATGCCGGCGAGGTGTCGTGTGGTCGGGTCGTGGAAGCTGATGGCGGTGCCTGCGGTGAGTGACGCGACCGCGGCGGATACGAGGATCTCGCCGGCGGTGGCTTGCGCGGCGATACGCGCCGCGATGTGGACCGCGAGTCCGTGCAGGTCTCCATCGTCGGCGATCTCGACTTCGCCTGCATGGATCCCGGCACGGATCTCGAGATCGAACCGATCGAGCGCTGGTCGCATTGCCGCGCACGCCTCGATCGCTTCGCTCGGTGTTTCGAACAGGGCGAGGACACCGTCGCCGGTGCGTTTCACGACGCGACCTCGATGACTCGACACGATCGCCGCGACGAGTTGGTCGTGATCGGCAAGGGTTTCGACCCATTCCCGGTCACCGAGCGTCCGCGCTCGTTGGGTTGATCCGACGATGTCAGTGAAACAGATCATTGCGAGGGCCCGACGGGTCGGCGACTTGGGCCGAGTGCCGGTCAGGAACTCGCTGATGTCAGCGAGTATCGCCCGAGTATCGGTCGGCCGTACCGGGAAATGGTCACCGAAGTCCAACGTGACCAGCCGGGCGTCGGCAATCAGAGCGGTGAGCGCGGCTGACTGGCTTGGAGTCGCGTTGGCGGAGTCGCTCGTCGTGTCGATGATCAGTGTCGGACATGCGACACGTTCGAGGAGGTCGGACACGTCCGCCGACAACACCATCGAACCCATTGGTCGCATAACTCGGCGTCATCGGCCGCGCTCGGAGACAACATGCGCATGAAGCCCGGGGTCGCCCACAGGGCCATCGTCAGCTGCACCGACTCTTCGACCGTTGCCGGCAAGACCCCAGCCACCGTCTCGGATCCGGCGTAGCACGCGACCGGGTTGATGAGCACCAGTTTGTCGACCCGCTGGGGATACATCGCCGCGAACGCGATCTGAGCCAGCGCGGCTTGGTCCCAGCCGAGAAGCGATGCTGATGACCATCGCTCGCGATCGAGTACCGCGGTGATCGTGTCGGCCCAGACGCGACGGTCGGTGAGTTGATCGCGCGAGACGATGTCGGACTGGCCGACCCCCAGCTGATCGATGACAGCCAACGTGCACAACGACTCGAGGCCACCGACGAAGGGACGAAACACATCCAGGGTGGCCAACGCGTCGATGTTCGAGATCCAGTTACTCACGAACACCGTGCGCGGTCCAATACCACTCACGCGATACGCGGCCGACGCTCCGACCGAAGCGACCGGCGCGTAACCAACCTTCGGCTCCATCTCGGCCAAGCGTACCGACGTCGCACCGTCGCAACCCAGGCCAAGGAGGGCCTCGCGTCAGCTCGCCGAACCTCAGAGCCGGCGACACAGCGGCAAGGTAAATGCCGATCCGCGACGATCGCGACCGCCCCTGTGCCGGCGTACTGGGCACGTCAGGGGCGTGGTTATGGGACGCGGCAAGCGGGATGTTATGCAGGGTGGTCGGCGCAGGACCGTTCGGGTCCCGTCGCAATGCCAATCGAAATCGCTCGCGAACGTGAGCGCGCTCCCGCTCACCGGCCGCGACCCGTTCGGCCAGGAGTTCTTCGACTTCGTCGGCGAATGGAACGAGGCCGGCGCGACTACCGGTGGGGCAACGCCGCACTCCGTAGGGATCTCTGAGCCGCCGGTCGTTCGCCGGAGGTTCCTTCTCCGACCCGTAGGCCTCAGGGATGGCTAGGCCGGCGGCGGTCGGACACCGACGGAAGGGCTCTCCTCCACACCCTCGCGCGTCAGGTCTATGACCAACTCGGGCGACGGGGCCGCGACGCGGTACTGACGCAATCGGACTGCGAGCGACACCAGGTACACGAAGTCGAGTATGCCAACCATCACCGCAAGGGTCTTGATGAAAGCGTTGTCAGGATATTCCATGAACACGAATACCGACACCATTCCGGTACCGAGTCCCTTCGACCACGCAACGGTGAACGACAGGTCGCGCGGATCGGCGCGCGTCATCACGAACCAGATGTACAGACCTGACATCAAGATGTTGTCGAGGTACGCAGACATACTGCCCAGTGGGAGGTCGTAGTGACTCGAGTGCAATGACCAGTAGAAGGCGATCCAGCCCGCGAGCAACGCGACGACGACCACGTTGAAATAGCGGGCGTAGATCGGCGCGAGTGACTGCGTGCGACCGAGCCGGAACACCGCCAACAAGATGAGCAGATCCAGGATGCACGCCCCGCGGTAGACCCACTGCAAGCCCGGTCCCATGTTCTGCCTGAACACGAAGCCCCAGAGGAATTCCCAGGTGACGTTCGCCGTCACGGCGATGACCGGGATCTCGAGCCGGCGTCTTCGCACCGCGATGATCACGATCGCGATGTACGCGGGTGCCCACACGACGAAACCGCCGACATACCAGAAGGTTTCCCAGTGCGAATACGTCTGCGCCGCGAGGACGCCAGGGGGCACGATCACTTCGACAGTTCCCAATTGCGCGCGAGGGTGTCGGGGATGGCGAACGACGCGCGGATCCCACCGCGCTCACACGCGAACGCTCCGACCAACACGGCGCGCGCGAAGGGTTCGATACATCGCTTGACGTGCTCGTCGTGCTCGATATCGGACTCGATGAGTCGAATCAACGTGAACAAGGGCGCGAACACCGAGAGCCAACGGGATCGTGCCTTCGGCACGGCAATGAGGTCGGCGGTTTCGTCACCGATGAGATGACGGATCACCACCGGCACGAGACGACCGAGCCCTCGCACGTGCGCCGGACCGCTTCGCCGACGTCCGAGATGCGGCGTCAGCTCTTCGAGGAGCTCCACCAGTGCGGCGGTCATCGCCGCGCCTTCGGGAGAACTGCGGTAGTGGCGGCGACGAATCGCGGCGACGAGCGCCGCCGCGTCCTCCAGATCGTCGGGTCGTAGTTCCGGACGCAATCCGATCATCCCCGCCACGACGTTCCAGGTGTAGATGTAGTCACCCATGTCTTCGGGAGTGACATCGATGCCGAGGCGCGCCATCGGCTCCACGGGAACGTACGAGAACGACAGCATCGTTCCGGCCAGGTCCTCTTGATTTATGGGCACTCCCCACCGCTTCGTATCCCACGTGCCGCCGTGAAGAATCAACTGGCGGACCGCCGCGTGCATCAGGCGAACGCGTTGAATTGTCCGAATACCGTCGCCGCCGGGTGCGAGTCCTCCGGACTTCATCACGTCCATGAGGAATTGGCCGGATTCGAACACGCGGCGTCGCGCGTCAGTTTGCAGGCGTGCGGTTTCGAACAGCACCTTGACACCGTCCGCAGCCGCATAGGCCGACGGCAATGACGCACAGAAAAGACACATCGAGATCTGCAGGCCCCAGATCTGGAAGAACGCTTCCGATCGTTCAATCCGTGCTCGATCGACGTTGCTCGGCAACAGATTGGTCGCGAGATACTCCTCGACCTCGTTCGGCAGTGACGTCGGGATCAGATCGTCATTGTGAATGAGCGTCCGCATGAGCTCGTTGACCCGATCGACACTGCCGTTCGCGAAGATCTTCTGGACGAGCTCGTCGGCGAGCGGATCACCGCGGTGCCGAGAATCGTCGAGAAATGCGTCGGAGCAGTCCATCGCGGGATCCTTCCATAACGCGAAAGCGCACGGCCACCGGCAATGATTCCGAAGGTCACGGTAACCTGACGACATGGCACCGGCCGACGTAGCGTCTCCGGACCACGGGCGGGAGACAACGACGATCGACGCCATAACGATTCTGTTCACCGATATCGTCGATAGCAGCGGCCACTGGGACGCCGACGCCGATGCGATGCGTCTGGCGCTGTCGGAACACGACGAGATCCTGCGGCGCGAGATCGGGGCTGCGGGTGGCGACTTCGTGAAGCACACCGGCGATGGGGTGATGGCGACGTTCGCGAGTGTCGACGGCGCGATCCGAGCAGCAGTTGCCGCACAACTCGCGCTGATAGAGCGTTCCGGCGTCCGTCAGGGCTCGGTCACGCTCGACGTCCGCATGGGTATACATACGGGCGAAGCCGAGCGGCGCGCGGGCGACTACTTCGGACGCTCCGTGACGCGCGCGGCGCGATTGATGGGCGTCGCGCAGGGCGGGCAGATCCTCGTTTCGGAGACGTCCGCGCTGCTCGCGGCCGAGCAGCAGCTGCCCGCGAGTATCGACCTCGCGCAGCTCGGCGAAATCGCACTGAGGGGTCTGTCCGGGGTCGAACGACCGCGCCAGGTCATCCACCCGCAACTGCGTATGGAGTTCCCGCGGCCGATGCCGACGCGCTTGACGCTGGGCAACCTGCCGATACCGCTGACCGAGCTCATCGGTCGTGCCGACGACCTCGAACGCGCATTGCAAGCGCTCTCGAGCTCACGACTCGTCACGCTCTCCGGCTATGGCGGAGTCGGCAAGACTCGATTGGCCCTCGAGGTTGCTCACTCCGTTCGGTCGTTCCGCTGCGATGGAGCCTGGTGGGTGCAACTCGCGCCAATCCGCGACTCCTCGGCAGTCGTGCACGCGGCCGCGAACGCACTCGGGGTCGTCGGAGCCTCGCGAGATGATCCGCTTACAGCCATCGTCGACTCCTATTCGCCTCGCGACACCCTCATCGTGCTCGACAATTGCGAACACCACGTCGCCGAGAGCGCGCGGCTGGTCCGCACGTTGTTGGAGCGCTGTCCCGGCGTATCGGTTCTCGCGACGAGTCGAGTACCGCTGCGCGTACCCGGCGAGTGTCTGATCGTCGTCGAACCGCTCCAGTTCACCGGCAATTCGGAGCGCACCGATTCGCCCGCGGTGCAGTTGTTCGCGGAACGAGCGTGCGCTTCGTTGAGCACCTTTGGCCTCAGTGAATCCAATCTCGACGCGGTGGTCACAATCTGTGAACAGCTCGACGGCCTCCCCCTCGCGATCGAACTCGCCGCCGCGAGAGTGCGGTCGATGACTCCGGCGGAGATCGTGCTTCGACTCAACGACCGGTTCCGGCTCCTCGACCGCGGCCGATCGGATGACGACGAGCGCCATCACTCGATGCTGCGCACCCTCGAGTGGTCCTACGACCTCTTGAGTCCGGAGCTTCAGGTGGCGTTCGATCACCTGTGCCTCTTCGCCGGGGATTTCGATGCGACGGCGGCCGCGCGGATGTGCGGCGAGCAGGAGGTCGACCCGTTCGAGGTCACCGACGTGTTGGCCGAACTGGTTGATCACTCGATGCTCTCGGTCGTGCAACGCAGCGACGACGGCGGCGTTCGTTACGGACTCGTCGAAACCTTTCGGGAGTTCGGCATGGCGCATCTCGTGCAGCGCGGGGAGTTGAAGTGGGCCCAGGAACGCTTCGTGCGGTATTGGCTTTCGTTCAGCTCGGCCGCACACGAAGGCGTCAAAGGCCCCGACGAAGCGGAGTGGCGACGCGCCGTCGACGCCGACATCAGCAACCTCCGGTCGGCGCACTCCCTACTGGTCGCCGCCGGCGCTGCAGAGAGTGCGTTGCAAATGGCGATCGACCTCTACGAGTACGCGTTCTTCGGGATGCACCTCGAGATCGGCAGCTGGGCATCAGCCGCCGTCGCCATGGAGGGCGCCGTGACCAGCTGGCTCTGGGCCGAAGGGACGGCGGTCGCCGCACTGCTCGCCTGGTCCGCTGGTGCATGGGTAGAGACCGAGACTCACCTCGCCGCACTGAACGCGCGGCCCGAACTTGCCCGGCCGTCCGGGTCATACCTCGTGGAGTTCGTGCGGGGCCTGGTCGCCGCGTTCCGCGGCCGCACGGTGGAACAAGGCGAACAGTACGAACTCTGTGAGTCGATCGCGGCGGCCGACGGCGACACGTTCCGCCTGGCGCTGATCTCGGGCCAGCTTGCGTTTGCCCGCGTCCTCACCAAGGATCGCAGAGCCGCGGAGACCGGAGAGCGCGCCGCGCGGATCGCCGAGACGCTCGGAAATCCGACCGCGTTGTCGGCGGCCCTGTGGGGTCTCGGCCTCGCGTTGGTTGCCGCCGATCCCCGCCGGGCCTTGGCCTTGTTCGTCCGCGCCGCCGAGATCGCGCGGGACGCGGGGTGCCCACTCAACGAGAGTGCTGCGGCCTCAGGCGCGCTTTCCGTGCGCGACTGGACGACCTCGCCGCTCGAGGAGTTGCTCAACGCGCTCGAGCAGTGGGGGCTCTGGCGGCGCGGTGGCGCAAATCCATCACACTGGACCGCGCTGCGACGCATCGCGTTCGTGTTGCTGCGCGCCGATGAGTTCGCCGCGGTCGCGGTGGCGCTCGGCGCCGAGGAGGCGGCGCAACTGCGGCTCCCGCGGTCGCCGAGCGAGGATCAGCGCATCGAGGTCGCGATCACGACGTTGGAGCAGCGTTTGGGAGCCGACGACGTCGCGCAGCTCAAGGTGATCGGAGCCGCGATGGATCCCGACGAGCTCGACCGTTACGTCGGCGAGGCCGCCGAACGGGCGATTGCCGAGCTCCGGCGCCAGGGCTCGGGCGGCTAGGACGCATCGACCCCTTTAGGCCCTAGTCCCAGGAACGCGCCAGGCGATATCCAACAGGCAAGAGAGCTCTTCACCAACGCACGCTGCGGCGAAAGAACACGAGTACGCGAACATCGAAAGACGCGCCACCCAAGCACTCCAACAGGTCAACTGACCCCTCGCCGACCTGTCCAGCGAGTGTCCCAATAACCCGCCGGGCCGCCCCCGGACCCGCGTCACGTATGTGCCGTACTGGGATACCCAGTCCGCCGTCTCAGCCGTGGTCGGTCACCCCTGTAGGTCAACGGCGTCGCCGTCGCGACTCCTCCACTTCGGGAGGTTTCGAACAACCATCGCGCTGCGGCGAGAGCCTAGATGTCGGTCGTCGGGCGCTTAAGCCCGAACCAGGGGAGCGATGCCGCCGCCGGCGTCGGGTGCTCAACCCGAAGTAGGGAAGCACTACGACGGCCGTTTGGTCGTCCTCGAGGGTGGATCTAGCCGAGCTGCCGCCAGCCGGCCCTTGCGATCTTCGGCGACACCCGTTTCGACGAGGGCGTTCGAGATGTGGCGCTGGACGGAACGCGCGGCGAGGAATCCCATGTGCCCGCCCGCGTACCAGGACACCTCCGGGTCGCCCCAGTGCGCGATGAGCCGCCGCACCTGGGATGGACGAACGAGGCGGTCGGCGCGACCTGCCCAGATCGAGCGCGTCCCGGAGCGCTGCGCGGGGGCGGGCAACGCAAGCGCGGAGGTGACGCCTTCGAGTTGTTGCGCGATGGTGCAGAAGTCGTCGAACAGGGGATGGTGGAGGAAGCGCGACGGGGCGTGTGTGCGCATCAGATCCGAGATGTCGACCACCGGCACCCCGACAATTACGCCCGTGAGCGTCGGTTCGAGCGCGGCAACGGCCGCCGCGACGTAGGCGCCCAACGAGATGCCGAACAGCATTGCCGGTTCTTCACATGTGGTGATGTACGAAAGCAACGCCCGCACGTCGGCGATCGCTTGCGCGGCTGCGTGGAGGTTGACCGCGAGGTCATCGGAGGGAAACGCGACCTCGAAGCGTCCAGCGCCCCGCGGACCGTGGTGGGGGAGAACCGGTATCGCGACATTGAATCCGCGGCTGTGCAGGTGTGCAGCGCGAAAGGCGAACATGTCGGCCAGTGGGTCGCCCATGCCCGCGCCGTGCAAGCACACCACCCACGGCGCGCGCACCGTCTGACGGAGCATCCATGCGTGCACGACGTGGTTGTCGGTATCGCGCGCGAAGCGCGTCGCGCCGGGTATTTCAGCGTCCGGGCTGTATGGGCTCGCGTAGGTCGCGTGCCCGAACCGCGTTCGGCCGACGCGCCGTATCCTGACCTCCATCACCGCGGGCGGCGGCGCACGGTGAAATTTCTCCGGCGTTGCGAGCAGGCCGTTCCGATCGAGGTACGCGACGAGCCCGGCCGCCTCTTCGAGGGTCGACGCCAGGCCTTCGTCGCCGGTCGGCGCCCGTAGCTGGCGGAACGTGGCGAGGAGGAGTTCGTCGGCCGCGGCGGCCGCAGTGAGGCCGACGCGCCGCAACACGCCGTCGGCGGCGGCGTCGGGATCGCGCCCCAATCCCCGCGCGTAGCCGACCGTCCTACTCGCGGCGTCGGCCAGATCGCCCCCGATGGTCCACATCCGGTGTCCGATGCCCGCGACACTTTGCACGCGTCGACGCTCCGCCCGCTGGGGTCTTTCGTCAACGGCCGGAAGTCCCAATCTGCAGCGGAGACGCGAGCCCGGTCGTTTGCGCCGCCGCCGGACCCGGCTGCATCGGGCCTTTCGGCCCTCGTCGCGAGAGCAAACAATCGCGACGATCAACTGAGAGGCAGGCTCGTGACGGGAGGCGATGGTGCGACGGCTGTCGGGAACTGACTCGCTCTTCTTCGCCGGTGAGACCCCCGCGTGGCACCAGCACGTCGCCGGGCTGACGATCCTCGATCCGCGCGACGCGCCCGGCTTCGGATTCGAGTCTTTGATGAACACGGTCGGCGAGCGACTCCCGCTCATCCCCAAGCTCACCTGGAAGCTCAAGCCCGTTCCGCTCGGTCTTGATCGAGCGGTTTGGGTCGACGACCCCGACTTCGATCTCAGGCGTCACATCCGTCGCATCTGCGTCGCCACGCCGGGCGGCCCGCGCGAAACGGCAGCAGCAATTGCACCGATCCTGAGTACTCAGCTCGATCGTCGCCATCCGCTGTGGGAGCTGTGGTACGTCGACGGGATGGCGAACGATCGCGCCGGAGTTGTGATGAAGTTCCACCACTGCTTGCTCGACGGCGCCGCCGGCAGCCGTGCTCGCGACACTGCTGCTCGACCTCGAACCGTTTCCGTCGCCGCGCGCCGCTACCGCGATGCCGACGGCGGAGCCGCCACCGAGCGACCTGCGGCTGCTGCTTGACAGCGTCGTACCGGTCGCGACGACGCCACTGCGCGCGGTCCGCTATGCCGGGCGGCTCGCGCGTCGTGGAATCGATCTTGGTCGGTACGTCCTGTCCCCTCGTCCGAAGCCCGATCTGGCTGCGATGTTGCAGGCGCCGAACACGTCGTTCAACGGTGTCATCGGCCCCCGGCGCGCGATCGCGTTCAGCAGCGTGGCGCTCGACGACGTGAAGACGCTACGTCGACACTTCGACGCGAAGGTGAATGACATCGTGCTCGCGCTCTGCTCGGGTGCGCTGCGCTCGTACCTGGAAGAACGTAATGAGCTGCCGGCACAATCGATTACCGCCGGCATCCCGGTCTCGATTCGCGCCGAGGGCGATACTGCGCTCGACAACCAGCTGTCGTACATCGCCGTTCCGCTCGCGACCGACGTCGCTGACGCGGCCGAACGCGTGCACACGATCTGGCGGCACACGCGCGCCGCCAAGGAGGTGAACGAGGTGCTGCGAGAGCACCCGGTCGGCTCGATCGCCGACACGGCGCCGCCGTTCGTGATCGGCGGGTTGCTCCGCGTCGCGTACGAGACCCACCTGCTGTCCTACGTGCCGGGAATGATGAACACGATCGTCTCGAACGTGCCGGGCCCGCCTGTGCCGCTCTACCTGGCGGGCGCGCGTCTGACGGGCATCTTCTCGGCGAGCGTGCTGCTCGACCACATGGGACTCAACATCACGTTGTTCACCTTCCGGGATCGCGTCGACTTCGGTGTACATGTCGACCCCGACCTCGTATCCGACCCCTGGGAAATCGCCGACGCGATCCCGGCCGCGCTCGCCGAGCTGATGGCTAGCTGCGAACTGGGTGCGCCCAGACCGGTCGAGGACGCGTTCGAGATCGCGTCACGCGTCTGACGTCGAGACTCCGCGCGTGGTCAGGCCCGCGAGTGGTCAGGCCGGCTCGGCCCCCAGTTGGCGGGCTTCGGCTGCCGCAACGAGCTCGTCGAGGCTGGTGCGCAACGCGCCGGCGAGCTCCCAGATGTCGGGAGCGTGCTCACGACAAGCCATCACCGCGACCGCCATCTCCCCGGCGTAGCTCCATCCTGTGAAGTTGACTCCGATCCCTTCGACGAGTGGACCCATCGAGATCATGTGCACGAGTCGCGCGCCGTGTCGGTACAGCTTCACTGCGGGGCCGGGCACGCTCGAAACGATGGCGTTGTAGCTCGGCCGGCCGATGAACGGACGCGCCATCTTCGGCACGCCGAGTGTGACGACCCGGAACAGCCGCCAATATTCGGCCCACGAGTGCTGCAGTTCCGAATCGGTTGCCTTCATCTCGGCACGCGCCGCGAGCGTGCTGCGCGTAATCAGCTGCAGACGCGTAGCCGGATCCTGCACGTCGGTCGCCATTGTCACGAACCAGGTTGCGACGCGATTGCCCCACGTTCGCTCCTCGTCCGGTTTCCGGATCGAGACGGGCACCGCCGCGGTAAGTGACTCGTCCGGCAGTTCGCCGTGAGCCTGAAGATATGTGCGCAACGCACCGGCTGCCATCGCGAGCAGCACGTCGTTCACGCCCGCGCCGAACGCGTGGCTCACCTTCTTGACCTCCGCCAGATCGAAGATCTCGTATGCGAACCAGCGATGCGGCGTGAGTGGCTCGTCGAAGCGAGTGTGTGGGCCGGCGAAGGGCTTCGTCGTCGAATCACTCCGGCCGCGCGAGTGCTTACGACCTCGTCGCGCCGCGCGCGCGGTGCGGAACAGCAGGAAGGGAAGCGCCACCGTCATGCGCAATGCGTCCGCGAGCCCGAGTCCGAGGAGGCGCCACCAACCGGGCGCGATCTCGGCCTCGAGTGCGCCGCCGGCTCCCATCGGCGTGTGATCGGGCCGTTCCGCGAACGCCTCTGCGAGCAATCGTTCGCTCGCCATGCCGTCGGCGAGTGAATGGTGCACTTTGGTGACGTAGGCGACCTGGCCGTCGGCCATGCCTTCGACGAACCACACCTGCCACAGCGGTCGGTCGCGCTCGAGTCCGACGCTCGCGATCCTCGAGATCACCTCCGAGAACTCGCGAGGCCCGCCGGGCGCCAACATTGCGACGCGCTGTACGTGATAGTCGAGATCGAGATCGGGCGCGTCGATCCAGTACGGATGGCCGAGGTCGAATGGCACTCGCACGAGTCGCCAGCGGAATGGTTCGAGCAGCGGGAGCGCCTCGCTGATCTGTTCGCGCAACGCGTCGTAGGTGACCGGCATGTCGGCGCCCGCGGGATCGACGACGGCGATCTTCAGCGTGTGTTGATGCCGGGCGCGGTTCTCGTTGAAGATGAACAGGCTGTCGGCGCCCGCGAGACGCTGCATGTCCGGAACCTCACTCGCCGGATGCAAGCGCGCGTTCGCGTGCCCATCGGTAGTCGGCCTTGCCGTTCGGGCCCCGTACGACCGCGTCGACGACGCAGAGCTCGCGAGGGAGCTTGTATCCCGCGAGGAAGCCACGGCAGTGCTCCCGAATCTCGTCGAGCGTTACCGCCGTACCGGGACGCGGCGCCAGCACGACCACGACCTGCTCACCCCACCGTTCGTGCGGCGCCCCCACCACCACCGCGTCCCACACGCTCGGGTGGTTCTTCACGATCGCTTCGACCTCTTCCGGGTACACCTTCTCGCCGCCGGTGTTGATGCTCATCGAGCCGCGCCCCAGCAACACGATCGTGCCGTCGGCGTCGACCGTGGCGGCATCGCCGGTCAGCGCCCAGCGGACGCCGTCGGCTTGCACGAAGGTGGTGGCACTCTTCGCGGGATCTTTGTAGTAGCCGATCGGTACCCGACCCCGGCGCGCGAGCCGACCGACCACGCCCGAGCCCGGCTCGATCGGCCGGAGGTCATCATCGAGGACCGCGCAATGATCGTCGAGCGTGAAGCGCGTGCCCTCCTCAACCTCCGCGCCCGGCATCCGCGCACGCGATCCGCTGACTCCGGTCTCCGTCGAGCCGAATCCGTCGATCGTGATCACGTTGGGAAGGAGCGCACCGATCTGGGTCTTGGTCGATGTCGACAGCACCGCGCCTCCCGACGCGAACACGAAAAGGGACGACGCGTCATAGCGCGACGGGTCCTCGGCGAATGCGTCGAGCAGAGGTCGGGCCATCGCATCACCCACGAGGGTCAAGATGTTGACGTGCTCCTTGCCGACGAGCGTCCATACCGCGTGCGCGTCGAGGCTGCCCGGCGACGTGAGCACGACTGTGCCACCGCCGTAGAGGATCGAGAAGGCTCCCCACTGCGCGCTGACGTGCATCAGTGGCGGCAGCAGCAGCATCACCACGCCGGTCGGCAATACGCGTGCCACAAGCTCGTCCGGATGCGAGATCGGTCCTTGCCCGGTTGTGGGGTCACCGCCGCCCATTGCCGCGAAGAAGATGTCCTCGTGGCGCCACACCACGCCCTTGGGCATGCCGGTCGTGCCGCCCGTGTACGCGATGTACAAGTCGTCGCCCGAGCGTCCGGTGAAGTCGCGCTCCGCCGACGCGCCCGCGATCAGCTCCTCGTACCTCTCCGAGCCGGTGATCACGTCGTTGCCGCTGTCGTCGTCGACGACGACTACTGGTCCCGAGATAGGTATGCGGCCGAGCGCGGTCGCGATCCTGCGTGCGAACGCCCGGTGATACACAAGGGCGTAGAGATCGGCGTCGTCGTAAAGGTGCGCGAGCTCCGACTCCACATACCGATAGTTCACGTTCACCGGAACGGCCCGGAGCTTGTACGCGGCCAGCATCGCCTCGATGTACTCGACGCCGTTGTGCAGTTGAAGGCCGACGTGCGTCCCGGGGCCGACGCCACTCGCCGCGAGTGCATTGGCGAGCCGGCTCGCCCGGGCGTCGAGCTGCGCGTAGGTGCGGCGCACCACCGGCGTCACGATTGCTTCGCGTTCGGGCACGGCATCGGCGACCCGCTCGAAGAGCTCGGACAGGTTGTAGCTCACGGCCTACCTCCTCGCCGAGCATCGCGCCCGGCCGCACGTGCGGGAAGGGCCGTTCGTCCCCAGTCGTCCGTGCCCGAGGAACGCTCGTGCTAGTGATCGGCCGTGTCGCCGTCGACGGTCCTCGGTGCGATGGCCTCGGCGAGCGCCGTGATCGCGTCGATCACGCGATCGGTCTGGACCTGCTGATCGGCGACGAGACGGGCGAGCCAGAATCGCAGGAGCCGGGCCGCCGAGTACCGCGCGAACAAGATGACGCCGACGAGTACCAGCGCCACCCCGAAGATGCCGCCCGAGATGACGTAGGGGATCTCCTGGTAGACGTACTTGGTGCCGGACGCGCCCCACCAACCGAGCCCGATGACGGCGAAGCCCGCGCACGCGATCACGATCGCCGCCCCGTACATCCTGCGCTCGCGCCGCTCGGTCTGGCTGGGGACCTGGAGCGCGTACACACCGGCCAGGAACTGTTCGACGCGATCCGACGTAGTCGACTCACCGGTCGAGCCGGACGAGGAAGGGACTCCCTGCTCGTTCATGCATTCGCTCCCAAATAGGCCGACGACAGGCCGGCTTGGATATCCGTGGGCCGGCCCGCCGCGGTGATCCGGCCCTGCACCATCACCACGGCGAAATCGGCGACACCCAATACGATGTGGGCGAACTGTTCGACGACGAGGATCGACACACCGGACCGGGCGACGTCGGCGACCAGCCCGTACAGCTCGTCGACGACTAGTGGCGCGAGACCCATCGACATCTCGTCGAGCAGCAGTGCGACCGGATCGGTCACGAGTGCCCGCGCCATCGCCAACATTTGTTGCTCGCCTCCGGACAGGGTTCCGGCGAGCTGAGATCGACGCGGTTCCAGACGCGGGAAGAACGCGTAGGTCCGTTCCTCGATCGGCCCCAGGGAAAAGCCCGCATAGGTGGCCATGACCAGGTTCTCGCGCACCGTGAGGTTCGGGAACACTCCTCGTCCCTCCGGGATCGCGCACAGCCCGACGCGCGTCAGCGCGTGGCCGGCCGCACCGTTGACGTGGCGGCCGCCCAGGTGGATGCAGCCACTGCGCGGTGCGATCTGGCCGCTGGCGACTTTCAGTGTCGTGCTCTTTCCCGCTCCGTTCGGTCCGAGCAGCGCGACGACGGCCCCGCGCGGGAGGGCCAAGTCGATGCCGTGTAGTACCTCGATCTTTCCGTAGGCCGCGGTGACGTCGCGAAGCTCCAGCATCGGCACCGCGGGCGGCACGTGGACACGGCGGGCCGGTTGCTCGGCGCCGCGATCGGTTTCGCGCACGCGCACGGGGGCGTGGCGCGCCCGTGTCGATCCGTCGCCGAGGTACGCGTCGAGCACGGCTTGATCCTGTCGGACTTCGGCCGGAGTGCCCACCGCGAGCACCGTGCCGTAGTCGAGTACGTTGACCGACTCGGACACGTCCATCACGAGCCCGACGTCGTGTTCGACGAGCAGTACTGCAGTTCCCTCCGCGACGAGCGAGCGCAAGAGCTCGGCGAACCTCGCGGTCTCACGGTCGCTCAAACCCGAGGCCGGCTCGTCGAGCAACAGCAGCCGCGGGCGGGCTGCGAGGGCGCGGCCCAGCTCGCAGAGGCGGGCGAGCCCCGTCGGAAGCGTGTCGGCGCGGTCGTCGGCCACCGCGCGCAGTCCGACCCGATCGAGGATGACGTCGGCGTCGTGGTCGGGATCTGCGCGCAGGTCACGCGCCCAACGCCGCCGGATCTCGGCCGCGACCAGGATGTTCTCGCGGGTGCTGAGGCTCCCGAACACCTCGAGTTGCTGAAATGTGCGCGCGATACCGAGACGGGCCCGGCGGCGCGGCGACTCCTGGGTGATGTCGCGTCCGTCGAGCATCAACGTGCCGCGGTTCACCTCCTGGAGCCCCGTGATCGCGTTGAAGATGGTGGTCTTGCCGGCACCGTTCGGCCCGATCAGGCCCGTTACGCAGCCGCGCGCGACGTCGAGGTCGACGCCGTCGACGGCTGCGTGTCCGCCGAAGCGGATCGTGAGCCCGCGGGCCTCAAGCAGGGCCACTGCAGTCCTTCGTACTGAAGCCCAACTCTCTGTCGAGTACGCGCAGCTCGGACACGGTGACGGGACCGCGCAGGCCGACGAGCTCGGGGATGACGGGTGACGATGTGGGACGCGACTCGCTCGAACCGCGGAACCTCGGCAAGGAGATGAGCCGCGCGCGAAGACCCCGGATCGCGTAGCGCACGTCGCTGGCGACCCCGTCCGGATTGCGACCCAAGCTGATTCCGGCGAGGCCGGGCAACAAGATCATCAGATCGTTGAGCGACGGGTAGTCGGCCGCGATCTGCGGCATTGCGACGAGCAAGAGCGCACCGATCATGGCGCCTGACACGACGGTGATCCCGCCGACGACCACGAGCAGAAGTACCGGCAACGCGGAGAGGGCTCCGGTCAACAGGCTGAAGTCGTCCTTGCCGACCGTGCCTTTCCACCCCGCCAGCAGGAACCCGCCGATACCGGCGATTGCCGCGGCGAGGGCGAATACCTGCACCTTGGTGCGGGTCAGATCGAGTCCGACCGTGGTGCATGCCGCAGGGCTGTCGCGCATCGCCTGGAGTCGACGGCCGAACTCGCCGCGTCGCAACGCGGTGACGAACCATGCGAGCGCGACGAACACCACGGCGATCGCGACGAAGTAGGCCTTGTCGCTGGCGAGCGGGCTCCAACGCACGAACGCACGGCTGTCGGTCGCGAATCCCTGGATCTGCCCGAGCACGTTCTGCTCGACGACCAAGGCGAACGCCATCGTTCCCAGCGCCAGGTAGAGGTCGCGCAGTCGGAGGCACGGAATCGCGATCACACCGCCGACCACTCCTGCGAACCCCGCGGCCACCAACATGCCCACCGGTGATGCCCCGATCTGGCCCGGCAACCACGACGCGGCCAACACGCCCAGGCCGGCGAATGCGAGCTGAGCCAACGAGATCTGGCCCGCGTAGCCAATCAGCAGGACGAGCGAAAGCATCACGATCGCGATCGCGAGACCCTGTCCGGCCGCTCGCAGCACGGCGCCGTGCATGAACCCCTCCGCGAACCACGCGGCGGTGACGAACGCGAGGCCGCCCGCAACTGCCGTCCGTATCGACGGCACAACCGACGCCCCGCGCGTGCGCGGCGCCGTCGTGAGCTGGACGCGGTCCTGCGGGAGGAGTAGCAGAACGACGAACAACATGATGATCGGTAGTGAGTCGTGGATGCTCTGCATCCAAACGGGCACGTGCGGCATCTTGCTCAGGCCCCAGTCGAAATAGCTGAGCGTCAGTCCGAGGATCACCGCGCCCAGGGCGGTGAACGGCAGGCTGCGCAAGCGGCCGACGGCGGCGACCGCGTAGGCGCTGATGACGAGCAAGGTCAGGCGGACGACGTCGAGCGCGAGGATCGGCGCGAGCAGGATGCCGGCGAGCACCGCCAGCATGCAGCCCACGACCCAGCTCGCGGCCGAGGCCACGGCGGGGTTCTCTCCGTTGAGGCGCGCCAAATCGCGGTCGTCGACCACCGCGCGCATGGCGATGCCGATGCGCGTGCCCGCGAGGAGCGTCCACAGCCCGAACGCGACCGCGACCGAGATTGCGAGCACGATGAAGTAGTGCCACGGAATGGCTGTGCCGGCGAGGGTCAACACCTTGGATTGATAGAACCTCGGGAGTGCCGGTGTCGCGGCGAACTTGTTCGGCGCCCACACCACCGAGCCGATGCCGAGCAGCGTGACCAGCAGCCCGATCGTGACGACGATATTGGTGATCGTGGCCGCGCCGCCGAGATGTCGCATGATCAACCGCTCGATCACCAGGCCCATGATCGGTGCCTCGACGAGCAGCACAGCTGCGAACGCGACCGGCGCCGGCAACTGGCGTTGGACCCGCAGCTCCCAATACGTGAACGCGCCGATCATCGCCACCGCGCCGTGCGCGAAGTTGAAGATGCCCGACGCGCTGTAGGTGACGACGAGCCCGCTCGCGGCGATGAAGTAGACGCCAGAGAACGCGAGGCCGAAGATCGTGTAGCGCCAGAACTCGCTCATCGTCCGAAGCCCGGCGGCAGGGACTCGTAGCTCTTCTGCATCTGCACCGAGTTGGCGTCGCTGCAGTCGAAGCCCGAGGTTCCGTCGGTCGGCAGCTTGGGCCAGTACCTCACGAATGTTGCCCCGTTGACCTGCATGTAGAGGAAGCAACGGAGGCCCCGATTGTCACCAGGGTCGGCGGGTGCCTGCAGACCGCCGCCGTCCCAGTGCTTGATCGTCTTCAGCCGGCTCAAGAGCCCGTCGCGGGTCAGGTCGGATCCCAATGCGGTTGCCGCTTGCGCGAAGAGCAATCCCGCGGAGAACGCCTGCACCCCGAGTGTGGTCGGGGGCGTGTGCGGCGAGGCGGCCTTCAGCCAACGGAGGTACACCTGCAGCGCCGGGCTGCGGTCGGCCTCCTCGAACGGAACGGTGTTCGTGAGGACCAGCGCGCCGTTGGTTCCGGGCTTCCCCGGAAGACTCTCGTCGTAGAACTGCTGACCGAGGTCGACCACCGTCGGTTTCCATCCCGCGTCGCTGGCGGCCTGCAGGAGATGCTCCATCTCGGTCAGTGTGGTGACGTCGGTGATCCAGGCGACGTGAGCGTCCTGGAGGCCGGCGACGATCGGACCCCAGTTCTGCACCAACACGTCAGTCGGATTCGCGTACACGAAGTCGAATCCGGCGGCCTGCTCGAAAGCGTCGCGTTGACGGGCTGCTTGGGTTCGCCCGACGGGCAGGTTCGGCCACAGGATCGCGGCTTTCTTTACTGCGTCGGGGAAATGCGCCGCGATGAACTTCCCGGGACCGACCGCGTACTCCGTGCCGGGGTTGGGTACGGGTGAGAACAGTCGCGGCGACAACCCCTTGACGTACGTCGCAGTGTACGCCGCGACCTCGACCAACCCGCACTGCACCATCGTCACCGCGCCCTGATCGTCTTGCACGGAGCCCGAACCGACCAGCGCAAAGATGTGGTCATCACACGCCTGTCTCATCGCGTCGCCCTCGTTGAGGATCTTCGAGTCGTAGTGCTTGAGCACGAGGCGGCGTCCGTTGATCCCGCCGAGGCTGTTGCAGAACTGGACGAAGGCTTCGACGGAACCGTCGATACCCGCGGTCGGCACGGCGACGACACCCGACTTGTCGGAGATGACGCCGATCGTGAGCGTGGTATCGGTGACGCCCTTGTCGGTGGCGCCGTGCGCAGGATGGCCCGAGCCGCAAACGGGCGCGAGCGTGCCGACGGCGCCGCTCGAAGCGTGGCCACCCGAGACCGCCGTACTCGACGTGGCGCCGCCGCTTCCCGCTTCGCCACCGGGCGGCGGACCGCTCTGGCGCGAACCGCACGACGCGACCAGGCATAATCCCGCGATGAGAACGAGCGCGACCCGTCGCTGCCGCTGTGCGCCGCCGTGTCCCACCTTGCCCCCCGGGTCGTTCGCTCCCGCCACTCGTCGCCGGGGAATCCCCACGGCGACGGAGCACGTACGCCACCACGAGCGTGCCCGAGATCGATGATCCCGCAATCGGCCGCCCGCGAAAAGAGCCGCGAGCCCAGGGTCTGACGGTCGAAGGTCCGCGCGATCCCCGTCAACCCTCGGGGTTCGCCTCGCCGGGCACGGCGTTCCAGCATTCCAGCAAAGCAGCGAAGACCTCGTTCGCGACGTCCAGCGCGCCGAGATGGCTCTCACTATGGCGTACGCGAAGCTCCGAATCCGGGACGAGCCTCGCCATGTGCGTCGCGTGTGCGAGAGGAACGATGTTGTCGGCGTCACCATGCCAAAATCGAATCGGAACCCGAAGCTCCTGCAACGAGAATCCCCAATGCCTCGCGAAGAGCAACAGGTCGAGAATCGGCGCATCGAAGCGCGCGCGCGATGAACGCACGAGATCATCGAGGAACATCTCCTTCATTTCCGGCCTTCGGAACACGCGCTGGTCGCCCGCGGGTGAGATCAGGATGTACAGATCGAAGAGCTGCGAACGCAACGGCAGAAGGAACCGTGTGCCGAGATGCAGCGCACGAGCGGCAAGACCTCGCACCGGCTGCAGCAACGGAGCGAAGTGGCGCGCGAGCCCGATCGCACCACCTCCGATCGCATCGGCCCCGCGCGTCGGTGCGACGCCGCCCAACACGGCGCCGGCAACCATGCGAGCCGGGAACCGAGCGGCACACGCGAGGACGTACGGACCGCCACCCGAGAGGCCGATGCACGCGAAGCGCTCGATACCGAGTTGATCGGCAATGACTTCCACATCGGCCGCCCACTCGGCCACGTCGTCGAACAAGTGCACTGTCGAATCACCGATTCCCGGTCGTTCGAGCATGATGAGACGGATGCCGAGATCCTGCGCGGCCACTCGTGCCGCGGGCGCGATCTGCCCCCGCCCACCCGGCGTCCCGTGGAACCAAAAGATCGGGACCCCGTCGGCCCGACCGTATTCGGCGAATCCGAGTTGCCGACGACCCGAAAGTCGGTAGACCCCCACAAGACGCGCTTCCGGCTGCACTCCCACATTGCAAGTGTCACACCGTCGAAGCCCGCTCTTGGGCTCGAAGTCGCCGGACCTTCGTCACTTTTCGCGGGTCGCGCGCGTCGGTGTCGGTGTCGGTGTCGATTGGCTCAGGCGTTGGCGCGCCACGCGACGTCGCGGCAGGCGCTCAGCATCGGCGCCGTGAAGGTCGCCCGCGCGCACGCGGTGTGACCGCCATCGTGCTCGACGAGTCGGGCGCCCGGGATGTTCGTGACAAACGCGGTCTGGCGAGCCGGGTCGACGAGGCGGTCGCGGTTGGTGCGAAGGACCGTGGTCGGGACGTCGATATCGCCGATCCAACTGCGGGAGTCGAACCGCGTGATGCTGCGCGCGGCCTCGGTGAGCATGCGCACGTCGTGGCGACGCATCTCCTGGGCGGTCCATTCGAGGAAGCCGGCCGGACGATCGGCGCGGACGCGACGTAGCAAGTTCGCGCCTGCGGCCGGGACCGCGGCGAGTTGGCCGGCGACGCGCGTCAGTGCGGCGAGCGTCGCAAGGGATGCATCCGTCAGGTGCCGGGACTCCGCCGAGTACGCGGGCGCGGTCGCGCAGAGCACGAGGCCTGCGACCTTGTCGGGGTGACGCCGCCACAGCAGCTGTGCCACCGAGCCGCCCATCGAGTAGCCCACGGCGATCGCCTTGGTGGCGCCGAGTTCGTTCAGGAGCGCCGCGACGTCATCGGCACAGTCTGTGAGACGCATGTGCCGGCGGGAGCGGATACCTCGAGCATGGCCGCGTAGGTCGGGCGCGACCACATGGAACTCCCGGCTCAGCGCGTCGAACGTACGAAACCAGTTGAGCCCGCCGCTCGCGACGAACCCGTGGAGCAAGAGGAGGGTCGGCGCCCCGGGCGGACCGGCGACCTCGCGAAGAAAGGTGGTCCCGCGTCCCGCACCCGGCGGCCGAACGGCACGGCGGGACCGATCCGTCCGTCGGCGCGGACGACCGGCGCGGGCACGGCATCGCCGACCACCAGCCGGAGCAGATCCGAAGCCGTTCGCTGCATGTGCCCCCCCAGCGTCACGCGAACCACCAGGTTGCCACGAATCGTCTGTGGCCGCGGAACAAGCGCCCCCGCTAGAGATCTTCCAGGCCGAGATCGAGGTTGGGCTGGTCGAGCCCACCGTCGACCTCCAACACCTTGCCCGTCACGTACGCCGAAGCGGGCGACGCGAGATAGACGACTGCCGCCGCGACGTCTTCGGCTTCGCCGATGCTGTGCAATGGTGTGGCGTCCTCCATCGCCGCGCGCACATCGTCGTTCTGCACGACGAACTCCAGCGCCGACGTCGCCACGGAGCCGACGGCGATGGCGTTGACCCGGATCCGTGGTGCGAGATCACGCGCCGCGAGGCGCGTGTAATGCGCGAGCGCGGCCTTCGCCGCACCGTATGCCAGATACCCCCGCCCGCTCACGCGTCCCATTATCGAGGAGATGTTGACGATCGTCCCGCCCCCGCTCGCGAGCATGAGCGGCACCGCAGCACGGCACAGCGCATGTGCAGTCGCGACGTTGAAATGAAAGGCCTCCTCCATGTACTCCGTCGTCGTGTCGAGAAACGCGTTGGGGATTGTGCCGCCGACATTGTTGATGACCACGTCGAGCCGGCCGAAGGACTCGTACGCGGCGTTCGCCAGCCCGGCCACGTTGTCGAGATCGGACAGGTCGGCCGGTACCACCAGCGCCCGTCGTCCCGCGCTCCTGATCCGTGCCGCCACCTCCTCGAGCTGCGGGGCCGTACGGGACGACACGACGACGTCGGCGCCTGCCTCCGCGACAGCCACGGCGCTAGCTGCGCCGATCCCGCGACCCGCGCCGGTTACGACCGCGACGCGGTCGGTGAGCAGAAATCGCTCGAGGATCTTCGCGTGGGCATACGGGACACTCATGATGAGATCATGCGCCGGATCGCGCGCCACCGCCAAGTGGCCACAACGGCAACGACCGCCTCGCTCGGTTGGTTGCAAAGAGATGACCTAAGCCTCTGGGACTGGCGCCGGGGGCGTCGGATGCTTGGGGCGGAGGTACGCAGATCGAGCGGTTGCGAGGTCAGAGTTCTTGGTGCTCACACACCAGAAACAGTCGGCAACGCACCATCGTTCGGATGAGGGGCGCGCATGCGAAAAGCAGGGGGCATCGATAGTACGTTCCTCGCGCTGGAGACGCACGATCATCCGCTCCATGTGATGGCAGTGTTGATACTCGACGCGACGACCGTCCCCGGCGGCTACTCGTTCGAGGGTCTGATGGATTTCGCCGCCGATCGGTTGGGCGGGATCCCGCCGTTCCGAAAGAAGCTCGTTCCCGTACCGTTCGGTGTCGGACGTCCGCGTTGGGTCGACGTCGAGGTCGACCTGAACGATCACCTGCACCGGGTGATCTTCGACGGAGGCGGTCTCCCTGAACTCGCACGCTTCGTCGCCGACCTCGAGCCCGTACCCCTGGACCGAGACCGCCCGCTTTGGAGCATGTACGCGGTCGAAGGGCTCGACCACGACACGGTCGCGGTGGTCGCGAAGGTGCACCACGCGCTGATGGACGGCGTCGGCGGTATGCAGTTCATGGCGAGCATGTTCTCGCTCACGCCGACGCCGGAGCCGGTCGTACTCATCGGTGACGACGAAGAGCGGACTCCTCCACCGTGGGAGCGGCTCCTGCGCGCGGTGCCCGAGATCGCGACCGCGCCGCTGCGCGTGGCCCGTGCGCTCGTGTCGTCGACTCGAGCGGTGCGGCACGTGCGCGACGAGTTCGGTGCCGACGAGACCCTTGCGCTTCCTGCGTCGGCACCGCACATGCGCTGGAACGATCCCCTCGGTCCTGGCCGAGCGATCGCGTTCGCTTCCCTTCCTCTGCACGACGTCAAAGTCGTCGGCCGGGCAGCCGGCGCGACCGTCAACGACGTCGTGCTCGGCGTGCTCGGTGGCGCTGCCCGGTCGTATCTCGAAGCGCGCGGCGAGCTCCCCGATCGCGCACTCGTCGCCGCAGTCCCCGTGTCGGTCCGCGGGCCCAACGAAGACGTGAACGAGGTCGCCAACGCGGTAAGTCTCATGTTCACGTCCCTCGGTACCAACATCGCCGATCCCCTCGCCCGGATCGAGGCCGTGCACTCAAGCGCGCACGGCGCCAAGCACCTGCAAGGTGCGATCGGCCCCGACGCGTTCCTGCAGTGGCTCGAGACGCCGAGTCCGTTCGTCATCGCGGCGGCCGCGCGCCTGTACGTCGGGCTCCACCTCGCTTCCCGAACGCCCGCGATCATGAACCTGTTGGTCTCGAACGTGCCCGGGCCGCCGGTCACGCTCTTCTTCGGCGGCGCGCGCCTGCTCGCGCTCTACCCCCTCGGCCCGATATACGATGGCGTCGGTCTCAACATCACCGTTGTGAGCAGCGCCGACACCATCGGCTTTGGGTTCGTCACATGCCCTGACTTGATATCCGACGTCGATGATCTCGCGGCCGCCGTCACCGACGAGTTCACCAAACTCCGCCGCGCAGTCGAAACTGCCGGCACGGGGGAGCCCGTCTACTGAACGGGCACGAGATCGGGCCATTCGCCCCTACAACTCCGTGAACGCAAACGCGCGCCTCACGACTTCGTTCGCCGGCAAGGCCGAGGTGGAACGCGCTGGTTCAAGTGGTCGAGCCGATGGCATGGCGAGGCGGGACGTTCCGCTATCTCGTCGTAAAGCGGCGGCGAACCCGACGGGCTCTTCCGTGCGGCTAGCTATCGCGTCATGACTGCGGTGCAGTCCGCCGGCTTCGCAGCGACGCCGCCGCCGGCGTCGGGTGCTCAACCCGACGGTCGTACCGCTCGCCTGCCACAGACTCGAAACCGTTGGCTTTCAAGTTCGATCGGCGACGCGTTGATGGAGTGTCGTATCCGGCGGCCGAGGCACGCTGGACCGATCGCGTCGTCATGGGTATTGTCCCGCGACAGCGGAGCGGGGCTAGGTGCCAAAAGATGAAGCAGAGCTCTACCCGGTAGTCGGCTGGGAGCGCGGACACTCCCAGCCGACCCCACTCTCACGTCGTTCGTCGAATGTCTCATTCGTGCGGTGGCGGAGTAGGAACGAGACCTTCGGCTTGGGCGCCCATCGCCAGAATCGGCGACTGAGCGCATCACCATCATGCGGCCCCGGAGTTTCCTGGACTATTGGTCACTCTGACAGTTCGCAGAAAGCGCAGGACTGAACGCGCTAGGTGGATCGACGCAGCGGGTATGCACGTTCAGATCGAATCGCCCACAATGAGGAATCGTGAGGCGACGCGAGCGGACCCCGAACCTCATCGGGCGTGAGTCCGCGCTCTCGGCCCTCGGCGAGGCGCTGGGCGGCGTGGCCGACGCCGGATCGCTCGTGTTGGTTCGCGGGGAGGTGGGCATCGGGAAGACCCGCTTGCTCGAGGAGTTCGCGGCGCGGGTCGCCGAGGAGGCGCATGTCGTCCGCGGCGGTTGCGTCGAGGGCGTCTCGTATGCGCCCTGGACCGAGGCGCTGCGACGGCTGCTGAATAACGCCGACCTCGTCGCGGCCGACGATCTCCCGCGCCGGGTCCGGTCCGAGATCGCGCGTCTCCTCCCGCACCTGTCGCTCGACAAGGCCGATGCCGGTGGCGTGGACGAATCCGGTGGTCAGCACCTGCTCTTCGAAGCGGTCGTCGAGCTGTTGACGCACGTCGCGTTACGCACGCGGCTGGTCCTCGTGGTCGACGACCTGCACTGGGTCGATCCCGCGAGCAGCGAGCTGATCCGCTACGTCGCCAACAATCTCGGCCGGGCGCCGATCTTGCTCGTCGTCACGTACCGTGCCGAGGACGCGGCCGCCGAGCGCGAGCTGATCGCCCAACTCGCACGGCTCGCTTCTCGCCAAATCACACTCTCACCGCTCGCGAAAGACTCGACCGCCGAGATGGCCGAGGTTCTGCTCGGCCCGGACGCGAGCCCGGCCGACGTTCGGCGCATCGCGCGCGACGCCGACGGGAATCCTTTGTTCGTCGAGGAGCTCGTGGCCGCGCTCGGTACGACCGGGGTTCCGCAGACGGTTCGCGACCTCATGCTGGCGCGCTTCAATGTGCTCGATGAA
>PLBO01000051.1 GCA_003134555.1 Actinomycetota bacterium
GATAACTAGGAATTATCGGCGCCGCGATGGGCTCGGCCTCGGTGCGCCCGACCTTCGGATCTGAAGCCGCTTGGCCTTTCCGTCTGCACCTCTCGCAGCTCGCCAGGTGTCAGGACTTCCTCACCAGGTCGGGTCCGACGCCGCGGCTCCTACGCATCTTCGGTAGATCTGGCGCCGGAAAGTCGTTCCTCGTCCGCGAGCTCATGGTTGAGGCTGCATCCGCGAAGGATCGCGGCATCGGTCTCTACGTCGACGTTCCGCCGGGAGAGCTCGAAGCGTCGGCGCTCCTGAGCAGAATCGATGTCCTGCTGAGTGAACGGCGCGCACCGTCGCGCGACGCTCCGTCGTTCGTCGACAAGAAGTGCGCGCGCTCGTGGATCGCCGCGAAGAGAGGGACCACACTGCGTGAACCCGCCTACGGCTATCGAGCGACTCGCGACCTGACGGCCCAGATACCACTCGTCGGTCCATTCATTCAAGCGATTCTGCCTCAGGCTTCGCTCAGCCCGGTGCCCTCGAGTGACAGCACAGTCGCGTTGCGGTTCCTCATGAAACGTTCTCGCTCGAAGCCCGTCATGCTCGTGTTGGACAACGTCCAGTTCCTGCCGTTCGCGGTCCGTGAGATATTGGAGATCGAACTCGCAGAAGCCGGCCCACATCTACGACTTGTCATGATCGAACGGGTGCAAGAAGCACGGCGTCTCAGCTGGATGCCGCCCCTTCCTGGTGCCGAGAACATGGATATCGAGCTGCAGAACGCCTCCGTCGTTGAGGTAGGCGAGCTCGTGCGAGAGGTTTTGCCGGATGCTGATGACGTCGAGGACCTCTCCGCCGCGATCTTCCGAAGGAGTGACGGAAATCTGAAGTCGGTTTGGTTCCAGTTGAAGCTGATCACCTCACGTCGGGACGAACAGCAGGGTGCTGCAACGTCCTACGAAGACGTCATCCTCACGCTCTCTCCGCTAGACCAGACGGTCTTGCGGATCGTCGTATTCACGATCGGCGGTCTGACGATCGCAACGCTCGCATCTCTCCTTCGCGCGACGGATCTGCGGGCGGAGCCCGACGCCGTGACGCATGCGATCTCAGACCTTGCATCGCTCGGCCTCTTGATCGTGAACGGCGACCATTCCGACCGAGTACGGGTCGAACACGAGTTGGTCGCTCAGATGGTCAGCGAGATGACACCAGAGGACGAGAAGCTCGAGCTTCGCGCCCAAGTCGTGACCGCGCTGAGCGCCGTCCTCGACGAGGGCGCTACGCCCGAAGACCAGCCGATCCTCTACGACCGCCTACTCGGGATTGTCAACGACGTGGAGCTACGCCAAACGCCTTCGTTGCTTGCTCATGTCGTCGAGTTCATCCAGATCCAGAGCGACCTGGATCGTCACAGATACCTATCCAGCATTTGTCGGGATTCGGTTTGCTGGGATGTGCTGGACAGCTTCCCTGAAGTCACGATTCGTAGTCTTCTAGACGCCATTCAAAAGTCATCGCTCTTCAGTTTCGGCCTAGTGGCGGCGGCACGGCTGCGGCGATCGTCCCGACTCCACGAGTCGCTAGCGTCCCTCTATGAGGCCAAGTACCTTGTCCAGCTCTTTCGGTACGACGCGGCGACGGCGGCGTTGGAGCGGGCCGACGACTCGGACGACAAACGGGCCGTCGCGTTCAACATCATGCTCAATCTCGCACAGGACGACCGGGCAGCCGAGATTGCTTCGGACGTTTACGCCGATATCTCACGGTCCACGGGAAGCGAGCACGACTACGTCATCCTGCGCAACTCGGCTCACCTGTTCCCAGTCGATGACGCTCGCGTCCTGGTCGATGCAGCGATCGAAGGATTCGAAGCGATCAGTCGTCGCTTCGGCGTGGCGACGGCGCTCAACAACCGAGGGATTGTCGAGATCGCGTCTGGCTCTATCGGTGCCGCACGTGCGTACTTCGAGGAATCACGTCGTCAGCTCGAGGAGCTCGACTCGGCCGAGGTGTACCAACCACTCGTCAACTTGAGTGCGCTCGCGGTAATCGAGGGTGACGCTCCGGCCGCGGAGATGTTGCTAGCCGCGGCGCGCGATGCGGCTCCGCGGTCGCTGCTCCAAGACGGCGCAATGTTGGACCTCAACACCGTCGCGCTCGAGCTCTTGCAGGCCCAGAGCGCGGTACCCGATGTCGTCGAGAAGTTGAACGCCGTGGTCGCCGCGGCGCGAAAGACGAGGGACGTGAGATTCATCGACATCGCGACGTGGTTTGCACAATCCGTAGAGGCGGCCGTCGTCGACACAACTGCGCGGCCGTCGCGGTCGGGCGACGGCGTCGATGAGATGCGGACGAATGGTCGTGTGGGACTCGAGGTATTCGTTCCTCGTCGCGTTGGCGCGGTGAACGTCGACGTTCCGTTCGTCCTTTCACCACATTGGCGCTACTAGATGACCCTGGTACTTCTCGATCAGATGCTCGATCGTCTCAGGTGACGGCGCATTCTCGATGAGCGCTCGAGCGATCCAATCTCCCAGTACAGCGAGATCGGCGACGTCGTAGCCGAGGATCGCGAGATTAGCGGTGCCGATCCTCAGTCCGGATGTCTCCCGCGGCGAGCGATCATCTCCAGGAACAAGGTTGCGGTTGGCGAGCACGCCGCAAGACTCCAGCGTCCTCTCTACGTCCGCGCCCGACCTCGCGAGCGAGCGCAGATCGAGGAGGAGCATGTGGCAGTCGGTTCCGCCGGTTACGACGCGGATGTTGCGCTCCGAAAGCGCTCGACCGAGCGCCTTTGCATTCGAGACGACGTCCCGCGCGTACGTGCGTATGTCGCGCTGCTGCCACTCGAGGAAGCACGCGAGCTTTCCCAACATGCCTGTCTCGTTGGCGCCACCTTGCGTCATCGGGAAGATCGCCTCGGAAACTGCGGCATCGAACTCGGATCTGTAGACGAGCACGCCCGCATTTGGGCCGCGGAGATTCTTCACCGTGTTGAACGTAACGAAATCGCAGTACGGAAACGTGGTCGGGTGGATGCGCGCGGCGATGAAGGTCGCTGTGTGCGACACGTCGGCGTGGAGCAGCGCGCCGACCTGCTGCGCGATATCGGCACAGATCGCGAAGTCGATCGCGCGGGGCAGCGCACTCCCCCCGACGATGATCAAACGAGGGCGGTGTTCGATCGCCAACGCTCGCATCTCGTCATAGTCGACGAGCCCTTCCGAAGTCAGGCCGTAGTTGATCGTCGGATGGCGCCGGGAGATCAATACCGTGTGCGAGATATGACCGCCATCGCGCGGACGTAGGCACAGAACAACATCGTCCGGCTCGAGAACCGCGTTGTAAACGATCTGATTCGCCTGCGTGCCTGAGTGTGGCTGCAGAGTCGCCCTATACCCGGCTGGTCGGTCGAACAGGTCGAGGACGAGAGCTTCGCCCATCTCCTCGACGAGGTCCATCACCTCGGCTCCGGGAAGGTATCGCTTGGCCGGCATGCCCTCTGCCGGAAGCACGAAGGACGGCTCAGAGAGTGCTCGTAGTACCGAGTCGAACGGATAACAGGCGCTGGCGATGAGGTGAAGACGACGACCGATCACTCCACGTTGAAGTGCGACGATTTCGTCGAGGCGGCCCGAACCCGGAGAGAACCTCTCGAAGTAGGAGAGGTGGCGCCCCACCATTGATAATTCCTAGTTATC
>PLBO01000022.1 GCA_003134555.1 Actinomycetota bacterium
CACGTCGACACCTTCGTTGAACACGTCGACGGAGAACAGCACCTCGAGGTCACCATCGCGGAGCCGTTGGATCGCGTCGCGTCGAGGAGCAGAGGACGCGCCGGAGTGCACCGCTACGCAACGCACGCCTCGTTGTGTGAAGAACCGCTGCATGAAGTCGGCGTGGGTCAGTGAACAGCAGAACGCGAGCGTGCGAGTCCCCCGATGTGCTGACCACTCGCGGAAGGCTTGTTCGGCTCGGTCCTGCGTCTCGACCGCGGCGGCGAGTGCTTCTGGATCGAATCGCCCGTTCCGCCAAGGAATCGGAGCGAAATCAACAATGTCGCGGATACCCCAGTAGTTGAAGGGAACCAGGTCGCCGCGCTGGATCCCTTCGACCAGCGAGCACTCGAACACGAGATTGTCGTGACACAGCGCAAGCAGGTCAGCCCCGTCCATGCGTTGCGGCGTAGCCGTAAGGCCAAGCATGAACTGTGGCCGGAAGTAGTCGATCACCCGCCGATAACTCGGCGCGGCCGCATGATGGAACTCGTCAACAACGACGTAGTCGAACTGCTCGGAATCAAACTCACGAAGCCTGGCGGCGATGGTCTGGATGCTGCCAAAGACAATCTCGGCGTCGGGTTGCTTCTCGTCAGCGTTGAAGAGGCCAAGGTCCGCGTCGGGTTGCACGCGCCGGAACACGTCCCGGCTCTGACGCAAGATCTCCTCTCGATGGGCCACGAAGAGCACCCGCCGATACTGCGGACGCGCAGTGTCGAAAGCCGCTAGCCACGTCTTCCCCAGTCCCGTGGCCAGCACCACGAGACCCGCAGCATGCCCTTCGATTCGAGTCTGTTCCAGCGCCGTCAGCGCCTCCTTCTGAATCTCTCGCGGCACGACTGGTTCGGGAACCGGTTCCGGGGGAACGTCGACGACGTCGATCACTTCGGCCCCACCAGGAATCTTCGGACGCGGGCGCTCCTCGTAGAGGAGCAGCCATGCTCGAGTCAGTCGGGTGGCTCTCAGGTCCTCCAGAGGCGTTCGAAGCGATCGACGAGTGGCTGCACGTTGCGGAGGCCAACGTTCCACTCGACCCCGCTCCCGATGCCGGACGCGCTCAGATTGCTCGAGCCGACGAAACCCGCGGCCTCGGTGCTGTCTGAGGACCAGAACAGGTACGCCTTCGGGTGGAAGCTGGTGGCGGGATCGTGGAAGACACGCGTTTCGATCGCGCCCGGATAGTCGTCCTCCAGGTCGAGGAGGTGAGCGAGAGCGACGTGCTCGGTGACCTGCAGGTAGTCGGTCGTCAAGACACGGACCTGAGTTCCTCGGTCCAGTGCGTCCGCCAGCCGCGCCTCGATGATCGAAACACCCGAGCGCATGATGAAGCTAACGAGCAGATCGATCCGGTTGAACGATTCGTTGATCAGACTCCGGATTAGCTCGAGCTTCAGGAACCGATCGTCGATTCCATCGAATAGCTCNNGTAGTTGGCCTTCCCATCGATGACATGCCGGACTCCACCTCGCGGGTCGGGAACGTCACCGTCATAACGCGGGATCACATGGAGATGGAGGTGGCTGACGGTCTGCCCGGCGGCCCTTCCGGCGTTGAAGCCGACGTTGTAGCCATCGGGTTCCTGGATGGCGTCCAGGATCGCCTTGACCTCGTCGACTAACGCCCACAGGTCGCGGCGCTCCTCATCTGAAGCCTCCCACCAGGTGGCAATGAGTCGCCGCGGGACCACGAGGCTGTGGCCAGGCGAGACCGGGTAGCCGTCAGGGATCGCAAACGCGGAACGGTTCGAAGCAATCCAGTCCGTGTTCGGGACTTCCAAGAACGGCGACGAGTCAGGCAAGACCGTTACCTGCGGGGTCGGTTCATTCGGAGCTCTTTATCTGGCTCGGAGACTCCTTCAAGGACTTTTGACCAACAGAGACTCCTTGCCGGCCGCAATAGCAAGTGCTCTACGACTCCGCACATCGACGCATGCTTCCACCAAACCCTGCCCGGGACACAGTTGCCTTTGTGCACCTTCGATCGCGGAACCGTGCGAATGGGGCGGAATGAACAGCTACGGGCCGCTGACCACGGCGATCGTCGCGCTGCCCGCGTAGACGCCGGCCGTCGCGCTCGCGGGAACAGTCGACGTCAGGATGCCGGGCGACACCAGGTAGCTGCCGTCGCCGTCGTGCGCGTCGGCGGTGACGATCTTCTCGCCGCTCGCCAGGTTGCCCGCGGTGGCGTGGCCCATCACGCCGGTCGTGCTCGCACCGTCGGCCGGCGAAACGACCGGCGCGGCCATCGCCATGCTCGTCGCGGGGATCGTGGAACCACCGTTACTCAGATCGGAAACGGTGAGTACCACCTTCCACCCCGCACCCGATCCCGTGGAGTCGACCACCGAGAACGGCGTGATCGCGAGGCTCGTGAGCTGCTGGGTGCCGTTGAGCGTCACCGACCCGAAGTCGCTGATGCCGGGTTGACCGGGTGGGCCGAAGTCGAGCGTGCCGGCCTGCGCGGGAGCCGCGGCGAGCAGCACCGCGCCGGCCAGCGCGACCGCGCCCAACCACCCCAGGCGCCCATGCCGGCAACTCGTTCTCGGCGTCATCGCTCCCACGCAGAACTCGCGCACTCGCCAACACGCTCAGCTCGTACAGGAGATAGATCGGCCCGGGGGCCGAGGATGCGAGGATCGCCACCTCACGTTCGGCCTCGGCGACCAACCTTGGTCAGCAACCGGACCGTTCAAAGGTTAGCGCGCTATCCTTCGATAACCCCCCGGAGTTGTCGAAGGAACACGCATGAGCGGCGTCGAGGTCGCGATCGAGTGGCACGGCCGACCCGCGCGGGCCTGGCTGCCCGATCCGCTCGCTTCTCGCTCGCTGGAACTTCCCGTCGACGTTGCCCGCGCAACCGAACGAGCCGCGGCCGGAGTGTTGCGGGTCGGCGACCGGCTGCCGAGCGGTTGGGAGCCCCTCGCTCGACTCCTCCTCCGGGCGGAGGGCATCGCGTCGTCGAACATCGAGGGACTCCGAGCGCCTCCGGCCCAGGTCGCCGCGGCGGAACTCGATGAATCCGCAGTCCCCCGCGACGCCGCGCTGGTCGCCGACAACCTCGCGGTTGTCACGGACGCGCTCTCGCATGCGCGCGGAAGTCATCGACTCGGAGTGGACGACCTGCACGCTTGGCACGCACGCTTGATGCGCAACAGCCACCTCGAGCCCCGTCTCATCGGCGCGTTCCGAGACGCGCAGAGCTGGATCGGTGGCCGAGGGCCCCAAGACGCCGTTTACGTTCCGCCACCCGACAACCACGTCCTCCCGCTGATGAACGACCTCGTGGCGTTCGCCAACGGCGACAGTGTCGACGTGATCACCCAAGCCGCAATCGAACACGCGCAGTTCGAGACCATCCACCCATACGGCGACGGCAATGGGCGTATCGGACGGTTGCTCGTTCTCTGGACCCTGGCCCGACGACTCGGCGTCTCAGTGCCACCACCGACGAGCGTGCTCATCGCGCGTGACCCCGGCGGCTATCTGTCCGGCCTGTACTGGTTCCGCACCGGCGAGTTCGCGCGTTGGGTCAAATGGTTCGCCGACGTCGTGGAGTCGTCGTCGGCCGCATCGCTNNACGTATCGCCGACGTGCGCGCCGACGCGGCCGCGCACTCCATCCTCGAGATCCTGCCGGCTCACCCGGTGATCACTGCCGGTACCGCCGCACGATCGGTGAACGTCTCCGACACCGCAGCGCGCGCCGCACTCGACCTCCTGCGCGGGCGGGGCGTCCTCGAGCCTTACGAGGTGCCCGGCGCCGGCAACGGACGTCCGAGAATCTGGTGGTTGGCCAAGGGCCTCGCCGATCTCATTCGCACCTGAGCGCGCCTACGCTGTCCTACGCCCTCGAGGCGGACCCGACAGGTGGGAACGATGAAGCGCTCGACCGGTAAGAGCGAACTCTCTCAGGCAGCCGACATCCCGAATCGGTTCGGCCGCACTCCCGAAGAGTTGGAAGCGGCGCGTGACCGCATCGAAGACGCTCGTCGGCGCGCTGAGGCCGGGCTGCTTCGAGATGACACGGAGTGGGCATGCCAGAAGCGTGAAGAGGAGAGGCGCAGGCTCACTCGTCAGTGAGACGGCAACATCCTGACGCGCCTTACACCGGCTGGCGCTCGGTCGTGCGTACGTGGGCGGGGGTGA
>PLBO01000091.1:0-53594 GCA_003134555.1 Actinomycetota bacterium
GCGTTGACGGTCATGTAGTCGACGATGTTCCACGCCTGGGTCGGGTGACCGGCCGCGTGGCACACGTGTACCCCGTCGATGTACCAGTCGGTGCCGGACGGCTCGATGTCGGTGCCGTAGACGTGCATCCCGGTCGTGGGGTCGAAGCCCAGCGGGACGCCCTGGCAGCCACCGCCGCCCGAGGTGTGCGACGTCAGGTACACCCGGCCGTGGTTGTCGGAGTAGAACTCGTACGCGTCGGTCTCTTGGGCGCTGGCGTTGGTGCCGGGCGCACCCCAGGTCCAGAACGCGTCGAGGAACCCGGCCGGCGACGGGAACTGGCCCCGCTGTTCGATGTAGCCGTACGTGAACGCCTGCTTCGAACCTAACTGCCCCGACGTCCAGCCCTGACCACCCGGCGCCGACTCGCGGCGCGCCTGGATCGTCAACGCACCATTCGCGAACGAGAAGTTCGCGCCGTCGGTCTTGTAGTCCAGCTCACCGTTGCCAATGTTGGAACGGCCACCGTCGCAGCACTCCCATGTCCCGGTCGTGTTCCACTTCCCCCGGTCCAAACTCGAACCGTTGAACTCGTCCGCGAACGTCGCCGTCCACGAACCCGGCACACCCAACGGCTCCGACGACCCCACATTCGGCACCACCGTCGTGGTCGAAGTTGTCGTCGGCTGCGTCGTGGTCACCGGCGGGATCGTCGTAGGGGTCGTCGTGGTGGGGGCGCTCAGGAACGCCCGCGCACGCGTGAGCGCGAGACGCGAGGCTGTCATCTCGATACCCGCGGCCTGTGCGTGCGCGGCCGCATCGGCGAGACAGCTCGGCGCATCAGCGCACGTTGATGTCGGCGCGCTCGCGCTCCATGCCGGGACTGCGACGAACGCCACGAACGCCACGAGGAGCACGGTCGCGGTCGCCGCGACCCGTTGAACGGTGTGTTGCAGGTTCCGTAATTCGAAAGCTGTCATTGGCTTCCCCTCCCTAGGGAATACGTCTTCCATGGCTCGCGCCGCGCGCGTGCGCGCGGGCGGCGGTAGAGCTGCAGTACGGACGCGGGCGTGATCCAGCGGGCGGCGTCTACTGACCGACGAGCACGCGCTCCAACTCGGGGCGGATCTCGAACAGGATCTGGCTCACTCGCGACTCCGAGATCCCGAGCTCGACGCCGATCTCGTCCATCTTCACACCCGCCATGCGCTGCGAGATGATCCACCTCGTACGTTGGGGCATCTGCCTCGTCGCGTACGCGAACGCGTCAGCTGCTTCCATTTCGGCGAACGCGGGATCGCCGCGGCCGATCGCTTCCAGCCGAAGGTCGAGCACGTCGGCGTCGTTGATGCTCGACCGCCGCTCGAAGTTCTTCCCGCTCGTTCGGCCCGACCGTCTCCGCATCGCATCGATCAGACGAAACTTCAGGTTGCGGTTCACGTACTTGAGCCAAGGCGAGGCCGGTCGGTACGTATCGGCGAGGTTCAACAGCCCGGCGAGGGCCTCGGCCTCGATCTCTTCACGAAGACCGAAGATTCCGTGATCCCGGCAGTACGTTCCGACGATCAGCTTGGCGAGCGGGATCGCCTCTTCGACGAGCTCGTTTCGGTGAGCGATGTGTGCGGCGTTCTGAGCCGCAGTCTCGGCCGGGGTCGGAATTGCGTCGGCGAACTTCGGATTGACTACGAGCGTCATGACAACGAGACCTTCGGAGCGATTCGGGTACTCGCGCGGTGCGAGGCCGTCTCACCACCGTCGTCGGACCGGTGTTACGAGTCCGTGACCTGCACGTCACAACCGACGCATTCGGGGGCGCGGGCCAGTCACCGGGCCGAAGAGCGCGCGCAGACTTCGCGAATACGCCGAGACTCAGACGTACTTGTTGCAGGCGAGGCGCTTCTCGACGACCACCCTGCCGTTGACCGTGTAGCGCACGACGACCTGTTGGGCCGGGCGCACGATCGGCTTCAGAACCGAGGGCGGCTCACACGCCGCTTTGAGCCGGTTGATCGACAGCCTCTGCGAACCCGGTCCGGCCGTGGCCGTCAAGACCTTCGTCGCGACCCCGGCCGCCCGGGCCGTCATGTCGACCGTCACCGTCGGATCGGGCTTGCGCAAGGGCGATCCGGTGTACTGCGGACGGAACGAAACCGGGAGCAGCGCCCAGAGGTAGAGCACGCCCGGGAGCATCACGGCGTAGCGCATGACCCGCTTCACGAGGATCAGTGTTCCATCCGACGGGCCCCAGTTGGTGGCAAACACGTTTTCGCGGGGCCACGTATCTACAGTTGGCGAGGATGAGGGGGTACGAAGGACGCCGGGCCGCGACCGGTATCGGCGCGCTCACTCGCAAGGATCGCTACCGAGAGGCGGCACTGACCCAGAGGATCGACGACGCCTACCGCAGCCTGGCGGTGACCTCGTCCACCCGCGCCCGGCGCCGCCATCTCCGTACGGCCCGGCGCCACGAACGCGCGCTCGTCGCCCAACGCCGCCGACCGCAGAGCTTGCTCAGCGCGCTCGCGCTCGCGCTGCTCGGCCTTCTCTTCGTGATCGCGGTCAATCGCGCGCCGATCACGCTCGCGCTGATCGTCGCTGCACTCCTCTTCGTCGACCTACGCGTGCTGCGATGGCGGCGTCGTACGCTGCGACGTTCGTAGACCCGAGCGCGGCTCCACGCGATGACGCTCACGACGAAGGGAGCGCCGCTCCCGTTCGCTGAGACCGCCCCACACCCCGTGCGCGACCTTCAATCTCAGCGCGAACTCCAGGCACTCGTTCTTGACCGGGCACACCGTGCAAACGGCCTTCGCGTCGCGCAACGACTCGCCGCGCGCGGGGAAGAAGTCGACCTCGCCCGCGTACTGCGCGCACTCGGCGAACTGCTGCCACCCGGAAGTGAGATCGCTCTCGGTCACGGCGGTCTCGGTCAGGGTGGGCTCGAAGCGTGATGGCATGCGGCCGATTGTCCGTCGCGCAGGCTGTGGGAAAAAAGGGGACAACCGTGTGACTTGCTTGTTGATAAGCACGCCCGAAGTCCACAGACACCTGCTACCAGGCCCGATCCCGGCCTGCACATTTTCCTCACCTCGTTCACAGGCGACTTTCATCGTCGCCGTCGATAATGGCTGCCAGGTCTCGGATCTCGGTCGGTTCTCTCGCACCCCGCCCCGCAGGGGGCCGGCCGGGACCGAGCGCCCATCTCCCACCGACCGCTAGGGCGGCCTCGCCGGTCGTCGACAGGTTGCGCAACGTGCATCAGGTTCCCGACGAATACGCGTGGATGCTGCAGGGAGAGTGCCGAGGCGCGGACACGCGGGCCTTCTTTCCCTCCAACGGCCTCGGAGTCGAAGCCGCGCAACGCATCTGCCGAGGCTGTCCCGTGCAGAACGAGTGCCTCGAGTACGCGCTGTTGAACCGCATCGATCAAGGCGTGTGGGGCGGCGCGTCCGAGCGCGAACGACGCCGCATCCTGCGGCAGCGGCGTCGGGCGGGCGCGCTTCCGGGCTGAAGCCTCGTCGCTTCGGCGCCTCCGGAGCGGCTCAGCTGACGGCGTCGGCCTGGGCCAGGACCCGCCCGTATCCGCCGCGCTGCGCGACCGCGCGGGCCTCTCGCACGAGCCGCTCGATCTCGCGCTCGTCGGCGGCACGGCCCCCGGCGCGCAACACCGTCGCGGCACACACCATGGCCTGCGCGACCCAATACGGAGCGTCGATGCGCGCCGCGGTCGACGTCGCCTCCGCGAAATGCTCGAGCGCGTCTTCTCGGCGACCGCAGGCCGCGTCGACCAGACCGAGCCAATGGTGGCCCGCACCCAGCACTGCGCCGCCGGTGCCGAACACGACGACGTGATCGGCACACGGTTCGAGGAACTCGCCGAGGAGCTCCAAGAGGTGATGATCCTCGGCCGCGGCCGCGACTCCCGAGAACAGGGCCACCGCCGCGAGCCAGAACACGTCGCGGGGAAGCCCGGATCCGTCGGGACCGAGAGTGTCGTTGGCGATGGCCGATGCGCGCTCGGTCTGCCCGACCTCGGCACAGGCGGCCGCGACCAGCGCGGCACCGGCCCGGAAGACGGATCCCGCACCTCCGACCTGGCGGAGGTTGGCGAGCTCCTCCGCGAGGCGGCCCTGCTGGAAGCGCACGACGAACCGCTGCAGGAGATGCGCGCCGATCGAGCTCTGCTCGAGCTCGCGCCCTCGCAACGCGGCACCGCGTGCGAGCTGCTCCGCGGCGACGAGATCGCCGCGGCGTGTCGCTTGCGTCGCACGCAACGCGGCGGCCCAGTAGATATCGCGCGGACTGCCGAACTCGGTCGCCGACCGCTCGTATTCGTCGAGGCTGGCGTCGAACTCGACCATCAGGGCGTTCTCGACGAGATCCGACAGCAGCGATCTATGAATGAGCAGCCGCAGCTCGCGCGGTCCCCCTTCGCGCGCCAAGAGCTGCCACGCGTCCGACGCCACCTCCAACCTTTCGCGTCGCGCCTGCGGTTGGTGCGTATACCAACGGTGGAGCGCGAGCTGCGCGGTGGCCCGCGCGCCGGGATCGTCGACGACCCGTGCGAGCGCGACGGCGTCGCGCGCGAGATCGCCTTCGCGATCGGGGTCGGTGTAGTACAGGTCGGACGCGATCCCGTTCAGGATCTGCACCCGGCGGACGAGATCCTCGTCTCCAATGCCCAAGAGCGCTTCTTCGAGCAACGGCAGCGCGGCGGGTTGGAACTCGGCACCGGAGCTCCACGGACCGTCGGCCGCGAGCGCCACGTCGGCGAGCAGGGCCGCGTCGCGCTCGCCCCGCGCAAACTCCGCGGCCGCGAGGTACGGCGCGCGGGCCAGCTCGAGCCGGCCGTCGTTCGCGTACGCGCGCCCGAGCGCGAGCAGCATCCTTCCGCGGCCGGGGTACACCGTCGACCGGTCCGCACGGAGCCGCAGCGCCTGCTCGTACCAGCGCGCCGCCTCGGCGAACGCGAAGCGCGCCGCGGCATCATCACCCGCGCGAGCGGCGTACTCGGCGGCCTTCTCCGCCAAACCGAGCGGCGCGGCCTCACCGAAGTGCCGCGCGAGGTCGACGCACCGGCGCGGCGTCATCGCCTCCGACTGCTCGAGGGCCTCGCCGGCCCGTCGATGCAACAGTATTCGCCGATCCGGCGCGATCGCGGCGTACACCGCGTTGCGCGTCAGCATGTGGGGGAAGAGATACCGCTCGACGTCGTCGAAGTCCTCGACGAGGAGCCGCGCGGCAAGGCTCTCCTCGAGCGCGTGGAACACGGCCGCGCTCGGGATCCGGCACATGCTCGCGAGCAGGTCGACGGAAACCTCCCCGCCGAGCACCGACGCGGCGTCGAGAACTTCCCGCGCTCGGTCGGTGAGGCGATCGAGTCGTCGATCGACCAGCGCGCGAACACCGGCCGGCGCGATCGTCGCCAGCGTCCGGGCCAGGTCGCCCTCGACGTCGGACTTCGCCGGCTCTTCGTCGAGCTCCCTCAGCAGCTCGCGCAGGAAATAGGGGTTCCCGCCCGTGATGCCCTGCAACGTGCCCGAAGCATCGATGATCATGGGCATCGTCTCGGGCAGCGCGGCCGAGCGAATCAGCGCGCGGACCTCGTGGTCGCCGAACCCGTCGAGACGCAGGGTCGTGGTGCTGGCCCGCGGCGCGAGGTGCTCGATGAACTCGGCGCGCTCGCCGATGAACTCGTCGTCGCGGAGCGTGGCGACGACCAGCAGGTGATCGAGTCGCGGATGTCGCTGCAGATATCGGAGCAGCGCGAGCGTCGGACGGTCGGCCCAATGGATGTCTTCGACGACGAGCACGATCGGCGTCTCGGCCAGGCGTTCGAGCGTCGTGGCGATCGCGTCGAACAGCCGGAATTGCGCGCCGGGCGCGTTGGTGTCGCCGGAAACCTCGCTCGACGACTGGTAGGCCGCGAGCTCCGGCAGCACGAGCCGGAGGGCGGTCGGAAGCTCGGAACGGCTCGACTCGTCGAGTCGCTTCACCAGCACCCGCAAGATCTCCGCGACGGGTTGATAGTCGCCGGCCGGATCGGGGTCGCAGTAGCCGAACAGCGGCACCGCGCCCTGGCACCGAAGGCGCTCGCAGTATTCCTCGACGAGGGTCGTCTTGCCGATCCCGGGTGGTCCGACCACGAGCGCCGAGCGGCGTTGCCCGTCGCGCGCCTCGTCGTAGAGCTCGACGAGGCGTCGGAGCTCGTCGCGGCGGCCGATGAACCGAACGCTCGACCACCCCCGTTGTGGCATCGCATGCGACATCGAGTGCGGCGCGACGAAATCGAGCGTCGAACGCTGCAACAACACGTCCTCTTCGAGACGCCGCAGGAGCGCGGACGGCGCGATCCCGAGATCGTCGTCGAGCCGGCGGGCCAGATCGGCGTACGCGCGCAACGCATCGCCCTGGCGACCGCTCCGGTAGAGCGCGCGCATGAGACTCTCCGTGAGCCGTTCGCGCAGCGGATGTTCCTTGATCGCCGCGGTCAGCGAATCGATGACGAGTGAGTGATCACCCAAGGAGAGCCGGACGTCGGCCAGCTGCTCGATGGCCACGATGCGCAGCTCCTCGAGCCGCGCGATCTCGGCGCGGGACGCGCTGAGATCGCGCGCGTCGGCCAGCGCGGCGCCGCGCCACAGGTCGAGGGCCTCGGTGAGACGGGGAACGGCGGCCCCGGGATCGCCGTGCGCGTCCGCCTCGCGCGCCAATACGAGGAGCCGTTCGAAGCGCTGGACGTCGAGCTCGTCGGGCTCGACCCGGAGCACGTAGCCGTGCGGACCCGCGGGCAACCGGCCGTTCGGGGCACTCGGGTTGCGATCGAGCTCGAGCACCTGGCGGAGCCGGCCGATGTGCACTCGCAACGCGGTCGGCGCGCTCGGCGGCGGATCTCCCTCCCAGAGCTCCTCGATCAGCTCCTCCGAGGGCACCGAACGATTCGGGCGCATGGCCAGGAGCACGAGCAGCTGGCGCGGCTTGGCCCCGCGGAGCGAGACCGGCGACCCGTCATGGCGGATCTCGGTCGGACCGAGGATTCGAAGCTCCACAGGCGACCCCGCGCGTCAGAACCGGAGCCGACCGTACACCGTTGCGCGGCGGCGACGCGGGTGCGATGGACTCGTCCGTTTTACGCACCGTTTACGGCTCTCCCGTAGGAATCAGCGCAGGACAAGGTCGTAACACCGGGGCCGACACGCCCCGAATGATTCACCGAGGAGGAACATGTCGCCGGATCCATCCAGTGGTACTCCCCAACCCATGCTTCCCAGCAACTCGCTCGTCATGGCCGCGAACAACGCGCTCGCGAGGCCCGACTTTCGCGACAGCGTCCGGAAGATGCACGCCGAGGGCTACCCGCTCGTCAAGATGGTCGAGGCTCTGGGCCTCGAGGACGAGATGACCAAGCGGATCCGCCAGATCCTCGAAGCGCTGCCCGCCGACGTCATCGAGGGAATCCGCAAGGCGACCATCGAGATGCTCGACTCGAAGGACTACGTGATGCCGCTCGATTGCACCGTGACCGACGCCGAGCTCGACGAGGGCATCCCGGTCGAGGTCGAGGTGCTTCCCGAGATGGGCAAGGACACGATTCACGTCCGGCCGCTGTTGTCGAGCTGACGACCGCGCCGAAGCGGCGAGACGCGACGGGAACCATGGATCCCACGAACCCGATCCGGCTCTTGCTCGTCGACGACAAGCTGATCGTGCGCGAGGGCGTGCGCGCCTTCCTCGACCAACAATCGGGATTTCAAGTCATCGCCGAAGCGGCCAGCGTGGCCGAGGCGACGGCGCTCGACGTCCGCCCCGACGTCGTCGTCACCGACGTCGTGCTCCCCGATGCTCGCGGCAGCGACGTCGTCACCGGGCTCTGGGGACGGTTCGCGCCCGCGGCGATCTTCGTGCTCACCGACGTCGACCACGACGCGCTGTTGGAACGAATCGTGTCGGCCGGAGCAGGCGGCTACGTGCTGAAAACCGCGACGGCAGCCGAGTTCCTGTCCGGCCTACGCGCCGTCGCCCAAGGTGTGCAGTACGTGCAACCGTCGCTGCGCCACGCCCGCGAACGTCAATACGGGGCGTCGGCGACAGGAACGTCGGAGACACCCGACCAGACGATCGTCGGCTCGTTGAACGCGAAGGAGCGGGAGGTTCTGCGCTTCCTCGTCCTCGGGCACACGAACTCCGAGATCGCCGAGCTCAGCAAGGTCAGCCTGCGGACGGTCGAGGCGCGGCGGGCCCGCATCCTGCAGAAACTCGGTGTCCACACCCGCGCCGAGCTCGTCCGGGTCGCGCATCGCATAGGCAACACCGATTTCGAGCACGTCTGACGCCCGCCCACGTCGGCGGGCGTCGAGGGCGCCGCGATGTGAACTTCGTCTCATGTCCGGTCCGCGACGGGCTCAGCCGTCAAGCGCTCCGGCGGTGTTGGTCGTAGCTCTGGTATGGCTCTCGCACCCCTCTCCATGCCTCCGACGGCCGTGCACCGCGGCGGACGGCGCGTGCTGTTCGCGGACGACGACCCAGGGATGCGTGCGATCGTCCTGTTGAACCTCCAAGCCGAGGGCTTCGAGGTCACCGCCGTCGAAGACGGCGAGGACGCGCTGCGGGAAGCGGCACGCCTGCTCCCCGACCTGATCGTGCTCGACGTGATGATGCCCGGCCGAGACGGTTTCGAAGTGCTCCGGGTGTTGAAGGCCCGACCCGAGACCGCGGCCATCCCGGTCGTGCTCCTGACCGCCAAGGCGACCGACTCCGACGTCTGGGAGGGCTGGAAGTCGGGTGCCGACTACTACATGACGAAGCCGTTCAATCCCGAAGATCTCGCGAATTTCGCGAACCACGTGCTCGGATTCGGGGACATCTGATGCGGCGCACGACGCGACGCGCCGTGCCGCACCCGGCCGCCCTGCTCACGCTCCTGGCGGTGAGCTTCGCCGCGACCCCGGCCGCGCACGCGGTCGTCACCGGATCAGAAGCCACGGTCATCGTCGAGGCGACGAGCGCGACCGCGGCAGCGAACGCGGTCGCGACCGCCGGAGGGCACGTCGATCTCACGCTGCCGATCGTCGACGGCGTCTCCGCCCATGTTCGTCCGGACGCTCGGGCGACGCTCGAATCCGACCCGACGCTGCACGTCATCCCCGACGCGACACTGCACCCGACCGGCGCGTCGTTTCGGGCCGCGTCGACCGACACCCAGATCTCGGCGCTCGACCCCCCGGCCGGCTGGTCGCTCGACGCGGGCCGCGGTGTCACGGTCGCACTCGTCGACACGGGCGTCACCGACACGCCCGACCTCCACGGAAGCCGGCTCGTACGCGGACCCGATCTCTCGGGTGAACGCGACGGCATCGACCACTACGGCCACGGAACCTTCATGGCCGGCTTGATCGCGGGCGACGGAACCGCGAGCAGCAGCGCGACGACGCGTCACCTCGGAGTCGCCCCCGCGGCGACGCTCGTATCGGTCAAGGTTGCGGGCGCCGACGGATCCAGCAGTGTGTCGCGTGTCATCGCGGGCATCGGCTGGGTGGTCGGCCACCGTGACGCGTACGACATCGGCGTCCTCGATCTCTCGTTCGGGGTCGATGCGCCGATGCCGTACTGGAACAACCCGCTCTCGGCCGCGGTCGAAGCGGCGTGGGCGTCGGGCATCTCCGTGGTCGTCTCTGCCGGCAACGACGGTGCCGGACACGTGACCTCGCCCGGCAGTGATCCGTACGTCATCACGGTCGGCGCCGCCGACACCGCGGGCACCGCGTCGACCACCGACGACGTCGTGCCGGCGTGGTCCGGCACTGAACGCTTCCACGGGTATTCGAAGCCCGACGTCGTGGCTCCCGGTGTCTCGGTCGTGTCCCTCCGGGCGCCGGCCTCGACGATCGACGTCACGCACCCCGAAGGTCGCATCGACGACGTGTACTTCCGAGGCAGCGGTACCTCGATGAGCAGCGCGCTCGTCTCGGGCGCGGCCGCGGTGTTGCTCAGCCACCATCCGGCGGCCACGCCCGACGACATCAAGGGCGCGCTCGTCGACGGTGCGGCGAAGCTCGCGGGCGGGGCACGCGCGATCGACCTCGATCGCGCCGACCACGCCGAGCCCCGCCCGGCCTGGTGGCAGCACTACCGGGTCGCGTTCGACGGATTGGGCCGCGGACTCGACCACGGGATGCCGTGGACGGCATCCCGATGGACCGCATCCCGATGGACCGCGTCACGGTGGACCGCCACGCGCTGGACGGCAACGCGTTGGACTGATTCCGAGTGGGCGGCCTCGCGATGGACTGCGAGCAGGTGGACCGCCAGCCGGTGGACCGCGAGTAGATGGACTGCAGAGGCATGGCCGTCGCTGGGCTGGGGCTGAGCGCGGCGCCGTCCCGGCGACCGAAGCGGCTGGAACGCCGCGTCGGCACGCTCATCGGCGCCCAGCTCGCGGTCGCCGCCGGCTTCGGGCTGCTCGCACACACCCGCGGCGCCGTCTTCGGACGTCCGTGGGTCGTCGCGATCCTGGTGTTGGCGTTCGCCGTCACCGGCTCCTTCGGAATGTCGCTCGAGCTCCATCGTCACCGCTTCACCTTCACGCTCGCAGAAGCGGTACTCGCGGTGGGCCTCTTCGTGGTCGGTCCCGTCGGCCTCGCGGTCGCGGCGGCCGTGGGCGAGGGCGTCAACATGGTCGTGCAGCGGCACGCGGCGCTCAAGGTCGCGTTCAACGTCTCCAACCGGCTCGGCGCGACGACGGCCGCGGGCGTCGCGTTCGCGGCGCTCGGCCGCACCGACGTGCACGACGCCATTGCTTGGGTAGCCGCGCTCGCCGCCGCGTTGTGCTTTTCGGTCCTCGACGTGGTCTCGACCGCGGCCGTCCTCTCGATCGTGGAGGAGACGAGCTTTCACAACGTGTTCGTCCGTTCGGCCTCGACGGGCGTCCTCGCGACGCTCACCGCGGCGCCCGTCGGCCTCGTCGCACTCGACCTCGCCTCGCACGGGCCGTTGGTTCCCCTACTGCTCGCACCCATCGCGGCCGCGGTCGCCCTCAACGCCAAGTACGCGGTCGGCCAGCGCGACGAGCACCTGCGCTTCGAGCGCCTGTACGAGTCGTCGGCGCGTACGGCCCGCCTCGTAGCACTCGACGACGCACTGCGCTCACTCGCCGCCGAGACCCGTTCGCTCGGCACGGGTATCGCGGCCTTCTGCTGCGCGACCGGCGCTGACGGCGAATGGCGCGGGGCCTACTCCGACGACGACGGCGAACGGCTCGCGGCGCCGCACACCGTCGAGTCCGTGGCCGCGTTCGCCGAACGCGTCGGGGGCGGAGAGGTCGACCTCGCCCACGCACCCGAGGTGATGCGCATCGCCTCCGGCGCGAGGAGCGCGGTCGTCGTCTCGTCGGTGCAGGAGAACACCGGCCGGGTCGTGCTGCTCGTGTTGCGAGACGGGGCCGCCGACGCCGGCGCCCACAGTCGCGTCGAGACGCTCGCCGCGTTCGCGCACAACGCGGCTCTCATCGTCTCCAACGCGCTGCTCCACGAAGAGCGCGCGGTCGCGCTCGCCCGGCAGGTCGACCTCAACCGGCAGAAGAGCGACTTCGTCGCGGCCGTGTCCCACGAGCTGCGAACGCCGCTCGCCGTGATGCTCGGTTCCGTGCACACGCTCGAGCGGCTCGACGGCCGGATGACCGACGAGCAACGTTCGCAGCTGTTCGACATGACCGTCGATCAGGGCGCGCGCCTGCAGCGACTCATCGACGAGCTCCTCCTGGTAGCCGCCGCCGAGCATTCCGAGGTGCAGCTTCAATGCGAGCCCGTCGAGATCTCGGATCTCTACGCATCGATCGCGGCGGCCACCGCCGCGTCGATCGGACCCGATCGCCTCGTCTGGGCGGCCAACGGAGCCGGACGCGTCGTCTCCGACCCTTCGAAGATCGAGCGCATCCTGCTCAACCTCGTCGAGAACGCGGCGAAGTACGCGCGGGACGAGCCGATCGAGCTCCAGGCCGCGCGCGTCGGCGACGAAGTGCGGCTCTCCGTCGTCGACCACGGGCCCGGCATTCCCGAGTGCGACCGCGAGCGTGTCTTCGAACGGTTCGTACAGCTCGATCAGTCGTCGACACGACGCCAAGGCGGGACGGGTCTCGGGCTGCACCTCTGCCGGCAGTTGGCGGAGCTCGTCGACGGCCGCATGTCGCTCGACGAGACGCCCGGAGGCGGTTGCACCTTCGCCCTCACGATCCCCTGCACGGCGTCGAACGCGCTCGAGACGTCCGACACCGGCACGACCGACAACCTCACCGCGTTTCCGTTCGGCAACGTGCGCGCCCGTCCGGTGGAGCTCGCACATTCACTCCGGGATTCGGCACTGCCGGACCACGCGCGATGATCCGCGACCTCCGCTCCTCGCAATGGAGAACGGCATCGCCGCCGTCGAAGTCGCTCGCGTTCGCGCGCGACGACATCGTGCGCGCCGGCGCGATCCAACCGGCGATCGCCGGCGCGAAGACGGATCGTGCGTTGACGATCGCCGTGACCGCGCCGCGCTCGATTACCTGCAAACGCGGCCTCGCCGCGAACCTCGCGGCCCACCTCGCGGCCCGCGTCACACCCGATGGGTCGTCGGTGTGCGTCGTCGACACCGACCTGGAATCCCGTGACGTCGGTATCCGGTTCGACGTGACCGCCCCGACGCTGCTCGACGTCGCGAACGACATGGCCCTGCGCGACGGTCGCGCGCGTCTGTCCGAGCTGATCCCGCGCATCGACCCGCCGGGTCTGCACGTTCTTCCCACCCGGCTCCCCCAGAGCGCGCTCGTGCCGCTCCTCCACAGCAAGACGACCGCGCTGCTCGGACCACTGCGCGCGGCGTTCGACTTCGTCGTCATCGACGCGCCGGTCTGCGTCGGTCTCGGAACCTTCGACTGGGAGCGGACGATGCTCCGTCAGGTCGACGTGCTGCTCGTCGCGGTGACCGCCGAAGCGTCGGCGGTCGGCGGCGTGCTCCGCTATCTCAATGCGATCGCCGCCGCGAAGAACAATGGCGCGCTCCCGCCGACGTTCGACGCCCACGTGGTACTCACAGGCCGCGACGACGACGGCACGCGGGCGCTCCTCACCGAACGCGACATCGATCGCAAGCTGCGCGGGATACCAGTCATTGCGTTGGTTCCACAGTTGTGGGGGCGTCAACGCCCGGAGTCTGCGCTCGACCTCGACTTCCACGCCGGGCTGCACCGCGAGTTCTCGGGCGTCATCGATCGGGTCATCGAGGATCAGCAGAGTCGACGCGCGCTCTGATCACACAATTCTCACCACGGCGCGCAGGGCCCGGAGCAGCTGTGTCTCGTCGCCGCCCGGAATCAGGAAGTACGAGAGCGCGGTGCGCACGATGAGATCGGCGACCTCCTCCGGGTCGCGTGTCGGGCGCGCGCCCTCCGAGTGCTCGACATTGTCGGCGAGCAGCCGCGCCAGGCTCGCCCGCTGGGTCGGGAGCATCCGGGCGAGACGCTCGAGAACCCAGGCCGGCTCGATGTCGACGAGGCGGCGCGTCCTGTCGTCGGCCTGGAAGCGCACGACGAAACGCAACACGGCGTCGATCTGCTCCTCGCGGCCCACGCCGCGGAGTGTTTCGGCCAGACCGGCGTCGAATCGGCATTGTTGGTGCTCCGCCAGTGCATTCAGGAGTTCCGGCTTGGACGGAAAGTAGCGATAGAGCGTCGGTCGTGAGACGCCGGCCAGTGATGCCACCGCCGACATGTTGAGCTTTCTCTCGCCGAATCGCGAGAGCGCGTCGACGGTCGCGTCGAGCAGGCGCAGCCGCGTCGCCTCGACGGCGCCAAATCGTTCGGCTGAGGAATCGGGCGAGGCCGTGCTCACGCACAGACGTTACAGTCGATAGCGAATCTGTAATATGCGTCGATGGAGACGCCACCGTCCGACACCGCCGCCGACGGCAATCCGTTTGCGGGGATGGATCCGGAAACCGCCGCCAATCCCCAACCGATGTTCAAGGCGTTGCGGGAAAGCGTGCCGGTCATGCCGGTGGAGGGCGTCGGCGTCGTGCTGACGGGGCGCGCCGCGATAGACGAAGCCTTTCGCGACCCGACGACCTTCTCGTCGAACATGTCGGCGATCGACCTGAAGAACGTCCGCCCGCTCATCCCGCTCCAGATCGATCCGCCCGACCACAAGAAGTACCGGAAGATCCTCGACCCGATCCTCGCCCCGCGCCAGATGGCATTGCTCGAAGTGCCGGTGACGCGACTGGTGAACGACCTCATCGACGGTTTCGTCGACCGCGGCGAGGTCGACTTCGCGCGGGAGTTCTCGGTTCCGTTCCCGTCGCAGGTGTTCTTGATGCTGCTCGGGCTGCCCCTCGACGAGCTCCCCCGTTTCCTCGCGATGAAGGACGGCATCATCCGTCCCGATCAGGTGACGGGTTCGCCCTACGGGAGCGATGCGATGCACGAGCTGCAGCGCGAGACGGCACAATCCATCTACGACTACTTCGACGGGATCCTCGACGAGCGTGAGATCGAACGGCGCGACGATCTGTTGAGCCAGTTCCTCGACGCCGAGGTCGACGGGCAGAAGCTGCAGCGCACCGAGATCCTCGACATCTGCTTCCTGTTCCTCATCGCCGGGCTCGATACGGTCACCGCCACCCTCGACTGCATGTTCGCGTTCCTCGCGCAGCATCCCGAGCACCGTCGACAGCTGGTCGACGATCCGGCACGGATTCCCGCGGCGGTCGAGGAACTGTTGCGGTGGGAGACACCCGTGATGGGCGTGGCCCGCATCGCCGCGCGCGACACGAACCTCGGCGGGTGCCCGATCAACCAGGGCGATCAGGTGATGGTGATGCTCGGTTCGGCCAACACCGACGAGACCGAATTCGACGACGCCGAGACAGTCCGGTTCGACCGTGAGTCGAACCGCCATCTCGCGTTCGGCGGCGGGATCCACCGCTGCCTCGGCTCACATCTCGCGCGCCAGGAGCTGCGTATCGCGCTGCGCGAGTGGCATCGACGCATCCCCGAATACTCGGTCGCGCCCGGCCACACCCTGGCGTACACGTCCGGGATCAGGTCGATCGAGCACTTTCCGATGAATTTCGTGCCCGCGAACTGATCGTTCCGCACGCGTCGACCGCGCCGATCTTGCATCCCGCGCGGTAGGTGTATGCACAATGCGGCCATGGACCCGATCAAGATCGGATGGCTCGGTTCCGCGCTCGACGGACCCGACGGGGGCTACGACCGGATCCATCGCCTGGCGTTCGACGAAGCCGCGGCGCAGGGACTGCTCGATCGACCGGTCGAGTTCGTGCTCCACCCCGAAAACGGTCTCCCGCAGGGCTCCGCCAAGAACGCGACCGACGGATTCAGGTATCTGGTCGACGAGGGATGCATCGGGGTCGCGGGCGCATACAGCTCCGACAACGCGATCACCGTCGGGCCCCTCGCCAACGACCTGCAGGTTCCGTTGATCAGCTGGTGCGGAACCGAGCGACTCCAGGGCGACTACTGCTTCCGGCTCGGCAACGGCGACTGCGGCGGCGACGCGGCGCTCGTCGTCGCGTGGCTGAAGCGTCGCGGCCACGAACGCGTCGCGGTGTTGAGCGAGATCTCACCCAACGGTGAGGAGTACTTCCGGTTCTTCCGTCAGGAATGCCGGCGTCGGGGCGTGAGCATCGCCGCGGTCGAGACCGTCAGCCAGAGTCCGGAGAATCTCGCGACGAATCTCGACAATCTGCGCCGGGTCGACCCGGACGCGCTCGTCTACATGGGCTACGGCATGCTCGCGGCGAAAGGACTCCTGCGCGCCGCGCTCGACCAGCTCGGCTGGGACCCACCACGCATCATGGGCACCGCCTTCATGTTCTATTTGATGGGTCTCGACAAGTTCGAGGGTTGGGTCGGCATCGACCAGTTCGATCCGAGCAATCCGCTCGTGGAGGGATTCCGCGAACGATTCTCGGCGCGATACGGACAAGACCCGCCGCTGTGGCCGAACGCGATCCCGGTACTGGCCTACGACACCGCGCGCGTGCTGGTCGAGGGCCTGTTCCGCGCGCCCATTCTCTCGGGGCCGGGCCTGAAGGCCGGGCTCGAGGCGATCCGGTTCATGCCGAGCACGACCGGCGGACCGCGCACGCACATCGCGTGCTCGCCGTACGAACACGGGATGTTCCGCGGCGACTGGTTGCTCTACGGCCGCGTGCACGACGGCGAGCTCGACTTCGAAGGTCTCTTCGAACCGTGAGCTCCGCGCTCAGGTGGCTTTGCGGGACCTCGCGGGTGTCTCGCCGTTTCGCACGATCGCGCGGCGAACGACGGGATCCTCACGGCTGAATCGACTCGCGTCGCGAACGGCGCGCATCTCGCGCAGCGCGCCGAAGCACTCGTCGAGCTCGCGCTCGACGACGCGCAGCCGGTTTTGATCGGTTGCCGAGAGGCCGAAACTGCTGGCGGAGCGACCGAAGAGCGTGGTGCGCTCGGAGGCGAGGCGCGCGACGCTGCGCTCGAGACTTCCGCGGTCGACGTTCATGCGCGAACTCCTTGTACTCGACTCAATGCAGTGAGCGCGTAACCCGGTGGGTCGCGCGCCGGGGTCGCGGACTCTGGTTCGCGGCGGACTCGCTCGGTTCCACGTCGGGGATCGGGTCCGCCGTCACCCGGTACAGGCGCTCGCCGTGGATCGCGCCGTAGTACACGTCTCCGGTTCGGTGAGCCAACGTCTCACCCGACTCCGCGGCCACGAGCCAACCGTGCGACTCATGAGCCCAGAGCCGGTCGTCGCCGGCGCGGAAGAAGTCGCGCCGACCCGGCGCATAGGCAAACAGCTGGTCGTCTTCGGTCGTGTAGAGATACCGCATTTGGCTCATGGTAGCACTCGAATACCGGAATCTGATTGCTAGAGTCGCCGCCGTGGCGCAGTGGAGTTTCCTCACCAACCATGCCCGCGTGCTGCTCTGCATCGCGCACGATCCCGGTCTGCGACTGCGCGACATGGCCGCGGAGCTCGGCATCACCGAACGCAGCGCCTTCGCCATCGTCAGCGACCTGACCGAGGCCGGCTACGTCGTGAAGGAACGCGACGGACGCCGCAACCGATACTCGATCCAGCACCACATGCCGCTGCCCGACTCGACCGGGCGCGAGCGCACGGTGGGAGAAGTGCTCAACCTGCTCGTAGACAGGAAGTCACGTCCTCGAAGCAAGCCGAACGTCTCGGTCGCACGAAGCGGGTGACGCGGCGGGTGATGCACCGGCCGACGAAAATGTCGACCCCAACCGGGAATAGGATGGAGTCGGCTTCTTCGCCGGGCAAGTGGTTCGCCGACCGGGGCTGAGATCGGTCGTGCAGACATGGATGGCTTGCTCGTCGTGGATCCTTCTGGGCCAACGCGCGGCGAGATTCCCGTTCCCGGCATGGTCGATCGGCCGATGCTCGTCGCCGCTCCGTCCGGCGATCGTCACGCCGCATCGTCGGTGTCGAAGCTGCGAGTTCTCGAGGTAGTCGGGCGTCGATCGCTTCCCTCGCTGATCGAGGCCACGATCATCCCCGCGATCCTCTTCTACGTGTTCTTCGTGACGCTCGGTCCCACGCCCGCGATGCTCGCCGTGCTGACGTGGTCGTACGGAGCGGTGCTGCGCCGGCTGGTCCGCGGTCACGGGGTCCCGGGCGTGCTTCAGCTCGCCGTCATCGGGCTCACGGTGCGAACGATCGTCGGCATCATGAGCGGCACGTTCATGTACTTCCTCCAACCCGTCGCGACCACGGTCGCGCTCGCGCTCGTCTTCCTCGGATCGTTGAAGTTCGGTCGCCCGATCATCGCCCGTATGGCATCCGACTTCTGCCCGCTCTCGCCCGAGATCGCGTGCCGTCCCGGAGTGGTCCGCCTGTTCAGCGGTCTCACGCTGTTATGGGCCGGCGTCCATCTCCTCAGCGCGGCGACCACGTTCTCGTTGCTCGTGCTCCTGTCGACGCCGACCTTCGTCGCGGTGCGGAGCTTCGTCAGCCTCGCGATCACCATCAGTGCCGTCGTGCTGACCGTTTCCTGGTCGATCCGCACTGCCCGCGCCGAGAACCTCGTCTTCGCACGCGTCGCGCTCTGACCCGCCGACGCGTCGTCAGAGAATGCGGGTCGCGAAGACGACCAAGCGGTGATCGTGGGTTCCGTTTCGGAACGTCCCCGCGCACGTGACGAGCGTCAGGTGCGAGAGACCGTCGACCGATCGTTGGGGCGTCGTGCCGGCGACGGGACCGACGCCGTACATTTGGGTCAGGACACCTTTCTCAGTCGTTTGGGCGAGCGAGAAGCTCGTCGAGCCGGTCACGGCGAACGGAACGTCGAGCCCGCTGCGGGTGTCGTGAACGATTATCCGATCACCGCGCCGCAGACGGTCGATGTGCGCGAACACGGCTTGGGTACCGCGCGGGCCGTCGATGTGGCCGGCGAACAACGCGGTGCTGATCACACCCGGAACCGCGCTGCCCCGGTACCAGAAGGCTTCCTGCCACACCGGGTCGCCGACCGGGCCCTCGGGCGCGTCCATCGCGTCGCCGGGCGTGACCCCCACTCCGAGCACGCGCGCGTCGACGTTCAGCGACGGGATCCGCAGTTGTAGTGGCACGGGCACGGGGCCGGCGCGCACGTCGAGACGCGCGGCGTAGAGAGCAGCGGGAACGGGTGGAACCGCAATGGTTCGACGGCGCGCGGTTGCGGTGCGCGGGGACGGGTCGGATCGCGCGGTCGCGGTCGGCGCGGTCCGCGCGGTCGGCGCGGTCCGTTGTCGATCGGCGCAACCAACCAGGACGCCGGTGCCCGCGATCAACAGGATCGCGAGCGCGATCCGTCCCGGGGCTCGTCGCCTCATTGACGCCGATGGCGGATCAATGCCGCGGCCGCGACGCGCGGCGCAGTTGCAGACGGCGTCGCGCGAGCACACCTGTGGTCGCAGTCACCGCGACACCCGCGAACAACACCGCGGGCCAAGGGAAAGTCCCCGAGGTCAATGGTGCGACACCGGTCCGCGGCGGACCGACGATGCCGACCGTGAGACCCAAGGAAGTCGTCGTCACGCCGCCGCCCCGGGGAGACGTCGTCGACGTGGTGACGCCCCCGCCGCCACCCGGCCCGGTCGACGAGGTGACGCCGCCGGGCGCCGCCGTCGTCGTGGTGGGAAGGCTCGTCGCGCAGGTCGGCGCGGTGAAGTGGTCGTTGATCAACGTCACCGAGCCGTTCCGCGCGAGCGCGCGGCCGTGAACGGTCACGTTGTTCTGCATGGTGATCGTGGTCAGAGCCAGGATGTTGCCGACGAACGTCGAGCTGCTCCCCAGGTTCGCGGAGCTCAGGACCTGCCAGTAGACGTTGCACTCCTGGGCGCCGCGGATGAGCCGGACGACGCTGCTCGATGCGGTGGTGAGGGTCGTGTCCGTCTGGAAGATGAAGACCGTGTTCGGCCGGTTGTTCCCGTCGAGCGTGAGCGTCCCGTTGATGCTCAGCGGACCCCTGCTCAGCGCGTGGTAGATACCGCCCTGCAGCGTGCCGGCGAGATTGTTGCCGGTCGTCGCGGTGACCACCGTCCGCAGGTGGGCGTTGTTGTACGCCTTGGTCAGGTCGAGCTGCGCCGCCGCGGCATTGGGGTTGTCGATCACCCCGGGACTGTTCACCACGCCGGGCCCGAAGCCGGTGATCGATGAGCCCGGCGAGACGCCGAGATTCTCGTTCATGGTGGTATTGCCGACGTTCGTGACCGATTGCCCGCCGAGGACCGCATAGTTCGCGGCGGTCCCCATCGGAACGTTGGTCACCATGGCCGCGCTCGCGGTGTGGGCGAACACGAGGAAGACCGCCGTGGCCAGGGCGAGCGCGATCACTGCCACTCCGCTCCGGCGGGCAACGGCGAGGTGATGTGTCATCAAAGAGCTCGTTTCGTACGTAGCAAGGCATCGCCACCAGCAGCACCGCCGCGGCAGGGGGGATTGGCCCTTGTACGTACGATCTGCTGACCAGGTCTCCCAAGCCGGCGCCGGGCACTGATCCGGACGTCATCTGGGAAGGCCAGCAACAGGGTGAGATACCGGCACCCTCATGTCCTATCGGCAGCGAAAGCGCCGAAACCCGGGAAATCTGCTCGCCAGGGCGGAATTTGTGGCAAATCCCGGCCCCGATCAGCCGGGCCAGGTCAGCCGGGGGGCAGGAATCCTCTCGCCTGCAACGCCTGCTGTCCGGTCCCGCCGACGATCTCGTCGACGAACGCCTCGGCGGCCGGGAGGTTCTTCGATGCCTTGACCGCGGCGATCGGATAGATCGCGACGACGTTCCGGCCGGCCGGGATCTCGACGCCTGCGACCTTGCTCCCCGCTGACTTCACGTCGGTGACGTAGACGACGACGGCATCGGCTTCACCGAGGGTGAGCTTCGAGAGTGCCGACTTGACGTCGAGCTCGTTCGACACCGGCCTCGGCGCGGGGAGCCCGGCCTTTTGGAACGCCTGGCGCGCGTACTTCCCGGCCGGCACCGACGGATCCGCGAGCACGAGGGTCACACCCGGCCGCTCGAGATCGGCCAGGCCCGTGATGTGCTTCGGGTTGCCCGGCGCGACCGCGATCTCCAACTTGTTGCGCGCGAATTGTTTCGGCGGTTCGACAAGGCCCGCGTCGACGAGCTTCTGCATGTTCTTCTCGTCGGCCGACGCGAACACGTCGGCCGGGGCGCCCTGCTGGATCTGCGTAACCAACGCCTGCGAACCCGCGAAGTTGTAGGTCAGCGACAGCCCGGGGTCACTCGCTGCCAGCGTCTGCTTCTCGTCGGCGAACGCCCCGGTCAGCGACGCGGCCGCGAACACGTTCAGGGAGCCGCTGAGTTTTGGCGCCGCGGTGGTCGTGGAGGTGCTCGACGGTTTGCTGCTGCTGCCACACGCCGAGGCGACGAACGCAAAGGACAGGGCAAGCAACGCGATCCGTCGACGAGACATCGAAACCCCCGATCCGAGAAGTAGTCTGCGTGAGACTAGTCGCGTGGGTCGATGAGGCCAATGTCGTAGAGCACGCGGTCGAGGAGCGCGCCGGCTTCGATCGTGCCGAATCGCAACGGGTGCGCGTCGTCGACACACGTCGGCAGTGGCGCGAGCGCGAACCACGGTGCCGGGTGACAAAACTGCACGACGGAGAATCGCTCGGTCGCCGAGCCCGGCCCGGCGATGACGCGATGCACGCCCGCGGGTATCCGGCCGTTGCTGAGGCGCTCGAGCATGATGCCGGAGTTGACGACCACGTGGCCCTCGGGCGGCACGACGTCGAGCCATCCCTCGGGCGTCTTCAACTGCAAGCCACGGCTGGTCGCGCGCGGCAGCGCGGTCACGAGATTGATGTCGGTATGCGCGTCGGCCCACACGTATTCGGCCGAGGGCGCGTGCGCAATCGGTGGGTAGTGGATTGCCCGGGTGAGGTGCGAACCGTCGGCCAGGATGTCGTCGAAGTAGTCGTCGGCGACGCGCAAACCGGCCGCCACGATGCGAAGGAAGCGGGTCTGCAGATCGACGAGGCGCTCGTGGAACGCGGCCAGCACCACGCCGATGCCGGGCACCGCGATCTCGGGAAAGATCTGGTCGAGGTATCGGTGCGGATATCGGGTGCGCAGCGGATGATGCGGGGGCACAACCGCTCCCCAGTTGAGCATCTCCTTCCAGTCGGCGATGTCGCTGCTCGCCGCGGTCTCGACCAGCAGCCCGGTGTATCCGGTCTGGCCGTGACTCTCGGGCACGCGCCAGCGGTTCTTCTCGGCGGCCGAAAGCGCGAAGAACTGCGCGAGCATGGCGTAGGCCTCGTCCATCAGGTCGGGCGGGATGTCGTGGCTGGTGAAGACGAAACCGGTTCCCAAGCTGCGAGTCACGCCGTCGATCACCGCGCGCCGTTGCGCGTCGCTCCCCCGCTCGAACGCGAGCAGGTCGACGTCGAGTACCTCGGTCATGATTCCGTGTCGGCGGGTTCGACCGCACCTCGTTGCGACGTGATGCGCGTGTACATCTCCGGTCGCCGATAGCGGTCGAAGTCGAAGACCGTCCGCTTGTAGGCGAGGCAGAGATCGAGATCGCACACTGCGACGACGACCTCGTCGTCGGATGTCGCGCACCGTGCGATCACTTCCCCCGACGGCGCGATGATCTGACTGTCGGAGAGAGCGTCGACGCCCTCTTCGACGCCGCCCTTGCCTACGCCGACGACCCACGTGGCGTTCTGATACGCGCCGGCCGCCATCACCAGGTTGTTGTGGAACGCGGCGAGGCGATCTTGCGCGGGGTCGGGTGCGTAGTGGATGGGCGTGTTGTAACCGATGCACACCAGCTCCACGCCCTGCAGCCCGAGGACGCGGTAGGTCTCCGGCCACCGCCGGTCGTTGCAGATCGCGAGCCCGACGAGCCCGCCGAACGCGCGGTGCACCTGAAACGAGTCCGGACCGGGTTCGAAGTACTTGCGCTCCAGATGTTGGAACGGACGCCACGCTTCCGGTTCCTCGTGACCGGGAAGGTGGACCTTGCGATAGCGCGCGGCCACGTGGCCGTCGCGCTCGACGAGGATCGCGGTGTTGTACCGATGGCCGTCGGGGGTCAGCTCGGCGTAGCCCAGATGGAACCCGACACCGAGCCGCTCGGCCTCGTCGAACAGCGGCTTGGTGTCGGCGCTCGGCATGTCGCGCTCGAAGAACGTGAGGAGCTCCTCGTCGGGCAGGTCCCACCGCGGGAAGAACGTCGTGAGCGCGAGCTCGGGGAACACGACGAGCTCGGCGCCGCGGCCGGCGGATTCCCGGAGCATCGCGAGCAGCCGTTCGACCACGTGCGCGCGGGTTTCGGCCCGCCCGACCGGACCCATCTGCGCGGCGGCAATCGTGAGCGGTCGGCTCATCGCTCGTCCGTCGCGAGGCGCAACAACACGTGCAACAGCACGTTGGCGCCCGCTTCGAGATCGGCGTCGGCGGTGAGCTCGGCGGGATTGTGACTGATGCCCCGCACGCTGGGCACGAACACCATCCCGGCGGGACACACCCGCGCCAGCATCTGCGCGTCGTGGCCGGCCCCCGACGGCAGCCGCCGCGTCGAGAGCCCGCGCGCCCGCGCGATCTCCTCGACCAACGCGATGACGCGCTCGTCGAAGTCGACGGGAGCGAAGCGCGCGAGCGAGCGCCGCTCGATCGACACACCCTCGCGTTCGGCCAGCTCGTCACAGAACTCGAACAGCCTTCGCTCCGCCACGCCGACGAGCTCCTCGTCGGTGTTGCGCAGGTCGACGGTGATGGTCGCCCGCGCCGCAACGACGTTCACGAGGTTCGGGTGCAGCTCGATCCGCCCGACTGTCGCGACCTGCGGCGAACCCATATCGGCCGCGAGCCGGCGCACGAACGACGCCACCTCGGCCGCGGCGTACCCCGCGTCGTGCCGCATCGACATCGGCGTCGTGCCGGCATGGTTCGACTGTCCGATGATCGTCAGCTCGGTCCAGGAGATGCCTTGCACACCGGTCACTGCGCCGATCGTCACTGCCTCGGCTTCGAGCACCGGACCCTGCTCGATGTGCAGCTCGACGTAGGCGTGCGGCGGCCGCGCCGGGCACGGCTGCGGACCGGCGTACCCAATACGAATCAGCTCCTCGCCGAGGAGCGCGCCGTCGACCGCGCGCACGGCCAGCCCGTCCTCCAGCGACATCCCGCCCGCGAACACGAGGCTGCCCAGCATGTCGGGCGCGAACCGGCTGCCTTCCTCGTCGGTGAAGAAGGCGACCGCGAGCGGGTGCGCGAGCTCGACGCCCGAGGTGATCACCGTCTCGAGCACCTCGATCCCCGCGAGCACGCCGAGCGTGCCGTCGAACCGGCCGCCGGTCGCAACCGTGTCGATGTGACTGCCGGTCATGACGGGTGCGTCGGTGCGCTCGGGCGGCCAAGTACCGACGACGTTCCCGATCTCGTCGACGTCGATCCTGAGGCCCAGATCGCGCATCCAGCTCACGACGAGATCACGACCGAGTCGATCGTCGTCGGTGAGCGCGAGCCGCGCGCAACCACCGCCTTCGATCGCGCCGAGCTCCGCGAGCGCGTCGAGGCGGGCGCGCAAGCGCGGGAGCGAGATCTCCAGATCGTCGACGGTCGCCCGGGTCATGGCACGAGGTCGCGTGGTCGGACGGGCACGCGCGTGCACGCGGCGTCGGTTGCGTCCCTGATCGCGGCGACGATCGCCGGCGTCGACGAGATCGTCGGCGGCTCCCCCACGCCCTTCGCGCCGAACGGCGCGCCCGGCTCGGGCTCTTCGATCAGCACCGCGTCGACGGTCGGCGCGTCGAGCGCGGTCGGGATCAGGTAGTCGGTGAAGCTGGCGTTGCGAACCTGCCCGCCCTCCACGATGAGCTCCTCCATCACGGCCAGACCGACCCCTTGCGCGATGCCGCCTTCTATCTGCCCCGTCACCTGTAGCGGGTTCAGGACGCGACCGACGTCCTGCGAGGTGGCGAGATGCACGACGCGCACGAGACCGAGCTCCGGATCGACGTCGACGACCGCTCGGTGGGCCGCGCACGCGAACGACACGTGCGCATCGCCCTGCCCGTCGGCGTCGAGCGGATGGGTGAGCCGGTGGTGATACTCCTCGGTGACGTCGACAGGCTCTCGCGCCGTGAGCGCGGCGATGTCGACCTCGTCGCCGCCCGCGCGACGTTCCAGCTCGGCGCGCGCCGCCCTGCACACCTTCTCGACCGCGCCCCCCGACATCATCGTCTGGCGACTCGCCGACGTCGATCCCGCGGATCCCATGTCGGTGTCGGCCGGCGCGACGATGACGTCGTCGACGTCGAGGACGGTCCGTGCGATCTGCTGGACCAGGGTCACGAATCCCTGCCCGACCTCCGCCGCCGCACACGCGATGGTCACGACGCCGCCGTCGATGCGACAGCGCGCGACCGAACCGTCCATGTAGCCCTCCGCGTACATGAGGTTCTTGAACCCGACCGCGAAGCCGACGCCTCGGCGAACATCACGAGCCCCGGCCGTTCGTCCCGCACCACCGGGACGCGCCAGCACGTCGTCGACGGCCGGGGCCGGGAGCGGCAGTGCCGCGCACGCCCGGATGACCTCGGCAACCGGCAACGCGCCCTCGATCCGCTGGCCGGTGAGCAGCTCGTCGCCCGGTGCGAGCGCATTCCGCAGCCGGACCTCGACCGGGTCGAGCCCGCACGCCGACGCCAACAGATCCATCTGCGCCTCGTGCGCGAAACACGATTGCACGACCCCGAACCCCCGCATCGCCCCGCACGGCGGGTTGTTCGTGCGCACCGCGATTGCATGCACGAGCGCGTTCGGCACTCGATACGGACCCGCCGCGAAGCACGCGGCGTTCGCGGTGACGTGGTAGCTGGACGAGCGGTACGCGCCGCCGTCCAGGAGGATGCGGGATTCGACGCTCACGATCTCGCCGTTCGGGCGCGCGGTGTGCCGCATCCATATGCGCGCCGGATGCCGATGCACATGGCCGAGGAACGACTCGGTGCGCGAGTAGACGATCTTCACGGGTCGCCCGGTGCGGACCGCGAGCAGGCACGCGTGAATGTGCAGGCTCACGTCCTCACGCGCGCCGAACGCGCCACCCACACCGCCGAGCGTCAGACGTACCAGCTCCGGTGCCAGTCCGAGGCAATCGGCGACCTGGTCGCGGTCGTTGTGCAACCACTGGGTCGACACGACGAGATCGACACCGCCGTCGGCCGCCGGGCTCGCCAGCCCCGCCTCCGGGCCCATGAAGGCTTGGTCCTGCATCCCGATCTCGTAGTCGCCCTCGACCACGACCGGTCCGCGCGAGTCGGGATTGCCGCGCCGAATGACGAGGTCGCGGAACACGTTGCCGTCGGGATGGATCGGACGCTCGACCGACTGGCTCAGCCCCGGGTCGACCAGCGGCGCGAGAACCTCGTAGTCGACGACGATCGCGGCACACGCTCGCCGCGCGGTGTCGGGGTGATCGGCGGCGACGATCGCGACCGGCTCGCCGGCGTAGCGAACGACGTCGCCCGCGAGCACGGCCTGGTCACGATGCTCGAGGCCGTACCGGTTGACCGGCACGTCGTCGGCGGTGAGCACCGCGTGGACGCCCGTGATCAGGAGCGCGGGCCCGACGTCGATTCCGCGGATACGCGCGGATGGATGCGGCGAGCGCAGCGCCTGACCCCACAGCATCCCCTCGGCCCAGAGGTCGCCCGCGAACGCGAACTCGCCCCGGACCTTCGCGACGCCGTCGGGCCGGATCGCGCGTTGGCCGATCCCGCCCGCCGTTCGCGTCCCTACCTCGACGCTCACCGAGCAGCTCCCCGGCGCGCGGCCACCGCGACCTCGACCGCTTCGAGGATCCGGCCGTAGCCCGTACAGCGGCACAGGTTCCCCGAGATCGCCTCGCGTACCGCGAGATCGGTGGGTTCGGGATCTGTCTCCAAGAGGGCGTGCACGGCCATGACGAGCCCCGGCGTGCAGAACCCGCATTGCACCGCGCCCGTCTCGACGAACGCGCGTTGCACGTCGGTCACCGCGCCGCGCGCGCTCGGTTGGAGTCCTTCGAGAGTTGTGATCTCCGTGTCGGCGGCCGCGGCCGCGAGTACGAGACATGCGCACACCAGCGTCGTGTCGACGAACACCGAACACGAGCCACACTCGCCCTGTTCACAGCCGGCCTTGGCGGCGGGAAAGCCCAACCGCTCGCGCAGCACGTACAGCAGGCTCTCGCCGAGCCAGGCGTCGGCGACCGCGTGTTCGTCGCCGTTGACGCGCAGGACGTACATCTCGGTCACCTCGTACACCTCCGCAGCGCGCGCCGGGCCATCACACTCACTGCATGGCGACGGTACCGGGCCGTGCCGCGGTGATCGTCGATCGGGCGAGCCGCGCCGGCCACGCGTTCGCCGAACTCGACTACATCCTCGTCGGCGACCTCGACGCCGTCGCTCCGCCAGCGCGCGCGCGAGGCCACCCATGAACACGCTTCGGGCGCGGCGAGCGGCGTCGGACCGACCGAACCGAGGCCGATACCGACGCGGCGCGCTTCGAGATCGACGGCGATGGCGAGCGACGCGACGGCGATCACCATCGCGTTGCGCACACCGACTTTCAGATAATCCTGCGCGCCACGCAATACGGGAACCTGCACAGCCACGACGAGTTCGCCGGCATCCAGCACCGAGCGCTTCGGGCCGGTGAAGTAGTCGGCGATGGGCACCAGCCGCCGACGGTTCCCGCCTGCGATCTCGACCGACGCGCCGAGCGCGACCAGGACCGGCAGCGCGTCGCCGGCCGGGGACGCCGTGGCGACGTTGCCCCCGATCGTGGCCGCGTTGCGGATCTGCGGCGAGCCGACCGTGCGCGCGGCGTACGCGAGCGCGGGTACGAGCTCGGCGACCGGATCGCGCTCGAGCTGTGCGAACGTGGTGGCCGCGCCGATCACGACCGTCGCGCCGTCGACGCGAATTCCTGTGAGCTCCGGCACCCGCCCTACGGCCACGACCCGCGTGAGCGGTCTGCGTCCGTCGTTGACCTCGACCATGAGGTCGGTTCCGCCCGCGAGGACCGCCGCGTCCGGATAGGCGGTCAGCGCCGCGAGCGCGGATTCGAGTGACTCAGGGACGATGACGGCCATGGCGTTCACAGGTTCCGCCGCAATTCAACAAACTGTCAATGCAGAGCCGTGAACACATCGTGAATCGAGTCAACCGGGCCGGGCGATCTGCATGGATACGCGGGTCGCGCCCGCTCCGATCGCGGCCCGCACGATCGCATCGGCGGCCGACAGCACCTGATCGTCTTCCCCGACCACCGAGCTCCCGAACGGCCCGAAGTCGACGGCCAACCCGGCCGCTTGTGCGGCCTCGACCGCGGCGTGGACGTGCGGTCCGGGCGCACCGTCCTTGAACGGTTCCACGGTGAATTCGATGCGTAACGCCATCGCGGTGCACCCTAACGCCGTGCTGCTGCGCGGCGGGACCGTCCTCGACGTCGACGGCGAGCGGCGCGCCGACCTGCGCATCGGTCGCGACGGTCGCGTCGCCGCGGTCGAGCCCGCGCTCGAGCCCGAACCGGGCGAGACCGTGGTGGAGTGCGCGGGGCGGTTGCTGGTACCGGGTGGCGTCGACGTGCACACGCATCTGCACCTGCCGGTGGGCGCCGTGCGCGTGAGCGACGACTTCCTCACCGGAACGGTGGCGGCCGCGATCGGCGGTACGACGACGATCGTCGACTACGTGACTGCGTATCGCGGCCAGGACCCGATGGACGCTCTGGCGACGTGGCGCGGTTGGGCCGAGCCCGCGTGCATCGACTACGGCCTCCACATGACGTTCACCGAGCGCGTGCCGGAACGGACCATCGCCGCGTGTGTCGAAGCGGGCATCACGTCGTTCAAGTTGTACATGGCGTATCCCGAGCTGTTGCAGGTCGACGACGACGTCATCGACGAGATCATGCGCGCGACCCGCAGGCACGGTGCGTTCGTGACACTCCATTGTGAGAACGGCGGCGCGATCGAAGCACTACGGCGCCGCGCGCTCGCCGAGGGGCGTACGGGAATTCTCGAGCACGCGCGCACCCGCCCCGCCGAGCTCGAAGCGGAAGCCGTCGCGCGCGCCGCGGCCCTCGCCGAACGAGCGCAGACCAGTGTGTACGTCGTGCACTTGTCGTCGGCGCCGGCCCTCGCGGAGGTGCGCAAGGCGCGCGAGCGCGGCATCGACGTGATCGCCGAGACCTGTCCGCAGTATCTCTACCTCGACACTTCTCGCCTCAGCGATCCCGACGGCGAGTCGTATGTCTGCACTCCCCCGTTGCGTGACCCGTGGCACGTGGAGGAGCTCTGGCACGGGATCACGACCGGTGCGGTCCAGACGGTCGCGACGGATCATTGCCCCTTCACCGTGGCCGACCGGCGCGCCGGTTTGCGCGACCGCACCTCGGGATTCGCAGATTTCACCGAGATCCCGGGCGGTCTCCCGGGAATCGAGACGCGCATGGGCCTGGTGTGGGAAGGCGTGACCGCCGGGCGCATCACCCGCGCCGACTGGGTGCGACTCTGTGCCGAAGCGCCCGCGCGCACCTTCGGGCTCTGGCCCGCGAAGGGAAACCTGCGCGTGGGCGCCGACGCCGACGTGGTCGCATGGGATCCCGCGCGCGACCAGTCGCTCGACGCGGAAGCGCTGCACATGGCCGTCGACCACTCGCCGTATCACGGGATGACCGTGACCGGCTGGCCCGATCTCGTGTTCGCGCGCGGCGAGCTCGTCGCCCGCGACGGAATGTACGTCGGCGAACCCGCGCGCGGCCGCTACGTCAGTCGAGCTCAGCCCGCGGCGTTCAGATAGTTGTAGATCGTGAACCGGCTCACGCCCATCGCGTCGGCGACACTCTCGACCGATCGCCGTAGCGCGAACGCGCCGCGGTCGTCGAGCATCCGAACCGCGAGCTGCTTTTGCTCGCGCGACATGCGCGCGAACGCGGCCCCGAGCTCGTGCTCCACCCCCGCCATCATCCGCTCGAGCGACCCCTGCATTCCGGGGAGCCGGAGACCGCCCACGACCACACCCTCCCACTCCAGAGGGACGTCGCCCGCGCGAACGTGCCGCGGGCCGACGAGCTCGCCGCCGAGCGATTCGGCAACGGGTTCGAGCGCGCGCAGGAGGGGGTGGCGCGCGGAGACCATGCAGCGAGCGTAATGGCGGCGCTTGTAACGGTTGCGTGAACACGTCTTCGCCGAGTTGACAGGGTTTCCCGGGCCCCGGAACGCTGGCGCGGTGACGACATTGATCCGCAACGGCATCGTCTTCCCGATGGTCCCGAACGTCGCCGACGCGCTCGATCCGGGATCCGTCCTCATCGACGGCGACCACATCGTCGCCGTCGGCGCGGTCGACGAGCTCGATGTCGACCCGCGTGCTACCGACGCGGAGATCGTCGACGCGACCGATCACGCCGTGCTGCCGGGCTTGCACAATTGTCATCTGCACTCAGGGCTCCTGCGGGGCACGGCCGAGTCGATGTCGCTGTGGGACTGGCTCAAGGCCTACGTCGATCCCGCGCACAAAGCGCTCACACCGGAGATAGCCCGGGCCGCTTCGATGCAGTGCTACGCCGAGGGTCTGCTCGCGGGCACGACCTCGGTGATGGACATGTGGCGGTTCATGGAGGGCTCGGCCGACGTCGCGGCGGAGCTCGGGCTACGCGCCACGCTCGTTCCGTACGTCGCCGACGAGGCGGGCTTCGACTACTTCGAGAGCATCGCGTCGAACCGCCGGCTGCTCGAATCCCATGCCGTGGCGGCCGACGGCCGCGTGCGAACGTGGGTCGGCCTCGAGCACCTCATGTACTGCACGAGGGAGTGCTTCGCGCAGGCGGTCGAGCTCATGGACGAGTTCGGGACCGGGCTGCACACGCACTCGTCGGAATCGATATGGGAAGTCGAGGAATCGTTGAAGCGATGGGGCCGGCGCCCGATCGAGGTGTTCTACGACCGCGGCATTCTCGGCCCGCGCACTGTCGTCGCGCATTGCGTATGGCTGTCCGACCGCGAGATCGAGCTCCTCGCGCAAACCGGCACCGCGGTCGCACACTGCCCGACTTCGAACATGAAGCTCGCGTCGGGCGCGGCACGCGTGGGCGATCTGCGGCGCGCCGGGGTTCGGGTCGGGATCGGGAGCGACGGCGAGAAGGAGAACAACAACCTCGACCTCATCGAGGAGATGAAGGTCGCGTCGCTCCTGCAGAAGGTGACCACCCTCGATCCGACAACGGGCGATCCGTGGGACGTGCTCGCGCTCGCGACGTCGGAGGGCGCGGCGGCGCTCGGCCTCGCGGAGACGACGGGAACGCTGCAGCCCGGGAAACGGGCCGACGTGATCACCGTGTCGATGCGCGGACTGCACACCACGCCGATCATGCATGGCGAGCTGTTCAACGTCGCCGCGCATCTCGTGTTCTCCGCGTCGGGACGCGACGTGCGAGACGTCTGGGTCGACGGGCGCCCGCTCGTGCGAGACGGTCGAGCGCTGACGTTCGACGTCGACCGCGTACGCGCCGAGGCGCAGCTGGCGGCGGAGGAATTGTTCGAGCGGCGCGCGAAGGTGCTCGAATCGATGTGAGCGTCGAGCCGGTCACACTCCCTGGATCCGCGCGCTGATCGTGCGGTGCCGGCGCAGCATGTCGGCCTCGCCCTGCACCACGATCGTTCCGTTCCGGACCACGACCTTGCCGTGTACCACCGTGTGGCGGGCCGACACCGGTCCGCATCGCAACCAGGCTTCGACGGGATCGGTCAACGCGCCCGCGAACTGGACACCTTCGAGCGGCCAGCACACGAGGTCGCCCACCGCACCCGGCGAGAGCTGTCCGAGCTCACCGTCGCGCCCGAGACAGCGCGCAGAACCGCGCGTCGCGATCTCCAACGCGTCGCGCGCCCCCATCGAGGTGGGACCTTTGCGCAGGCGGCCGAGCAACAACGCGTTGCGCGCCTCCATCCACAACGACGCGGAATCAGTCGAAGCCGAACCGTCACACCCGATGCCCACCGGCGCGCCCGCGGCGCGCAGGTCCGACACCGGCGCGATCCCGCCCCCACCGATGAGCATGTTCGAGCTCGGGCAGTGCGCCACGCCGGTGCCCCACTTGCCCAGGCGCACGATCTCGTCCTCGTTCGGGTAGATGCAGTGCGCGACCCAGGTTCGATCACTCCCCCAACCGACTTCCTCGAACTGCTCGATCGTTCGCCGCCCGAACACCTCGGAAGCGAAGCGGTCTTCGTCGGGATCCTCCGCAAGGTGTGTGTGCAGGCGCACGTCGAGACGCTCGGCGAGCTCTGCGGTCGCGCGCATCAGTTCGGGTGTCACCGAGAAGGGCGAGCACGGCGCCAGTGCGATGCGCACCATCGCGCCCCACGAGGGATCGTGATGCAACGCGACGAGTCGCTCGCTGTCGGCCAGGATCTCGTCGTCGTCCTGCACGACGGAGTCGGGTGGGAGGCCACCGTCTTTCTTCGACAGGCTCATCGATCCGCGCGTCGGATGAAATCGCAGACCGATCTCGCGCGCGGCCCGGATCTCGGCCGAGATGAGATCGCCGGCACCGCGCGGGTGAACATAGAGGTGATCGGTGCTCGTCGTGCAGCCGCCGAGCGCGAGCTCCGCGAGACCGATCCAGGCCGACACGTAGGCCGCTTCCTCGTCGAGCGCGGCCCAGCGCGGATAGAGAGTGGTCAGCCACTCGAACAACGTGCCGTTCACCGCGGGCCGGAAACTGCGCGTGAGGTTCTGGAAGATGTGATGGTGCGTGTTGATGAGTCCCGGTGTCACGAGGCAGCCGCGGGCATCGAGCAGGCGACCGGCCACCGGCGTCGGGTCCGTGGGACGGCCGACGGCACTCACCAGGCCGTCGGTGATCGCCACCCAACCGCCTTCGATCTCGCGGCGCTCGTCGTCTACCGTCGCGACGAGCTGCGCCCCGCGCACCAACAGATCGCAGCGGTCCGGTCGATCGAGGCGGCCGGACTCCGTCGGATGCGGTCGTGTCACCATGACGACGGTCGCCGATCCGCCGCCGGATGGTCAAGTTGCACGGGCATCGTTCACACTCCTGTGATACGACGGCAACAGCCGATTTCAACAGATTGTTGACGATGTAGGAGGTGCGCGCCACGCTCCCGGTACACCCGGTCGACCTCGAGCCGTTCCGCCTCGGAGGCCGAGCCGAGCGCACCGCGGTCGCGGCGGCGATCGACACGGCATGCCGCGACTCGGGCTTCCTCCTCGTGTCGGGACACGGCGTCTCCGCGCCCCTCTGCGACGCCGTGCTCGACGGTTTCGGCGCGTTCTTCGATCTCCGTTTGGCCGACAAGTGCGGCTTCGTCGTCGCCGACGAGCGCGCGAACCGGGGTTACAGCGAGCTCGGCAAGGAGGGACTCGCGTACAGCCGGGGCGAGGAGACGCCGCCCGACCTCTTCGAGGCGTTCAACGTGGGTCGCGAGGATGCGATCGGTCCCGAGTACGACCGCCACCGCGAGTTCTACGCCCCGAACGTCTGGCCCGACCACCCGGCCGGATTGCAGGCGACCTGGCTGGAGTACGAGCAGGCACTCCGCGGCGTCGCCGACGACCTGCTCCGCGCGATGGCCCTCGCCCTCGAGCTGCCCGAACCCTGGTTCCTCGACCGGCTCGAGCGCGCGATCCTCACCACGCGCGCGATCAACTACGAGCGGGCACCCGGTGCACCCGACCCCCAACCCGGCCAGGCGCGCATGGGTGCGCACACCGACTACGGAGTGCTGACGATCCTGCTCGCCGACGACGTTCCCGGTCTGCAGGTGTTCCGCGCCGGACGCTGGCACGACGTCGAGACGCCGCGCGGATCGTTCCTGTGCAACCTCGGCGACATGCTCGAACGCTGGACGAACAACCGTTGGACATCGACACTGCACCGGGTGGTCCCGCCGCCGCCCGATCAAGCGGGTCCCGTTCGCCGCCGTTCGGTGGCCCGCTTCCTCGACTGCCCGCCCGACCTCGTCGTCGAATGCATACCGACCTGCGCCAGCCCCGACAATCCCGCGCGGTACGAGCCGGTGTCGGCGGGTTCCTGGCTCCGCGAGAAGGTCCTCAGCAGCCGCGGCCGTCGCCAACCCGATCTCGGCGAGGCGATCGTATGAGTGACGGCACCTACGGGCCGCATGAGCTCGTGGCGGCTGCGGTTTCGTTCGCCGAGCGCGGGTTCACGATCTTGCGCGGGCTCTATGCCGACGTCGCGCTCGACGAGCTCCAACGCGAGCTCGAGGGACTCCAGGTCAAGCTCGTCGCGGGCCAGCTGCCCGAGGCGTGCGGCACGGTCATCCTCGACGACCCCGATGCCGTGATCGATGGTGAGCCGTTCGCGCACTACGTCTGCGAGATCACACCGGTGTCGGCACGGGCGCGCGCCGCGGTGACGCATCCGGTCGTCGTCGAGGCCGTGCAGCGCTTGCTCGGTCCCCATTGCTGGCTGCTCGAAGACGATCGCTTCGGCGTCGTGTACCAGGACGCGCGTCCGGGCGACGGCTCCGGGTACTCGCGCATCGGCTGGCATTCCGACGCCCAGTCGGGCCCGACCCTCGACTGGTGGCCGTCGGTCGCGTTCACGATCCATCTCGACGCGACCTCGCCCCAGAACGGCTTCCTCCGCGTCGTACCGGGATCGCACCTCGGCGGAACCGGCGGCATGCCGCTCGGGTTCGAGAAGGTCGCCGGTGAGGTCGGCGTCTACTGCGACCGGGGCGACGTGTTGTTGCACCATTCCGACCTCTGGCACAGCGCGGCGCGCGCCACCGACGACGGGGACGGCGGTATCCGGCGCCACGTGCGCGGCGGCTGGTACGGCGGCACGCGTCCCGCGGGCCCGCACGGCCTCGACGACTTCGTGAAGAACGCACGGCGCTGAACCTCCCACGCGACATTGCGTGCGCCTTCGCGTGACGCGTTCCGCACACGTATCTGACCATTTTCTGTTGGGGGAGAGTCGGTAGGCTCGCCGCGAATGCGGCGGGCCATTGCGACGATCGCGGTATGGGCCCTCGTCGCATCGTGTTCGTCGTCGAAGCACGCCGCCCCGCCGGAGCCGGCGACGCGTACCACGATCGCGACACCGGCGAACCTCACGGTCGTACACGTCGCCGCTGCGCCCGCGCAGACCATCAACGGGTTCGGCGCGTCGGGTGCGTGGTGGCCCAACGATCTCGTGAAGTTCGCCCCGGCCGTGCGGACGCGCGTCGCCGACATGTTGTTCTCGCGAGCGGGTATCGCGCTGTCGGGCTATCGCTACAACATCGGCGGTGGCGGTGTCGGCGTGAAGACGCCTGCTCGCGCACCCAAGGAAGAGCCGGCCGACACCGCAGGTCTGACGTTCGTGCGCGCGGCGAGCGACGCGCACGTGCCGATCCTCACCGGATTCGTCAACAGCGCTCCCCCTCGTTTCACGACGAATGGCAAGTCGTGCGGCGGCAACCTGAGGCCCGGCACCGAAGCCGCGTACGCGCAGTATCTCGCGACGATCGTGCAGCGGCTCCACGACGACGAGCACATCACACTGCAGTACGTCAGCCCGATGAACGAGCCCGACAACAGTTTCGGCGACTGCGGGCAGGAAGGCATGCAGGTTCCGGTCGCGGAGCGAGCACTCGTGGTCCAGGCGCTCGCTACCGCGCTCGCACGACAGGCGCCGTACGCCCGGGTCGTCGCCGACGAGACGACCGCCGACGCGATTCTTGCCAACGAGGCCCCGCAGTGGCTGGCCGTGCCGGGGACGACCCGAGATGTCGCGGCGATCGCACACCACACCTACGACTTCCCGAACGACGCGCTGCGGCGGCTCGTGCCTCCGATCGCGAGACGGTTCGCGCGGCCGACGTGGATGACCGAGATCTGCTGTTACAAGGGATCGGGCGGCGTCGCGACGAGCTTCGGCGCGCAGTACGACCCCACGATCACGCAAGGCTTGTGGCTCGCCGACCAGATCTACGACGACTTCACCATCGCCAACGACAGTGCCTGGTACTGGTGGACCGCCCTGTCGCCCGTCATCGGGTGCGACCCCAAGGCCGATCCGTCCTGCGTGACCCGCGTCAACACGAAGGGCTTCAACGACGGTCTGTTGTACTACGACGAGAAGTTCGCCGCCGACGGCGTCACCGACATCTTCCCGACGAAGCGCTACTACGTGCTCGGACAGTTCAGCCGCTACGTGCGTCCGGGCGCCGTCCGTCACGACGCGCGCGGCGCGCCCCGCGACATATCCGTCCTGGCCTTCGAGCAACCCACCGGGTGGACCGTCGTCGCGTGGAACGAGGGTCGATCGGAGGCGACGCTCGGTATCGCGTTGCCGTCACCGACCTCGACCGTTGTGGACGCGGTCGCCACTTCGGCCACCGAACAGCTGTCGCCCACGACCGCGCCGGCCCGCACCGATACCGGCGCCTGGCTCGCACGCATCGCACCGCAAACGATCGTGACCTACACGTTTGCGAAGTAACACTCAGCTCGGGTTGTCGGCGAAGCGCGCGAGCACCAGTTTCTCGACGCCGCTGATCGACGTGTAGAGGATCATCGAGAACGCAGTCGCGAGCGCGGCCGCCGACCACAGCATGTTGTAGTTCGACAGTGACCCCGACTGGAGCATGAGGTACCCGAGCCCGTGCCCGGTCGCGAGCCACTCGGCCAGGAGCGCACCGACGAGCGCGAGCGGCGCCGCGATACGCAGCGATGCGAAGATCGCGGGCAACGCGTTCGGGAGCTGCACCTTTCGCAGCGTCTTCACCGGGCCGGCACCGTAGGCACGGAAGAGGTCGATCGACGCCTGGGGCGTGGCTCGCAGCGCGAGCGTGACGTTCACGAGGGTCGGGAAGAAGGTGACGATGCCCGCTATGACCGTCACGCCCATCAGCCCGCGGCCGAAGACGAGCGTGATCAGCGGCGTCATCGCGACGAGCGGCACCGAACGCAACACCATCGCGAGCGGCATGACCGTCTGCTCGATCGAACGACGCAGGTTGAACACGATCGAGAACGCGAGCGCGGCAGCTGTGCCGGCGGCGAGCCCGACGAACGCGTCCTTGAGCGTCGTCACGGACGCCGAGTAGAGATGACCGCGGGTCGGCAGGCTCTGTGGTGCGGGCGCCGTCGAGCTCGCGGTCAGGAAGTGCCACACGTCGAGCGGGGTCTTGCCGACGAAGTGGTCGATGTGGAACACCCAGAGGAACAGGCGCCACGCGCCGAGCACGACCACGAGCGAGATGACCGACGACAACACCCGGCGCCCGATGCGCAGTAGCCGGCTCCCCCCGCGCACGGGCGGCGTAACCGGAGGGACCGCAAGTGCTTGGAGCAACTCGGTCGAGCTCACGAGCCGGCACCCTTCGGCGCCCACGGGGTGAGGAGCCGGCCGATCAGCGCGGTGATGCCGTAGGCCGCGCCCGCCAGCCCGGCGGCGACGATCGAGAGGCCCCATACCCGCGGGATCTCCAACGCGGTCTCCGCCGCGACCATCGCGACGCCGAGGCCGCGCTCGGCTCCGAAATAGTCGCCGATGATCGCACCGAGGATGGCGGCGGGCGCCGCGATCCGAAGGGCCGCGAACAGGCTGGGGAGCGCGGCCCGGAGGCGAACCTTCGTCAGCTTGCGCACCGCACCACCGCCGTACGCATGGATCACGTCGAGCGTGGTCTTGTCGGCCGCGCGCAGCCCCACCAGCGTCCCGATGAGAGTGGTGAAGAACACCTGCAGCGCGGCAAGGATGATATTCGGCGCTTGATCGTGGAATTTCAACGACAGGATCGGCGCGACTGCGATGATCGGCAGGCAATACACCACCACGCCCAGGCGCGTGAGCGGCCGTTCGAAGATCGGCGCGACGACGAACGAGAACGCGAGCCCGATCGCGAGCACGTTGCCCCACAACCATCCGAGCGACGCTTCGAACAACGTGGCGCGTGCGTTGTTCCAGTAGAACACGAACCCGTCGTCGAACATATGGGCGACGATGCGTGTCGGGGGAGGTACGAGACCGTTCCTCCCCCGGAAGAACACGAGGCCGACGATTTCCCAGACGACGAGCAGGCCGACGACGCCGATCAAGCCGCCCCGCCACGCCGGCGTGCTGCCCGCCCGCGCCGCACGAGGTTCGGCGACGGCAACGGTTACCATCAGCGGTCGCCCGCCGCCTGACCCTGGCCGAACAACAGCTCGCTGAAGTGATCGCACAGCTCGTGGAAGTGCGGATCGCGCAACATCTGGGGCGTCCGGGGCCGGGGAAGGTCGATGTCGACGCGCGCCGTGATGCGGCCGGGCCGCGGACTCATCACCGCGACCGTGTCGGCCAGGAAGACGGCCTCGGAGATGGAGTGCGTGACGAGCAGGGTCGTGCACGCCCGTTCGGTCCAGATGCGCTGCAGCTCGAGGTTCAGCCGCTGGCGGGTCATCTCGTCGAGGGCGCCGAACGGCTCGTCGAGCAGCAGCACCTTCGGCTCGATCACCAAAGCTCGCGCGATCGCAACCCGTTGGCGCATTCCGCCCGAGAGTTGCGCGGGTCGGGCCTGCTCGAAACCGACGAGGCCGACGAGGCCGACGAGCCCGTCGATCACGCCGGGCGCGGGTTTGATGCCCGCGAGCTCGAGCGGCAACTTGATGTTGGTGATGACCGACCGCCACGGCAGCAGCGCCGACTCCTGGAACGCGATCCCCAGGTGGTGGTTGCGACGTGCGGCCGCCGGCTCCTCGCCGTGCACGAGCGCCTGCCCGCTCGTCGGCGCCTCGAGATCGGCGAGGATCCGAAGAATGGTCGACTTCCCACACCCCGACGGACCGAGCAGCGCGGTGAAGGAACCCGCCGGGGCCGCGAGGTCGACACGCTCGAGCGCGACAACCTCCGATCGGCGCGACCGGAACACCTTTCCGAGCTGGCGCAGCGAGATGCCATCGTCGGCAATCACACTGAGATCGTTCGTCGGGATATCGGTTCCCGTCAAGGTGTGAGTCGTCGCCACGGCGTCAAGCCGTCGTGTAGGTCTTGAGCTCGGGGTGCTCGGAGTACACCTCACTCAACACCGACATGTCGAACAGCTTTTCCTTGGTGATCGTGATTCCTGCGAGCGCAAGGGTGCTGATGTTCTCGGCGATCAAGGCGTCGGTGATCGTGAAGAGCCCGTTCGCCTTGGTGTCGTTGGTCGAGATGAGCAGGTTCTCCGACGTCGACTCGAGTGTCTGCTCGGCAACGGTGAGCTTCTGGTCCTTCCCGTAGACGTTCGCCGCGAGCTTCGCGCCGACGCTCGGGTCCTTCAGGTTCTGCTGCCAACCCTTGATGTCGGCCACCAACATCGCCTTGACCGTCTTGCGCTTGGCGGGATCACTGAGACTGGACTTCTTGACGACGTAGGTCTCCGAGACGAGCGGGTACTTGTAGTCGGCCAGCAGGAACGTCTTGGTGTCGATGCCCTGGGTCTTCAACAAGTTGGGCTCGTTCGTGACGAACGAGAACCAACCGTCGACCTGCTTCGAGACCAACGGCGACGGGTCGAACTGCACCGGAACCTTGGTTATCTTGCTCGCGTCGATGCTGTTGGCCTTCAAGAACGCGTTCCAGACCGCCTCGTTCGTCGCCTGCACGCCGATCTTCTTGCCGATCATGTCCTGCGGCGTGTTGATCGGGCTGCTCGCGAGACTCATCACCGCGAACGGGTTCTTCTGGTACTGCGCGCCGATCGTCACGAGGTCGGCGCCCTGGTTGATCGCCGCGCTCGTGATGTCGGGCGCGGAGATGCACACCAGCGCCTTGCCTCCTTGCACGACCGAGTCCTGCTGCACCGTCGGTCCGCCCGACAGCAGCGTGACCTTCGAGAAGCCTGCGTCCTTGTAGTAACCGTTCGTGTCGGCGATGTACTCGCCCGCGAACTCGACGTTCTTGATCCACGAAAGTTGGAACGTCAGCTCACCGAGATCGGTCACACCGCCGACGGTCGTCGTCGTGCCGGACGCGGCCGGTTTCGACGAGCTGCCGCACGCCGCGAGGATCGCCGACATACCTCCCGTACCGAGCAACGCAATTCCGATACCTCCTGCAGCACCCCTCCGCAGGAACGATCGCCGATCGAGCGACAGCTCTCGAAGATCGAATTCGTCGGCCACGACGCCTCCCTGTTCTGGTCCCCGCAACTCCGGGAGCCCCCTCAACGATTTGTTGAAGCGAACCATAGAAGCCCTGGAGTTTCGGCGCTGTACTTCGTCCATGAACGCAGCGTTTCGGTCCCGGAGGCACCAGGTGCCGTGGCGAGCGAAGATGCCATGATCGTCACATGCGCGATCTCCGAGGGCTCCCGAAAGCCCATCTTCACATCCACCTCGAAGGCGCCATGCGGCCGGAGACCCTGCACGAGCTGGCCGGCGAGGCCGGACTCGAGGTTCCCACGATTCGCAGCTTCGGGAGCTTCGCCGCGTTCGCGGGCACGTATCTCGCGGCGTGCGACGTCCTGACCTCGGCCGACGCGCTCGCGCGGCTGACCCGCGAGGTCGTGGAGGACGCCGCTCGCGACGGCGCGGTCTGGGTCGAGCCCTCCGTCTACCTGCCACATCACAACGAGCGAATCGGGCCGCCCGCGGAGACGCTCGAGATCATCTTGGGTGCCGCGGCCGACGCCGCACGCGCGAACGACATCGGAGTCGGCATCGTGGTGGCCGCCGACCGGACGGTCGACCCGGCCGACGCGATCGAACAGGCGACCCTCGCGGGAAAGTACGCCGGGCGCGGTGTGGTCGGGTTCGGGCTCGCCAACGACGAGACCGGGCATCCGCCGGAGCCGTTCGCACCCGCGTTCGCGCTCGCGGCCGAGGCCGGACTGCTCTGCGTCCCGCACGCGGGCGAGCTCGAGGGCCCCGAGTCCGTCCGGGGCGCCGTCGACGCGCTTCACGCCGATCGCGTGCAACACGGCGTCCGGGCGATCGAGGATCCCGAGCTCGTCCGCCGCCTGGCCGACTCGCCGGTGTGCCTCGACGTGTGCCCCACCTCGAACGTGTTGCTCTCGGTGGTGCCCGACATGTCGGCCCATCCGCTGCCGGCGCTTCTGGCCGCGGGCGTGCGGTGCAGCCTCAACTCCGACGATCCGCTGCTCTTCGGCCCCAACCTGCTCGAGGAGTACGAGCTCGTGCGCACCACACTGGGGCTCGACGACGCGACGCTCGCGCACGTCGCCGGATGTTCGATCGACGCGTCGGGCGCACCCGCCGATCTCAAGGAACGCACGCGGACCGCAATCGCGGCCTGGCTCGCCGACGCGTAGTCGCTGACTACGCGATGAGGGCCGACGCGACGATGTCGCCGGTGGTCCCGTCGATGAGGCCGACGTCGGTGACGTGAGGACCGGGCAGGCACGCGAGTGACGAGAGCATCACCTGGAACAACGGCTGCGTGAGCGTCGGCGCGAACAGCCCGATCTCCACGGCGGCATCCTGAACCGTTTTCTGCGCGGCCGCGACCTCGGCGGCGGGCAGGGGCGAGATGATCCCGGCGATCGGCAGCGCCACGTGCGCGATCACCGCGCCCGCCCGCGCGACCGCCACACCGCCGCCCGACGCGATCACCGCGTTGGCCGCGAGAGCCATGTCGTGCGGATCGCGCCCGAACACGACAAGGTTGTGCGTGTCGTGGGCGACGGTCGTGGCAACCGCGCCCGTCCAGTTGCCCCATCCCGACAACAGCGCCGAGTACGGCACCGGCGTGATCCGGCCGTGCCGGTGCACCGTGACCTGCACGATGTGGTCGTCGGGTATCTCCACGACACCGTCACGTACCACGACGTCGGTCTCGTCCCAGCGCGTCATGACCGCATCGGCGATCACGCGCATCCGGTGGGTGCCGTCGGGCGCGTCGAGACGCAACAACATGTCGGACGGTTCGAGCGCCGAGAGCCGCATCGTGTCGAAGGGTGGGTCACTCGGACCTTCGACGACGTCGACGAGCATCCGCCCGTGCGACGCGACCAGCCGTCCGTCGGTGAGGACGTGCTCGGCGGTGAACGACGTGAGGTCGGTGAGGACGACGATGTCGGCGCGCCGGCCGGCCGCGACGAGACCGAGATCGGCGCGCTGCAACCGGTACGCGGCGTTGTAGGTGGCGCACCGCAGCGCGAGCACGGGATCCATTCCGTACGCGACGAGCCGACGGAGGAGATGATCGATCCCGCCGTCGTTGAGGAGTGTGAGCGCGAAGAGGTCGTCGGTCGCGGCGACGAGGTGCGTCGGCGGGATCGGCAGGCTGTTCACCTCGGCGACGATCCCCGGCAGGATCGGATCGATCATCCCGCGCAGCTCGACCGTAAGCCCCGCACGCAGCTTCTCCAGACAATCGGGCTCGGTGAAGATCTCGTGGTCGGAGGTCATCCCCGCCGCGAGGTACGCCTGCAACACGGGGCCGGTCAGGCCGGCCGCGTGGCCCGACACGAGCTTGCCGCTGTCGAGACCGGCGGCCACGACGTCGACCATGCGATCGGCGCCGCCGAGCACGCCGAGCATGTCCATCACCTCGGCCAGGCCACCGACCTCGTCCCACGAGAGCATCTCGATCACCTCGGGCCCGAACAGGTCGGCCCCGGAGAGCTCGAGACCCGGTTGCGGCGGCACGCACGAAGGCGCCTGCACGACGAACCGGACCGGCAACCCGCGACTCGCCTCGACCGCGTAACGCACGCCGGCCACGCCCGCGACGTTGGCGAGCTCGTGCGGATCGATGAACACCGTCGTGGTGCCGCGCGGGCACACTGCTTCGGCGTAGGCGCCGGGCGTCAGCATCGACGACTCGAAATGCACGTGCATGTCAACGAACCCGGGAGCGAGGAAGCGACCGTCGCAGTCGATCACGTCGAGCGCGTCGGCGCGCGTGGCGCGCTCGTGGACGCTGGCGATGATCGGCCCGACGACGCCGACGTCGGCAAGACGTTGCTCGCCGCACCCGACGTCGACCACCGTTCCGCCCGCGAGGAGCAGGTCGAACGGCTCGCGTCCTTGGGCGGCCGCAACCGCGCGGGCCCGAATCTGCGGCTCCACATCGTCAACGCGCATGATCTCCTCCGGTCACCGTCGTCCCGCCGCACAATCGACCAGCTCCGCCAGGATCCGGCGGAGCTCGATGGTCATCCGGTCTGCCTTCACGTGCACCTCGGTCGTCAGCTCGAGGGGTAGGCGGCGATCGCGGTACCGCTCCTGCAGCGTCAGGTCCTCGTCGACGATCTTGCGCTCGAAGGCCACGCATTCGGCCATCCGCGTCTCGTCACCGTCGAGGTCGTTGCGATGCACCGTGGTGTAGATCCGGCACTGATCGTCGTCTTCGGGCTGCACGTAGAAGTCCAACACGTTCGTTCCGCCGGCCTCGACGTAGTCGATCCGCAAACAGATCGAGAACGGCGCGCGGTACCGGTACTCCAGGCGGCGCTCTTGCAGCAGGGGACGGATTCCCGCGGCAACGCCGGGATCTTCGCGGTTCGGGAACGGGTGCCGGCTGGATACGTTCATGCCGAAGCCGCGCCGCTCGACGGTGAAATCGAACGTCTCGGATTCGGGCGTCCCGATCGTCGCGGCGTGCACGAACGGGAAATGCGCGATGTCGCAGAAATTGTCGAGCATGAGACCGGCACCGACTCGGGCCGTGATCGGTTCCAGCGCACCGTGCATGAACGCCGGGTCGTCGGCTTCGGGAATCTCGAGCAACTCGTTCAACGGCGGCTCGGGCGCGAGGAACACCATGCCGTGGCGCTCGGCGACCGCGGCCGGCGCGGTCGCGATCGCGCGCGGCGGCACGTGCTCCGACGATTGCAGCGACGGGATCTCGCGACACGCCCCGGCGGCGTCGAAGCACCAGCCGTGGTAGCCGCAACGCAGGAACGAGCCGTCGACCGACCCGGCCGAGAGCGGGGCCAAGCGGTGCGGGCACCGGTCGACGAACGCCGCGAGCGTGGAACCGCCGGCGCCGTCGGGCAGGCGAACGACCACCCAGTCGTCGCCGAGCAACCTCGTCTTGCGCGGCACGGTCGCCACCTCGTTGCTGCGCGCCACCGGGTGCCACGCGCGCCGCAGCGCGGGATCGGTGTTCGACAGCATGCGCGTCCCGGCTTTCATCAGCCTGCCAGCGCCTTGTCGAGCGCGGCGATCTCGTCGTCGAACGCGCGGTGCAGCTCCGCCTTCTCCGCGTCGTCGAGCCACGACGCGTCGACCCCGTTGCGCACGAGCTGCTTCGCGGTCTCGGGCGGGTACTCGTTCTGACCGACGAAGTCGACGTATTCCTTGCCGATGTCGGTGCGGAACATGGTCGGATCGTCGGAGTTCAGGTGCACGAGCAGCCCGGCCTTCATCATCGCGTTGATCGGGTGGGTCGTCAGATCGGGCCAGCCGTAGACGACGGCGGTTGAGGTGGGACAACAAGTGAAGTGGATCCCGTCGTCGCGGCAGCGCGCGACCACCGCGTCGTCTTCGAGAATGTGATAGCCGTGGTCGATCCGCTCGCAACCGAGCAGGTCGAGGCACGTCGAGATGTTCGAGGGCGGACCGTCCTCCGCGGAATGACTCGTCAGGTGCAAACCCGCCTCGCCCGCGACCCGAAAGCTCTCGAAGAACTTCTCCGGCGGATCCGGCGCCTCGGCCGCGTCCATGCCCAGCCCGATCACCTCGTCGCGCCGGTTCGCGAGCACCTCCTGAGTCATCTGCAGCGCCATCTCGGGGGGATCCTGGCGGTAGATGTCCGCGATCAGGCGGCAGCGCACACCGAAGTCGTTCTCGGCGGCGCGACAGCCGTCGATCAATCCGTCGATGATCGTCGACATCGCGACGCCGCGGGTCGTATGCAACGTCGGGTTGAAGAACATCTCGCGGTACTTCAGATTGCCGAGCTTCACGCCGTCCTCGAGCGACTCGTAGGCGATGCGCGCGAAGTCGCCCGCTTCGATCACCGTCGAGTTGACGAGCCGGAAGATCTCCAAGAACTCGTAGATCGTCTCGTAGTCGTAAATGCGGTCGACATCCGTCGTGGGCAGTGCGATGTCGTGTTTCCGCGCGAGATCGGCGACCGTTTGGGGCCGCAACGTTCCCTCGACGTGGCAATGCAGCTCGACCTTCGGCAGTTGACGCAGGTACTCGGCGTACTCCATCGGGGACTCCTCAAACGGGGGACGACAACCTCGAACATCCCGAGCGTAGGGTCACGGATCCCATCCCCTGAACGCGTCGATCATCTTGCCGACGTCGGCACCGAGCGGATACAGGACCGGGCACGTGCAGCCCGCCTTGACGTACTCGCTCACCTTGTCGCGGCATTCGTCGGGCGTGCCCGACGCGGTGATGAGCTGCACGACGGCATCGGGTACGAGCCTCGACGCCGCGACGACCTGTTCGTGCGTCGCCGGCCAGGTCAATACCTTCGCGATCTCGTCGAGGAGCTCCGGCGCGACGCCCGACGCCTTCATGATGTGCGGCTGTTGGCCGAGATACTGCGTCACGAGCAGTCGCGCGGCGTCGAGCGCGGCTTCGCGATCGTCGTCCATCGAGCAGACGACGAGCTGCGGGCGGTCGATGTCGTCGACGTCGCGACCGACCTTCGCCGCACCCTCGGCGAGCGCGTCGACAGCCGTCGCGTTGTACGCCGGCGAGACGAGGTAGTTCAGCAACGCGCCGTCGGCTATCTCGCCCGCGAGCCTCATCATCTGCATACCCGTCGCGCCGATCACGATCGGGATCTCCTTCGCGCGGCGCTCCTGGTGCACGTAGTCGAGCTCGACACCGTCGAGATGCACGAACTCGCCGTCGAACGTGACGGTCTCGTTCGCGAGCAACGCGCGCACCGTCGTGACGATCTCGCGCATCGCCCGCAGCGGTCGATCGCGCGACACGCCGACCTTGGCCGCGAGGGGGTCCCACCAGGCCCCGATGCCGAGGATCACGCGGCCGGGCGCCAGGTCGTCGAGGGTCGAGAAGGTCGCGGCCAGGAACGCAGGGTTGCGCACCCACATGCTGACGACCCCCGAACCGAGCTTGATGCGTTCGGTCGCGGCTCCGAACGCGGCAAGCGGGATCGTGGCCTCCCGGACCAGACGGCTCTCGGCCTGCCACACCGCCTCGAACCCCGCGTCCTCGGCCGCCTGCGCGAAGCGCATGCCGTCGCGAATCGGGTGTGCATCCTGGAGGTAGAGCGCGACGCGTCCCATCGTCAGCCGTCCTCCAGGCGCGCGTGGAGCCGCGCGGCCTGCTCGGCCGCGCGGGCCCGGATCTCCGCCGCGTCGACACGGGTCGGACCCTGCTCGTCGAGCACCGCCTCGCCGCCGACTTCGACGCGCACCGGGCGAATACCCGTGGTGTAAGCGAGATGCCACGGCGAAGCCGGCTCGTACGACCAGGTGACGCGATCGTCGCGCGCCTCCGGAACGAGCTCCGCGCCGGCCGCGAGCCACGACCACACCGATTCCGGTGACGTCGCGACGTCGTCGGCGCGGGCGAGCGCGAACGCGAGGCGGAACTCCTCGAGCATGTCGGCACCGATGCCGTCGGTGCCGAGGGCTACCCGGTCGAAGCGCGCCGGACGCCCGTAGCCGACCGCGTTGTTGAGGTTCGATCGGGGGTTGTGCACCACCATGCCCGGCAGGGCGTGCTCGAGGTGAACGGCGTGCGCGAGGATCCAGCGTTCGTCGGTGCGACCGGCGAAGCGTGCGCCCGCGGCCGCGTCGACGGGATCTTCGGCGACGTGTACGTGCACACCCACGCCGAGATCGGACGCGAGCCCGCACACCGCGTCGAGCGTTTCGTCGGAGAGGGTGAACGCCGCGTGGGCGCCGACGAGGCCGCGCCCGCCCGATCGGAGGAACCGCTCGTTCTCGGCCAGGCCCGCCTTGGCGCCGTCGGCGCCGTTGCGATCGGTGACCTCGTAACAGCACAGCACGCGCACGCCGACCTCGGCGCAGGCCTGCGCGATCACGTCGAGGCTGCCTTCGACGGCCGACGGGCTCGAGTGATGGTCGACGATCGCGGTGGTCCCGGCCTCGAGGGCCTCGAGCGCGCCGAGCATCGCCGACCACCGCACCATCTCGAGATCGAGGGCGCGATCCACGCGCCACCACACGAGCTCCAGGATCTCGGGAAACGCTCGGGGCGTGCGGGGCGGTGCGGGCATCCCGCGGGCGAGCGCCGAATAGAGATGATGGTGGGCGCACACCAGGCCGGGGGTCGTCGCGTTCATCGAGCTCGTCGAGCTCACCTTGCTCACCTTGATCGGCGCATCGGCAGGACCGTGCGCCATTCACCGTCGAGGTCGTGCAACGCGGCCGCGACCGCGCCGGCCGTCGGCACGAGCCCGATCTCACCGACGCCCTTGATCCCGTACGGCGCACGCGGCTGGGGCTCCTCGACGAGGATCACCTCGATCGGCGGGACGTCCTTGGCGCGGATGATGCCGAGCCCGCGCAGGGTCATCAGCAGCGGCCTGCCCTGCTCGTCGCACGGGAAGTCTTCGGTGAGCGCGTAGCCGAGACCCATGTGCACCGAGCCTTCGATCTGGCCGACGCACTGCATCGGGTTGACCGCTCGCCCCACGTCGTGGGCGGCGACGACGCGCTCGATGTCACCCGTGTCGCGATCGACGACGACGAGCTGCGCCGCGTACCCGAACGCCGAATGGATCACCGGCTGCTCGACACCGGATGCGATCGAGCTCGTCCAGTCGACGCGGTACTCACCTTCGTAGTCGACACCGACCCGGCAATTGTCCTCACGCGCGGCGCGGCACGCTTCGGCCACGGCGCCGGCACCCATCAAGGTGCCACGCGAGCCGGTCGTCTGACCCGCACCGAGCTCGCGCGTCGTGTCGACGATCACCCGCACCCGCGCCGGATCGACCCCGAGCTCCTCGACCGCGACCTGCGCGGCCACCGTGTGCACGCCCTGACCCATCTCGGTCCAGCAGTGCCTGACCTCGATCGTGCCGTCGGCTTCGAAGCGCACGACGGCGCGCACGATCTCGAGAAAGCCGTTGCCGAGGCCCGAGTTCTTCAAGCCGAGACCGACACCGACCGCGCGACCGGCGGCGATCGCCGCGTCGTACGCGGGCTTCACCGCCTCGAGACACCGTTGCGCGCCGCGACATCCGTCGTCCATCACCTGTCCCGGTCCCCAGACCTCGCCCGGCTTGATGACGTTGCGGCGCCGGATCTCCCACCCCGTGATGCCGACTTGCTCGGCGAGCCGATCGAGCGCGCCCTCCATCGCGAACTGCGCCTGGTTCGCGCCGAAGCCGCGGAACGCGCCGCACACGGAATTGTTCGTGCGCACGGCGAACGCCTCCACGTCGATCGCGGGCAGGTGATACGGGCCGCTCGCATGACCGGCCGCGCGCTCGAGCACCTTCATGCCGACGGAGGCGTACGGTCCGGAGTCGCCGACCATCCGGGCCCGCAACGCGGTCAAACGGCCGTCGGAATCGCAGCCGACGGTGAGATCGATCCGGATCGGGTGCCGCTTCGGGTGGATGAACAGCGACTCCTCCCGGGACAACGTGCATTTCACCGGGGCGTCGAGGAGGAACGCCGCGAGCGCAGTCTGCGCCTGGTTCGCCATGTCCTCCTTACCGCCGAACGCGCCACCGTTCGACACCTGCTCGGCGGTGATGCGCTGCGGGTCGATACCGAGCACCGAGGCGACCTGGTCGCGGTCGTCCCACACGCCTTGGCCGCCGGTGAACATCGTGAACCGACCGCCCGGCTCGGGCACCACGAGGGTCGACTCGGGCTCCAGGAAGGCGTGCTCGATGCGTTGGGTCTGGAAGACCTCGTGCACGACGTGTTCGCTCGCGCTCATGACCGAATCGGCGTCGCCGCGCGCGTACGCCGAGCGCGACAACACGTTGCCGTCGAGCTCCCACACCGCATCCTCGTCGTCGGTGAGGGCGGCGACGGGGTCGGTGAGCGTTCGCAACACGCGGTACTCGACGTCGACGAGCGCCGCGGCACGTCGTGCCGTCGCGCGGTCGGGCGCGACGACGAACGCGAGCACGTCGCCCAGGTACGACGTGCGCCCACCCTCCGGGATGAAGACGGGCCAATCCTTGTGGATCAGCCCGACGCGGAGCTCTCCCGGTACGTCGGCAGCGGTGAGCACTCGCACGACACCCGGCACGGCCTCCGCGGCCGCGGTGTCGATCCGGAGCACGTCGGCACGCGCGTGATCCGCCAGCCGCACCGCGCCGTGCAACATGCCGGGCGGGCGCAGGTCGTCGACGTAGGGCTTGTCTCCGAGCGCGAGGTCGAGACCCTGATACCTGCTGCCGCTCGAGCCGATGCCACCGAGCGGTTGGAGCTCGAGAGTCTCGCCCTTCGCCAGAAGCTCGACCGCGTCGAGGATCTTCACGTAGCCCGTACACCGGCACAGGTGCGCGCCCAGATGGCGCGCCGCAGTTTCGCGGTCGAGGTCGGCGCCCTTGCGCTCGAGCAATGCCGCCACGCGGACGAGGATCCCCGGCGTGCAGAAGCCGCACTGCAACGCACCGGTGGCGGCGAAGGCCGACGCCATGCGTTCGCGCTCGTCTTCCGGCAAGCCTTCGAGGGTCGTGATCGTCGTACCCGCGACCTTCTGCACCGACAGGTTGCAGCTGACGACCGCCTTGCTGTCGACGAGCACCGTGCAACAACCACATTGTCCCGACGGCGAGCAGCCGTCTTTGGGCGAGCACACTCCCAGCTCTTCGCGCAACGCCGCGAGCAAATGCGGGTGGTCGTCTGCGACCGTGACCTCGGAACCGTTGAGTACGAACGACACCATTACCGCTAGCGTTCACTGCGCTTCAACAAAATGTCAACGCGAGATCCGTTGCATTCGCGTGAAATCGGCCCCACGCTCCACCCCGATGCGACCAGTTGCCCCAGAGCTCCTCGTCAATCCCGGCCGCCGGCACGACGGGAGCGTGGCGCGCTCCGAGGTGCGGTCCGCGCAGCTCCACCGGCGTTTTCCCGGTTATGCACCAACCCGCGTGGTCGACGCCCCCGCCCTCGCCGCCGAGCTCGGACTCGCGAGCCTGTCCGTCAAGGACGAGTCGCGCCGCCTCGGGCTGCCCTCCTTCAAGATTCTCGGCGCCTCGTGGGCGGTCTATCGGCTGCTCGTCGATCGCCTCGGCCACGAACCCGAGTGGCGCGACATCGATGATCTGCGCGCCGCGCTCGCGCCCCTCGGACACCTCACGCTGGTCGCCGCGACCGACGGGAATCACGGGCGCGCGGTCGCCCACATGGCCCGGCTGCTCGGATACGAATCGCGCATTCTCGTTCCGGCCGGAACCGCGTCGGCGCGCGTCGACGCGATCGAAGGCGAAGGCGCGTCGGTCACCGTCGTCGACGGGACCTACGACGACGCGGTTCGCGCCTCCGCCGCGCTCGCGGCCGACGACGTGCTCGTCGTGTCCGACACCTCGTGGGAGGGATACACCGAAGTTCCGCGCACGGTGATCGAGGGCTACGCGACGATCTTCGCCGAGATCGACGAGCAGCTCGCCGCCGCACCGGAGGTCGTCGTCGTACCGATGGGCGTCGGCGCGCTCGCGGCCGCGACGGTGCAGCACTACGCGTCGCACGCGACGATCATCGTGGTCGAGCCTCTGTCGGCCGCGTGCGGGCTGCACTCCGCGGCCGCCGGCCGCCCCGTCGCGGTACCGGGACCGCACGATTCGATCATGGCCGGCTTGAACTGCGGGATGGTGTCGATCATCGCCTGGCCCGCGGTGTCGGCAGGTGTCGACCTGTTCGTCGCGGTCGACGACACCGCGGCCGAGCAGGCGATGCGCGACCTCGCGACGATCGGTGTCGTTGCAGGAGAGACCGGCGCCGCCGCGCTCGCGGGTCTACGGGCCGCGTTGGCCGCGGGTGCAGCCGGCGCCCCCGACCTCCGCGGCCGGCGGGTGCTCGTGCTCTGCACCGAAGGCGCGACCGATCCCGTCGCGTACCGGCGCATCGTGGGCGAGCCGTGAGCCGATCAGTCGCCGAACAACGCGCGGGCGCAACTCCGGAAGCGCGCGACGTCGACGCCGAGCGCGACGCGCCAAGGCGCGAAGCCCTCGGGCGACGACTGGGTCGATCCGTCGAGCGCGGCGAAGTAGGGCGCGCGGAAGTCGACGACGGTCGTACCCCAAGCTGCGTCGCCGCCGCAGTCGACCGCGAGCGGCAGCACGGGCGCGTTCTCGACGATCTCCGGAACCGCGGCCGCGAGCACCGCGAGCAGGTCGTGGCACGGCGTGTCGGGAGCCGTGAACGTCGATCCGAACTCGCGATAGAAACGCAGAGGTGCGTCGAGGAAGGTCGCGGCCGCGTTGCGATGCTCGGCGAGCAGAGCAAACTCGCTCGGGCGAAGGGTGGCGGTGAGCGACACGTCGAGGCCGACCAGCAGCGGCGGCTTCGCCCACGGCGCGACGACCGTCCGCTGCGCGGCGACGGGGTCGTGCGCGACGTTGGCCTCGCCCGCCGGCAACGCGTTTCCCGCGCGGCGGGCGGAGCCGCCCATCACCACGAGCTCGTCGATCTCGCGCGCGAACTCGGAGTGATCCTCTACCACGACGCCGACATTGGTGAGCGGGCCGAGCGTTACCAGCGTCAGCTCACCCGGACGCTCGCGCGCGAGCCGCGCGAGCAAAGAAAATGCGGTCTCCTCGACGGCCCGGGTCGGTGCTTCGGGTCCGGCGGCGTTGCCGAGGCCGTCGTCGCCGTGAATGAACGTCGCCGGCCGCAGATCGGGTGCCGGTGGCAGAGGACGACTGGCACCGATGGCAACGGGAACGTCGTCGCGGCCGGCCGCGTGCACGACGCGCAGCACGTTCGCGGTCGCGTTCTCGACGGCGACGTTGCCCCACACGACCGTGATCGCAACGACGTCGAGTGCCGGATCCGTGAGTGCCCACCAGAGCGCGACTGCGTCGTCGACACCGCCGTCGGTGTCGATCACCACCGGCCGGGTCACAGAGGTCGGGCCTCAGGCGTCGCGATTGACGACCGACACGACCGGGTCCTGGCACGACCACGGGAAGTTGATCCACCGCTCCGTGTGCGCCCAGACGTATTCCGGCACGATGATCGACCAGGGCTTGTGGTACAGCACCGCGCAGCGCGCTTCGGCGACGTGCTCCGAGATCTCCTTGCGCACGAGCTCGAGCGTCTTGCCTGTGTCGGCGACGTCGTCGGCGATGAGCACGCGCATTCCGCGGATGTCGACGAAGTCGAGTGTGGGCGGGAGCACGACGGGAACGTCGAGTCGTTCGTCGACACTCGTGTAGAACTCGACGTTCATCGCAAAGCAGTTCTTCACGGCGAGTGCATACGCGAGCGCGCCCGCGACGGTGAGACCGCCGCGTGCGATTGCGAGCACGACGTCGGGTCGGAACCCGTCGGCCGCGATCTCGGTGGCAAGCCCGCGCGTCGCGCGGCCGAAGCGCTCCCACGTGAGGACTTCACGTTCGTGCTCGGCCGTGTCGTCGCCGGCTCGGTCGCTCTGGTCGGTCCGGTCGGTCAGGTCGATCTCGGCCACGGCCACCACGCTAGCGAGGTCTAGATGATCGAACGTGCCATCGACGGGAGCGCGATCGACCGGACGCAACTCCGCGCCGCGGTAACCGAGCTCTGCGACGCCCTCGAAGCGATCGATGCCGACGGCTGGTACTCGGTCATCGAGGTCGTCCGGCCGTGGTCGAGGCACAACCCGCACATGACCGGCGAGTTCGCGCGGCCGCGCACCATTCGCTGGTACCTCGAGCGGGAGCTCGGGGCGCTTCTGGAACTGGGCGCGACGATCACGGTTCGCGCCTCGCGTCGCGCGACGCCCCTCGACGACCCCGCGCTCCTGCGCGCGCTCGACGAGGTCGCGTGGGAGATGCGGGCGAAGAAGCTCTTCCTCTTCGCCCCCGAGCGCATGGCGCTGTCGATGGAGCGACTCGCGCACTACTGCGGTACTCCCGCCGAGTCCTTCCAGCGCTACGTGCTCTTCACCAACTACGCCATGCACATCGAGGAGTTCCGAGCCCGGTTCCCGGATGCCGAAGGCCCGGAGCACCCCGACGTGCAAATGCCGGCGTGGCACCACCGCACGCCCGACCAGGACGGAGTGTCGATCGTCGACATCGGGGTCGGTCCCTCGAACGCCAAGACGGTGACCGACCACCTCGCCGTTCTCCGGCCTGACGCGATGCTGATGATCGGCCACTGCGCGGGCCTGCGCAATCACCAGGACATCGGCGACTACGTGCTCGCGACCGCTTATCTCCGCGACGATCGGATCCTCGACCACGCGTTGCCGACCACGATCCCCGTGATCCCGAATCACCGCCTGAACTCGTACCTCCTGAACGCGCTCGACGGGCATGAGGCCCGCTACCGGATCGGCACCGTGCTCACGACCGCGAACCGGAATTGGGAGCTCGAGATCGAAGCGATGGAGCACACGTTCGAGCAGTCGCGCGCCGTCGCCGTCGACATGGAATCGGCGACCATCGCCACGAACGGCTTTCGATACCGCATCCCGAGCGCGACCCTGCTGTGCATCTCCGACAAGCCGCTGCACGGCGCGCCGAAGCTGGCGGAGCAGGCCAAACGCTTCTACGACGCGAGCCGGCGCGCCCACCTCGAGATCACGCTCGAGTGCATCGACCGCGTCCGTCGCGAACACCCCGCCGGCATCCCGAACGCCGACATCCGGAGCCCGGGCGAGCCGCTCTTCGGCGCGCCCGCCGTCGAGTAGGAGACCGGTCGCCCGTGGCTCGTCATGTGAGGTTGCGCGAATTGCTCGTGGGTGTCGAGGGCCTCGCGTTGCTTCGCCATCTCTACGACGGAACCGACGACGACGCCGATCGTCGCCTCGCGGAGGTCCGAGTGCTCCTCGACGACGAAGCCTTCTCGAGTGGCGAGCTGACGAGTGAGGCCGACCCGCGAGCCGGCTACACATCGTGGGCATCGAGCTACGACGATCCCGGCAACCCGGTCATCGCGCTGGAGGAGCCGGCGGTCCGGTCGCTCGTCGATCCCCTGCCGACCGGCCGCGCGCTCGACGCCGCGTGCG
>PLBO01000091.1:53612-54177 GCA_003134555.1 Actinomycetota bacterium
AACCGGGCTCGCGCTCGCACACGTCGCCGACCTCGATCGGGCAACCCGCGAGCTAGCGCGCGTGCTCCGGCCCGGCGGGCACCTCGTCATCTCGGTGCTGCATCCGTTCCAGGCGTTCCTGGGATGGCACGCACCGTTCGAGGACGAGCAGGGAAGACGCCGGTTCGTCCGGGAGCACACCCACACGCACGCCGACTATCTCGCGGCCTTTCGCGCCGCCGACCTGCACGTGCGACACTGCGTCGAACCGAAGCTCGCCCCCGCCGACGTGGAGGCCAAGCGCCGCGCCTTTCGGCATGTCCCCGACGCCGCGCTCGCCGCCTACGTCGGCTTGCCCGCGGTGCTCGTCTGGGACACCGAGAAGACCTGACGAACCGCGGCGTCAGGGCTTCAATGCCACCGCCGCTTCCGGCGTCGCGACCCGGAAGGTGAAGCTCTCCTCCACGTACAAATGGACGTTGGTCGCGTCGTGATGGTCATAGCCGAGGGAGAGATCCTGTCCGGACTCGAAGAGGAAATCGCCGCCGCGCAGGCTCAGCACGACCGCGCCGCGCACGCCGGGCGC
>PLBO01000097.1 GCA_003134555.1 Actinomycetota bacterium
CTGCCGATCGGTCTCACTGGCGCGCACCCCCGAAATGTCCCGACGGTGGGTGGGTGAGAGACTCGCGGTCATGTCCCAACGAGACATCGATCGGTATCTCGCGGCGCTCGACGAGCCGAAGCGAAGCACCTTGGAAGCGCTGCGGAAGTCAATCCTCGAGGTCGTGCCTGACGCAGAGCAGTGCATCTCGTACGGGCTGCCAGCGTTCAAGGTCCACGGCAAGGTCGTGGCCGGGTTCGCTGCGTTCAAACAGCATCTGAGCTACCTGCCTCACAGCGGTTCGGTGCTCCCGGCGCTCGGCGACGACCTGGCGCGCTACGAGATGACGAAGGGTTCGCTGCACTTCCCGATCAACAAGCCGCTACCCAAGCGGCTCGTGAAGAAGCTCATCACGACGCGGATGCGCCAGCTCGGCGTGAACAACGAAACCCGTCGAGCGGGCTTGAGCGGGGCCGCGATCGTGAGTGAGGGCGTCCTGCCCAAGCAGTTTCGGGCAACTCTTCAGAAGAGCCCCAACAAAGGCGGCTGGACTTACGTCGTCATGCCCGGCTCGGCCGAGTTCTTCGCAACCCGAGGACTCGTCAAGGTGCGGGGCACCGTAGACGGTCACCCGTTCCAAAGTTCCTTCATGGCCCTCGGCGACGGCACACACAAACTGCCGATCAATGCGGACCTGCGAACGAACCTCGGCAAGAACGAGGGCGATACCGTCACCGTGCGCATCGAAGAGCGACTCGCCAACCGCACGCCATAACTGCCGATCGGGTACTCGCTTGGGGGTCCGGAATCAGGCATCCTTTGGTCTACTTCGGTGTTAGGTCAGGGTCGGCAACGGCGTAGAGGGTCCACGTTCCGGGGACGCCTTTGAGTTCGTGGTCGCCGAGTGCGTCGAAATGTATGCCCGAGCCGACGACGAGGTCGGTGACGGTGCGCGACACCCAGACGCTCGACGGTGCGGCAAGGGCGGCGACGCGAGCCGCGATGTGAACACCGATTCCGGAGATGTCGTCGCCACGCTGTTCGATCTCGCCGGTGTGGAGGCCGGTGCGCACTTCGAGGCCGAGTTGCCGCGCGCCGTCGCGAATCGCGCACGCACATGCGACGGCGCGTGCGGGACCATCGAACGTTGCCACGAATCCATCACCCGTCGTGTTGACCTCCACGCCGCGAAACCGGTCCAACTGTCGCCTCACTGCGGCATCAAATCGGTCCAGGATGTCGCGCCAGCGTTGGTCCCCGAACTCTGCTACCTGTTCGGTCGACGCCACGATGTCGGTAAACAGGATCGTCGACAACAGGCGATTGGTGAGCGGGGTCGCGCGAGCGCCGGTCACGAACTCCTCGATCTCATCGAGTACCAGCGGCGCGCTCTCCGAAGCCCACCAGTAATCGTCGGCTCCTGGGATTTCCACCCACTTTGCGCCGCGAATGTGGTCCGCGACGTAGCGTCCGACGGCGACGCGGATGACGGACTCATCTTTGAGGTGTGCGACGAGAGTGGGCACCTGAATGACCGGCAACACCGCCCGAACGTCGCTGTCCAAAGCAACCCGAAGAAGTGTCCTTGCGGTCGTGGGACTCGCGCCTCGCCTCCCGGTCTGCTCCCACCATTGACGAAACTGCGGATCATGTGCCGCGCTCGGTGCCGCCGTGAACACCCAGTCGTGCTCGGGTTCGGGAGCGGTCAGCGCGATGGACGTTTCCAGGGCCTCATCGACGACCATCGCCGGTAGCCCGACGGGATAGTCCACATCCCACAACGCGCGCGCGTAGGCATTCACGACCACGAGAGCTTCGACCCGCTCAGGATGGGTCGCGGCGATAAGCAAACCAACGGGACTCGCTTCCGCCGATGCAAGAATCACCGCGCGCTCCGACCCGACTGCGTCGAGGACGGCGATCGCGTCCTCGACCCATTGCTCAAGAGTCGGCGGGTCGCCCGGCGATACCGGATCCGAGAGACCGATGCCACGCCGATCGAACCGGATCAACCTCCCGAACGAGTTCAACCGCGCCATGCACCGGGCAAGGCGAGGCTCATCCCCCATCGTGTCAATCGGAATGAACCCGTCCATGACAACAACGACATCCCGAGGTCCCGCACCAATCGCCTCGTACGCAATATGCGCACCGCTGGCCTGGGCGTACCGCACGGTCCCCGTCATCGCCACAAGGCTCGGCGCGCGTTCCAAGGGCTGTCAACAAGGACATCCGAGCGATCCATATCTGCCGATCGGGTTGGCGGCCGTGCGCCGTCGCGGGCAGGATGCCTCGTGGCGCTGCTCGGACGCGACAACGATGTGCGCCGCCTCGGCGTTGCAGCCGCGATGCTGTCCGGCGTGTACGTGGCGACGATGTTCGCCCTCGACACCGCCGAGTCACGCATCGTCGGCATGATCGCTTTTGGGGTTCCCGCGCTCGTGGCGAGCGCGCTTATCAGGTTGCCTCGATGGCGGAGCAACCGGTCCACAATCGGGCCCTCGGTGCTCGTCAGCGTTCTGATGCTGGTTGTTGTATGCGGAGTCGCAACCGGCATCCGTCTCGCTGTCGCTTAGCGCATATCTGCCGATCGGCGCTCGCCGTAACGACCACGATCGGGCATTCTGCGTGCCGGTTGATCGGCGCGCTGATGCTTACTGTCTCCACGCGTGGTAGATGGTTTCGCCGATGTCAGCGAGGGTGCGAGGTCCTTCGTCATCGGTGTGCTGCCACAGGCCGGGAAGGTCTTTGGCCATCGCGGCGATAACCCATGAACATTCGTCCGTCTCGAACAGACCGGCGTCGACGCACTCGCACGCTCCCCAACCGGCCTTGCCGTACACGCGCAGCGGCGCGGTGAGGCCGTGGTCAATCGCGGCAGGTACGTGAGGGATACGACGGGGCAGAAAGTCGACCTTCTCGACTCGGTACAGGATCTCCCGAGCGTGCTCGTCAAGATGGGTGTAGACCTCGGCGAGGTCATGCGGCGTCGCCGTAAAGTACGACGCGCCCTGCTGCAACGAATCATGTAGCCGGAGATGCGGTACGCCGAGCGCGTCCATCTCGGCGTTGACGATTTCAGGTCCGCCGAGTTCACGGATGAGCGCTCGCGTCGCGATGTTGTCGGACAGCACAATCATCAGCCACGCCAGATCATCCAGAGTGGGCGACAGGCCCGGCGCGAGATAGCGCAGTACGCCGCTACCCATTTCGTGGTCTTCGCTGAGCAGCGTGACACGCCGATCCCGTTCATCATTGCCGAGCCGGATCCTCTTGGTGTAGGCGAGAAGGACGCAGACCTTCACGGAACTCTGCGCGGGCATCACTTCGTCGGCTCGGATCGCCACGGTCTCGCCCGTGTCGAGATGACGCGCATAGACGCCCCACGTCCCGCACGGCCGTCGATCATCGTGCGCAGCTCATCCTCCACGACCACGAGCCGAGTATCGCATCCACGCCGCCGCATACGCACGAGAACACAAGGCCGCACAGATCTGCCGATCGGCGCTCTGCCATGAGCGACCCAACGTTCGACCACAACTAGCGCCGCCTTCGCTTACCATGCGCTCGATGTTCGGAACGATGTCGAGCCTCGCATGCTGACGGCTTGGCTCCTACTCGCGGCACCGGCGATCGCCGCGATCTTGTTGTGGGGGGCCTGGGGATGGTTCGGCATCGCGGTCGTCGTAACGGTGTTGGAGTATGTGGCCTTCCGACGTACCGAGCGTTTCTCTGCGCGGGTGTGGCGGACAGTGGGCGTCGGGCGGCGCAACCGGCAGGCACGTCGGAACGAAGGCGTATATCTGCTGACGGTCGTCGCTGGCATCGCGTTGCTCGTGGTCGGACTGATCGGGCCGTAGCACCCTCGAACAGCCCGACGGACGTCGCGCACAGATCTGCCGATCGGGCACTCGCCACGACGACCGCGATCGGGCATTCTGCGCCGCACCTCTGGCACACTCCGCGCCATGAACGGGGCGTCTCGGATAGTCGGCCACCGCGTCCTCGTCGCTGGGATGACGGGGTCCGGGAAGAGCACGTTCGCACGTGCGCTCGCAGCACGAACCGGTTTGCCCGTGATTCACCTCGATCTCCACTACTGGAGGCCGGGCTGGGCGCGACCGTCGGACGGCGAGTGGCGGGATCGGCAACACGCGCTGATCGCTGGCGAGGCTTGGATTATCGACGGTAACTACAACCAGACGCTTCCTCTGCGGCTCGAACGCGCGGAGACCGTCGTCCTTCTCGACACCCCTTGGTGGTTATGCGCGAGTCGCGCGTTTGCGCGGGGGCTGCTCAAACCTGGGGGCGGGATGCCCGAAGGTTGCGAGGACTCGCGCAGCCGACGCTTGCGCGACGAGTGGGGCGCCATTGGGAAGATTTGGCGCAACCGTCACTCAGAGCCCGAGCAGGCACGCGCAATGGTGGCGAAGCATGGCTCGCACGCGGTACTGCACGTCCTGGGATCGAAGCGAGAAGCGAAAGAGTTTCTCGGCAGCCTGAGCAGCCAGTAAGTGGCCGCCGCCGTTCGCTGACGGCCCCGTCAGATACTCCCGAGCGCCGCGCCAGAACTGCCGATCGGTAGTCGCCGCACCGGCGCGCGAACGGGCATTTATGCGTCCCGTGTGGGAGTCG
>PLBO01000085.1 GCA_003134555.1 Actinomycetota bacterium
GCCCGGCCCGAGCTGACCGCCGGTGAACACGGGGACTGCGAGCAGATCGGCGCGGACCCGATCGGGCGCGGTGGCAACGACCTCGAATGTGGGAGTCATGAGGAGCCGGAGTCTACGGAGCGCCCGATGCCTTCCGCCGCGACCCGAGGGCCTCGACGCGCTCCGCGAGATCGCTCGCACTTCGGGCGCTGGGCGACCGGAACGCCCNNACCAGCTCCACCGGCCGCTTGGCCACCGGACCGTCGGCACCGACGGTTGCGCCGGCCCGGCTACGAGCCGCCTGGGCACCGCGCTGGCGAGGTGCGAGTACGCGCACGAGCGTGAGGAGCGCCACCGTGGAGAGCAGCGCGGTACAGCCGACGATGAAGTACGTGTTGCCGGTGTCGGTGCCGGACGAGATCGCGTGTGCGGTCGCACTGAAGAACAGCCCGAAGCTCGACAGGTGGATCGCGTGCCAGACCCGGCGCGGCAGATGCTTCATGAGCAACGACGTCAACTCCACCGCGATGAGGATCCACAACGAGATCACGCCCCAGGCGACCGCCACCGGCCGCCAGGTCGATGCGAACGGGACCAGGATCTCCTTCGCCGCGAAGTGCAGGTAGCTGTCTCCGACCAGCGCCGCGACGTGAATGGCCGTGAACAGCAGGGCCGTGCCGCCGAGGAACCGGTGGAGGTCGGTGATCCACTTCGGGCTGATGCTCCGGTCGAACACGCGTGTCGACAGCAGCAGTCCCCACAGCACGGACACGGCCAGCAGTGTCCACGCGACGAGACCGCTGGCCCGCGCGAGGTACCACCAGGTGTGAACCTGCGTCACGCCGCCACTCCCACCAGCGCGGGATCGAACGCAACCCCGCCGTCGGCGTCGACGGTTACGACACGCGCGCCGNNAGTCGATCCCCAGCTCGTCGACGAACACGGCGGTCGCGACCACCTCGGCCCACCACGAGTCGGCCGCAACCGCGGTGACGGCGACATACCGGGACGCAGATGGTCTGCCGGTGCGCGGATCGACGATGTGATGCGCGGGACCGGCCGCGGTGCGCCAGTGCCGGCGGGCCCGGCTGCTCGTCGCGACTGCGCCGTCGACCAGCCCGACGCGCAGGAGCTCGACGCGGGGCTCGATCGGGTGCTCGATCGCCACGTCCCACGACGCGCCGTTGGGAGCATCGCCGCGCACGCGGAGGTCGCCACCCACGTTCACCAGCGCGCCACGCGCGCCGAGCTCGACCAGCTCCGCGCTCACGAGGTCGGCCGCGAGGCCCTTGCCGATCCCGCCGGGATCGAAGGTCACACCGCGCGGGAACGTGATCGCGCCGATGTTCTCGTCCCACTCGATGCCGAGACAACCGGGCGCCGGCTGCGGTGCCGGAGGATCGAGCAACGATGCCGCGGCCCTCACCGATCCGAAGTCGCGGTCGTAGCCGGCGTCGCGCACCGCCCGGAGCACCGTGGGGTCGAACGAGCCCCGAGTGCGCGCGAAACCCTCTACCGAACGCTGCACCAACAGCATGGTCTCGGGCGAGACGACCACATGCGATCCGGCGAGCGCGTTGGCACGGCTGATCTCGCTGTTGGGGAGGAAGCGGCTCCACTTGCGCTCGAGTTCGTGGAGGNNAGCGCCAAAAGTGTGTCGGCATCGGGCCCCATCACGAGGATGTGCGCGGTCGTACCCATGACCGGGAACTGTCGCTCAGCTGGCATGACTGATGGTCGTGGGCGGCGCGGTCGAGGGCGTCGTCGGGGGAACGGTCGTGGGAGGCGCCGTCGCCGGCGTCGTGGTCGGGGCGACCGTCGTCCGGACCGTGGGTGCGGTCGTACCGGGCGCCGCGGCCGGAAGCTGCGGACCCGTGGGGGGCACCGACGACGCGGCGGGTTGCGTGATCGCGGAATTCGAGCGGCGCGGAGCGGTTCCCGTCGCAATCGTGCGCGGCTTCGGTCGAACGGTGGTTGCCGTCTTGCGTCGCAGCGCCGCGGTGGCGGAGGTCGGCGCGGCCCGCGGTCCGTTGATCGCGACCGGTGATGTCGGGACGACAGCGGTCGCAACCGCATGCACGCCCGACCGGTGCATTGCCATCATCCCGGCGAGCGCCAGCGTCGCGGAGAACGCGACGCCACCGACGAACACGCGCGCGCCGGAGGCGGCGTGGCCGCGCGTGGGGCGCGGCGGGATGGCGGTCGGCATCAGTCGTCGCTCCCGACCGGGTCATGGGAGCCGTCGTCGTGGTGCGGGTGCGTGGTCGATGTCGTAGACCCGCCGGCGGTGGATGTCGGCGCGCTCGCGGTCGTCGTCGTGGTCTGGTTGCCACCTTCGTCGCCGTCGGTGTGCTTCTCGGTCTCCGGAGTCGTCGACTCGTTGGCGGGCGGGCTGACGCCCGGCGGGAAGGTCTCGGGCGTGGGCTCGTCGCGGGCGGCGGCGGCCGGAGCTGAACGCCGCCGACCGTTCGGCGCGGTCGTGCTGGACTCGTCGTGGCGCGGCTTCGCCGAGCTCGTCGTGGTGCCGGCCGCGACCACGTTTTCGATCGACTGGAACGTGCCGACCTTGTCGGCAC
>PLBO01000136.1 GCA_003134555.1 Actinomycetota bacterium
GATCCGGTGATTGTCGAATACGCGAGAAGTCCAGTAGGACATCGAGTCGCGAGGCAATACGACGAACGTCGCAAGCGTCAGCATGACCGCAGTCGCCGCCCCGACAAGGGCAGCGCGACGCCGTCCACTGAACCACAGATACGGGATGAACATCGCCGGAAGGAGTTTGATCGCCGTCGCAATGCCGATCATCGTGCCCCGTGGCAGGCGAGTGTGGTCGGCGGCGCAGTCGTAGATGCACATAGCCATCAAGAAGATGCCAACTTGACCGAACCCGAGCGCGTCCTGCACCGGCGCAAGCGCGAGCGCCACGACGACCGCGATCAGGAGTCCCCACCATCGCAGGTCAGCCATCGATAGGCGCGTGGTCGTGCGCACGACCCACGCGAGCGCGATGACCGAGAGGACGTCCCAGAGCGCGAACCCGACATCCGAGCTGACATAACCGAACGGCACCGCCAGCAACGCGGCAAAGGGCGGATAGGTAAATGGCAATGAGACCCTCATCTGCGTCGCTATCCAGGACCCGAAGAGCGACTTGTTATGGGTCACCGCTCGCCCGGCGGCCCGGTACACATCGAAATCGATGCCGTTGCGCGCGCCTACGAGGTTGACCGCGGCATACCCGGCGCCAATCAACGAGAGCGCGAGCGCCGACAACAGGAGCAGGCGGACACTCCCCTCGGAGGCGGAACGGCGAGTCACTCCCTCAGTCTCGCCCACGAGGCGGGACGCCCGCGGCCGGCCCGGGCGCGAAGCGATGTCCGGCCGCCGCGCGCCGTAGCGTCGACCTCCGAGCAGCCGACCGCGGACACACCGCGCACGCGCCCGGTTCTGTGATTGAGCCGATCTCCCCGAACGCCGGTCAGGTTGCGCGAGAATGCCCGCACGCGGCGTTTGGTAGCTACGCCGAAGATCACCCGGAGGCCTAACGTGGCCGAGTGGGGCGCGGGACCGTTCGAGAATGATGACGCGGCGGACTGGGTCTACGAGCTCGAGGAGTCGCCGCGGCTGTCGACACTTCAGCGCGCGTTGGACGTCGCGACGATGAGATACGTGGAGGTCCGCGAGGGCTCAGTCGCCGTTGCAGCGGCTGAGGTGGTGGCCGCGACCTTGGGTACGGGTCGTCCGTTGCCTCAACGAGCGACGGATTGGCTGAGAGACAATGCCCCGGAGGTCTCGGACCAAGAGGTTGCGCTCGCAATCTCCGCCGTGGATCGCGTGCTCGGCGACGGTTCAGAGCTACGCGCGTTGTGGGCCAGATCACCGGACGCGGGATGGGAAGACGCGACGCGAGAGCTGCGGCATCGTCTGGGCCCTTGAGGTCCGCAAGGCGTCCGACGACGAGCGACGTTCTCGACGGTTCCCTCGGGAGCTTTCTTGTCAGTCGTCCGAGCGACTCGGCCGAAGCTCGAATCAACCTTGCGGACGCGAAGCTCGGAAGACGAACGCAGGTGATGGCGCGGATGGCAAGCTCGGCCCGATCGCGTTCTCCGCGATGACCGTGCACGAATAGGTCTTGAGCTCCGTCAACCCGGCTACGGCGATGGGACCGCGGCGCGCGGATTCTGACACGGTTCTGCCGCCATCGGAGGACGTGCAGCTCGCTCTCAGTGTGACGACCGGACTCCCGCCGTCGCTCGACGGNNAACACGGCTCGCCGGATGGTAGGTGCCGGCGGCGCCCTCACGACGAAATAGGACCCGCCCGTATCCACCGGGATCCAACCTGGATCGATACCCAGCTTGCCCGAACCGTTGTCGCCCCAGCACTTGACACCATGCGACGAGAGGGCGCACGTGCCCGAGATCGCCGTCACGCCCGAAGCGATCCCCAGAACGCTCACGGGCGTCGACCGGTTGGTGGTGGTGCCATCCCCCAACTGTTGTTGATTGTTGAGTCCCCAACACTTGACGCCGCCGTTGACCATCAGGGCGCAGTTGTAATCCTGACCCGACGAGACTGCTGTCACACCCGCAGTCAAGGTCGACGCGCGGCGCGGCGTCGGACTGTTCGTCATGGTTCCGTCACCGAATTGGCCGAAACGGTTATCGCCCCAGCACTGCACCCCGCGAGCGGCCGTAACCGCGCACGTGTCCGCATATCCAGCCGACACCGAGACGACGCCCCGCGTCAGTCCCGACACGTGGACCGGCGTGGAGCTGTTGGCGATGGTGCCATCGCCCAACTCGCCGTTCGCATTGAGTCCCCAGCATTGGACTCCTCCCCGCGATGTGACGGCGCAGGTGTGGAACCAGCCCGCGGACATCGACGTCACGCGTGAAGCAAGTCCCAGGACCTCGACCGCCGTCGAGCCACTCGTCATCGTGCCATTGCCCAACTCGCCGTCGATATTGGAACCCCAACACTTGACCGCGCCCGTCGTCATCAACGCGCAGGCGTGAAACGCACCCGCCGAAATCGCGGTTACACCCGCCGCTAGCCCCGAAATGCCGACCGGCCTCGCGGCGACGCTCGGCCTGCCATTCGGCAGCCAACCGACGGCTCCCCAGCACTTCACACCACC
>PLBO01000026.1 GCA_003134555.1 Actinomycetota bacterium
ACCATCCAGTCGTTGTACGCCTTGACGCACGCGAGGCCGAGGTCGTGGTCGTCGGCTTCGAGGAAGGTCTGGCCGCAAAAGCGCGGGAACGTCGGGAACGGGAGGGAGCCGTCGACCCAGTTCCGCTCGAAGTCGACGATGCGCGCGTCGCGTTCGTAACAGCCGGGTCGCATCTCGTCGTAGGTGAGGGCTTCCATTACCATCTTGGTGCGATCGAACTTGGAAAGGTCGCCGCCGGGCGTTGCCTCGAGCGGGATCGCGACGAACCGCTTGTGCACGTAGATGAGCCGGTCCTCGAAGTACCAGGCGTCTCCCCACAGACCGTCGGGGTCTTCGGTGTTGACGTACTTCGCACCGGGCTTGTGCGAGAAGGCGCCCCAGCGCTTGCGTTCGATGCGCGGTCCCTTCTCGCGGTACTTCTGCGGCAACCAGGTCTGCCACACGTGCGCGGGCTCCACGACGTGGTCGTCGACGCTGATGATCTTCGGCAGCTCCATCGAAGCGCTCCCTCGGCCGGCCTCCGCGGTGTTGTTCCCTGACGTTAGCGTCAGGGAACCGGTCGCTGCGCTGTCGTCTCCCTAGCTACAGGTCGTCTGGTCGATGTTGGCGAGACCAGTCGGCTTGTACGGGTCGGGGTTGGCGCCTTCGGCAAAACGGTCGGCGATCCAGTGGGTCATGTCGCCGGCCGACGGCCCGATCACGCCCGCGTGGCTCTGGCCCGGATATATCCACCGCTGCAACACCTGGTGGAGTCCGCAGAGGTGGTCGGCGAGGAGTTTCGTCGACGCGACGGGGATCTGCTCGTCGTTGCCGCCCTGGATCATGAGCAGCGGCACCGGACTCTTGGCGGAGAAGTGCTCGGGGTCGTTCTCCTCGAGCACTTTCTTCCAGAGCGGGTTCTTGAACGGGTCGCCCTTCGTCAACGACTTCACGTCGAGCGGCCCGAGTGTGCCGTTCACGTCGCAACTCGTGTCGAGCTTCGGGATCAGCGCAACACCCTTCGGCGTGAGGATCTGGTCGAGCGGCGCCGCGCTGTCGCCGTACGCGGTATTGAGCCCGCCGGCGGCCATGATCAAGTAGTAGCGGAACGGGCTCGTCAGCAAGAAGCCGTAGATGAAGTTGAACTGCGACGGCGGCGCGCCCGCCACGACGCCCTTCATGTGCAGCTCGGGCGCGTATGCCGGACCGATCTTGTCGGTGAACATCGCCGTCTGGCCGCCTTCGCTGTGGCCCCACACGACGTAGTTGGCGCTCGCGTGCGCGCCCGGCAGATCGCGAGCGGCGCGCACGATGTCGATTGTGTTGCGCGCCGCGCTGTCGCCCGCGATGTACGGCAGCATGCCGGGCGTGCCCTCGCCCTGGTAGTCGCTCGCGGTGAGCACCCAGCCCTTGTCGAGCAGGAGGTTGGCGAGTCCCGCCGTCTCGGAGCCGTCCGGCTTGAACGACGGCGCGCACACGTCGGCCATGCCGTTCGTGCCGTGACCCCACGACACGACCGGGAAGCCCCCGGCCGGCGGTGTTCCGTTCGGCACCGCGATCAATCCGGTGACCGGGGTCGGCTTGCCCTCCACGGTGGTCGACACGTACATGACGCGGTACACCGTGCCGTGGATCTTCGGCAGCGTCAGGCGCTCGGACTTGATCAGCGCTCCCGGTTTCGTCGCGATCGGCTCATTGAACGAATAGAACGACGGTAAGCCCTTCGGCGCGGGCACGATCGACGTGGTGGTCGTGGGCGCGGCGCTGGTCGGCGGCGGCGCCGACGACTTCGCGGACGACGAGCAGGAGGCGGCGAGGACGGCAGCGGCGGCCGCGATCGTCAGGAGCTTCGGGGTGCGCATCGGCGAATGGTACGCAAGGATCGCGTCATCCGGCGATCACGATCACGAGGATGCGCGCGTAGGCTGCCCGCTCGTGGATCTCGAACTTCCGGCCGATCGCACCGGCGTATTGCCGTGCCAGTACCTGGAGCGCGCGATCGCGGCGCGGGTGATCGACGCCGGGCGCTTCACGATTCCGGAGGAGAACGTGCAGCCGGCGAGCCTCGACCTGCGCTTGGGCGAGGTCGCGTACCGGATCCGCTGCAGTTTCCTGCCCGGCCGCCAGACGGTCGAGCGGCGCGTGAAGGACTATGTCATCGACGAGCTCGACCTGCGCAAGGACGGCGTGGTGCTCGAGACCAAGCGGCCGTACCTCATTCCGTTGAAAGAGCGTCTGTCGTTGCCGCCGGCTGTGCGCGGGAAGGCGAACCCGAAGAGCTCGACCGGTCGGATCGACGTGTTCACCCGCGTGATCACCGACGAGAGCTGGCGGTTCGACGAGATCGCGGCCGGCTACGACGGCCCGCTCTACCTCGAGGTGGTGCCGCTGTCGTTCCCCGTGCGCGTCCGCGAGGACCTGTCGCTGAACCAGTTGCGGCTCTCGGTCGGCTCGGCGGTGCTCACCGACGACGACGTGCGTGCGTTCCACGACGAACAGCCCATCCTGTTCGACCGAGGAACTCCCGTCGCGAGCACGAAGCTCGCGTTCGGTGGAGGACTGTTCCTCGGCCTCGACCTCCACGGCGACGCCCAGGGTTACGTCGGCCATCGCGCTCGCGACAACGCGCCGCTGCTCGACGTCGCCAAGAGCGCAACCGCTCCCGTCGACCCCGAAGCCTTCTGGGAATCGGTGCGACACGAAGAAGGCGATCGAGTGGTGCTCACGCCGCAGCGCTTTTATCTGTTGATGAGCAACGAAGCCGTGTCCATCCCGCCGACGTTGGCATCGGAGATGACGGCCTACGACCCGACGAGCGGTGAGCTGCGGACGCACTACGCGGGATTCTTCGATCCCGGCTTCGGTTTCGATCCCGGCGGGCACTCGGTCGGATCGCGCGCGGCGCTCGAGGTGCGCGCGCACGACATTCCGTTCATGATCGAGCACGGTCAACGCGTCTGCAAGCTCACGTTCGAGCACATGCTCGAAGCGCCCGCGCGCCTCTACGGGCAAGGCATCGGATCGAACTACCAGGGTCAGAACGAGACGCTGAGCAAGCACTTCGCGCGCCCGAGCGCCGACTAGGACGCGATCTCCGTCAGCGCGTCGAGAACCTCGCCGACGTGATCGACGATGGCGAGGTGACGTCCGTCGTCCCATCGGGAGAGCTGCGCGCCGGGGATGCGCCGCACGAGCTCCTCGCTGTGGCGGATCGGGACGACGCGATCCGTGGTCGCGTGCCAGCAGCGAACCGGCACCGCGATCTCCTCGACCGCGAATTCCCACGGCCGGCCGAGCGCGGCGTAGTCGTCTACCACCCCCGCCGCGCCGCGCCGGCACGACTCCGTGAACACCGCCAGCGCGGCGCGCGCCGACGGGAAGCCGGCGATCACCGCGCGGTCGGCCTTCGACATCTCGATCTGCGCGAATCGGAGCGACGTTTGCGGCGCGACGCGTGAGAAGCGGGCCGACAGTGCCAGCACCGCGCGTGCCAGCCCGGGCGCGCGATTCGCGAGTTGGGTGAGTCGCCGATCGGTCGCCTCGAAGTCGTCGACGGATGCCCATACACCGACTTGCCCCGCACCCGAGACGACGGCCGTCCCGCGCACTCGATCGGGTAGCGCGTGCGCGGCGGCGAGCGCATACGGCCCGCCGCCGGAGTAGCCGATGACGGAGAACCTCTGGACCTCGAGCGCGTCGGCGAACGCACTCAGCAGCGGCGGATACCGGTTGACGGTGAGGTGGCCGCCGGGATCCCACGGGTCGGAGTCGCCGATACCGGGTCGGTCGGGCGCGAGCAGATGGATCCCGCGCGTGCGGGCGCGTCGATCCGCCCAGGCGAAGCCGGCCCCGCATGCGGGTGTCCCGTGCAGCGCCACCACGGGCGTGCCGTTCGGGTCGCCGTACTCGTAGTAACCCGTGACCCGACCGTCCGAGGCGCGGACCGTGCGCGGTACCGCCTCGGCGATCTCCAGCATCCGCTCGTTAACGCGGTGCGTCGCCACGACGATACGCGGCGGTGACCTCGTTCAACCGATCGACGAGGTCTTGGTCGAGCTGGATGTCGACCGCCGCGATCGTCGCGTCGAGTTGTTCCGGACGGCTCGCGCCGACGATCGGCGCCGTGATCGCAGGGTGCCGGAGCGTCCACGCGACCGCGAGCGTCGGCAACGGAATGCCCGCGTCGCTCGCGATCTTCACGAGCTCGTCGACCGTGTCGAACACGTTGTCGTGCCAGTAGCGGTCTTGGTAGGTCTTGGCCGCGTTGCCGAGCGCGAAGCGGGTTCCCTCGTCGGGCGCCTTGGTCCGGTCGTGCTTGCCCGAGAGCATGCCGCCGGCGATCGGGTTGTACGGGATCACGGCGATGCCCTCGTCGAGGCAGAGCGGGAACAGCTCGCGCTCGAACTCACGGAACAACAGGTTGTAGCGAGGCTGCACGGAGACGAAGCGCGTCCAATCGTGCACCTCGCTCCGCCCGAGCGCGCGCGCGAGTCGGTACGCGAGGAAGTTCGAGCACCCGATGTAGCGGACCTTGCCGGCGCGCACGACGTCTTCGAGCGCGCCGAGTGTCTCGTCGAGCGGCACGCCGGGGTCGTCGAAGTGCAGTTGGTAGAGGTCGATGAAGTCGGTCTGCAGCCGGCGCAGTGACGCGTCGATCGCGTCCATGATGTGCCGGCGGCTGTTGCCCATGTCCCAGCGATTGCGTCCCATCGGCGCGAAGCATTTCGTCGCGACGACGTAGTCGGCGCGCCGGCCCTGCAACCACCGGCCGACGATCTCCTCGGTGCGACCGGCCGTCGAGAGATCGCCGCCGAGCGGGTACGCGTCGGCGGTGTCGAGGAAGGTCACGCCGAGGTCGGCCGCCTTGTCGAGCACTGCGCGCGACGACGGTTCGTCGATTTGCAGACCGAAGGTCATCGTGCCGAGACAGATTCGGGACACCTGGAGACCGGTGCGGCCGAGACGGACGTGTTGCATGTCAGAGATGTAGCACTGCGAGCGTCGTGACGCACAACGCGGTTGTGGCGAAGAGCACGAGGCCGTCCGCGAACCGGAATCGGGAGCCGGACGAGTTGGCGGCGGCGCTGAGCCCTCCCCGCGCCTCGATCGCGTCGGCCAGATCGCGCGCCCGCCGTATCGACACCACGAGTGCGGTCGACAGCAGGTCGTGAGTCTCGGTGAGCACGTTGCGCACGGTCGCGCGTGGGCGGCCTCTCACCGGGTCGTGGTCGTGCGCCCGGAGCCGGCGGGCCGCACCCAGGAGGCAGATCTCGTCGATGAGGAGCGGAAGACAGCGGATCGCCAGCGCGATGGCGATGACCCACTCGTCGATCGGGATGTGCAGCCGGCGCAAGGGACCGCCGAGACGAGCGAGCGCGGGCGCGATCTCGCCGAGCGGGGTCGTCCAGCCGACGAGCGCGCCCGACACCACGAGCTCGACCGCGAGCACGGCGAAGCGCGCCCATTCGTCGAGGCCGCCGAGGCTGAGGGCGATGCCGCCGACGTGGGTGACCGGCTTCGTGGTCGACCACAAGCTGAGCAGCGCGCTGATCGCGAACACGGCGAAGAACCAGTTCGGCAAGCGCGGGAACGTGCCGAGAGGGATACGCGCGACCAGCAGCTCGAGCGCGACGACGCCGGCGACGACGGCGACCATCGGCCAGGTCGGCGAGATCGACACCATGAGCGCGAGCTCCGCGGCGACGAGCAGCTTCGTTCCCGCCCACAGCCGGTGTACCGCGGAATCACCCGGCACGAGACGGAGGAACGTCAGCTCGGTGTCGCGTCGTGACTTCGCCGGTCGTTGCCGGGCTGGGGTGGCGGGCCGGCTCACGGCTGCGCCTCGGGGACCGCGTCCTCGAGCGGGTCGTCGCGCGCGATGCGGCCGGCTTCGAGTTCGACGACCCGATCGACGAGCCCGACGGGAAGGTCGCGGTCGTGCGAGACGATCACGAGTGCGATGTCGCGCCGGTGTCGCAATTCGGTGAGCACCGTGTCGAGCTCGGCGCGACCGCTCGCGTCGAGCCCGGCGAACGGCTCGTCGAGCACGAGTGCGCGCGGTTGCGCGGCGAGGACGCCGGCGAGGACGACCCGGCGCATCTGACCCCCGCTGAGCTCGTCGATCCGCCGGGTTCCGAACTGGCGCGGGTCGAGCCCGACCGCCGCGAGGGCGGCGCGTGCCGCGGCATCGTCGACGCCACCGGCCGTGCGGACCTCGTCGAGCACGGTGGGCCGGAGCAACTGCAAGCGCGCGTGTTGGAACGACAGACCGATCCGGCCGACTTGCCCGACGATCGGCTTGCCCTCGAGGAGGGCAATTCCCTCGCTCGGCGCGAGGAGACCCGCGAGGATCCATGCCAGCGTCGACTTGCCCGAGCCGTTGTGCCCGACGACGACGATCGCCTCGCCGGTACGAATCGTGAGGTCGACCTCCGCGAGCGCGCGGTTCGCCCACGGCGTCTTGCGCGAATAGATGTGGCCGACGCGTTCGAGTGTGATGAGCGGGCCGCCGATCCGCACCGCCGGCCGGAGCTCGGACGGCTTCGCCGGCTCGTCCGGGCGCAGCAGAACCGGCGCGTCGACGACGCGCCCGCCCGCGAGCGCGATGGTGCGATCCGCGGCCGCGGCTTCCGCCGCCCGGTGGGTGACGTGGACGACACCGAGGCCGTCGCTGTGCGCCAGCTCGTCGAGGAGCGCGACGATTCTCGCCCGACCCGTGGCGTCGACCATCGCCGTCGACTCGTCGGAGATCAGCAGCTTGGGATGACGGGCGAGTGCGGCCGCGATCGCGAGCCGCTGCAGCTCGCCGCCCGACAGCGTGGATGTCTCCCGGTCGGCGAGCGCGCGCAGCCCGACCCGATCGAGCGACGCCTCGACGTCGATGCGCTCCGGATGCGGCAAACCCCAGACGACGTCATCGCGCACGCGGACGCCGAGCACCTGGGCTTCCGGACGCTGGAAGACGATCGCGGTCCCGCCGACGTGTCCGAGCCCGACGGGGCCGGGTCGTTCGAGCTCGCCGCTCGCGGGCAAGCGCCGTCCGGCGAGGACGCTCGCGAGCGTCGACTTTCCGGAACCGTTGGCCCCGACGATCGCGACGAGCTCGTTCGGGCTCACCTCGAGCGTGACGTCGACGAGGGCGTCGCCCCGCGCGTTCGGATAGCGGTAGCGCACACCGCGCAGGGCAACCGGCAGCGGTTCCGGTGCTGCGAGGTCTTCGTCAACGCGGTCGGGAACCCCTTCGTCGACAATGGCGTTCCCGAACGCGCTGCGAACGCGCTGCAACGCCGGCGTGGAGAGACCGTGCGCGAGCCAGATGCCGAACCAGATCAGTAAGAAGAGCGTGAGCGGAACGCTCAGCCACCAGTCGCGCACAACCCACACCACGAACTTCTCACCCGGGCGGGCGAGTCGCACGAGCCCGAGGTTGCGAACGAGGTGAAAGAGCCCGAGCCAGCCGTTGCGGATCTGGTCGAGGGTGAGCTTGCGCAGGTTCGTGAACGCGCCCATCGCGACGAGGGCGATCACCGAGGCGGCGGGCCACAACGTCGCGAGGCCGACGAACATCGTGCTCGCGCGGCTCCAGCTGCGTCGCTCGGCGGCGCCGACGAGCGCGCCGAGCGCCGCGCACGCGCCCATCGTGGTGAACGCCGCGGTCCCGATCACCAAGAATCCGACCGCCGCGGCGGCGATCGCGCCCGTGATCACCGCGCGCAGCCGGTGCCGCGCCGCGACGACGGCCAGCGGAACCACCGCGGCCACGAGCAGCGCGCCCCCGAGGGGCACGACCTGACCGACGACGGTGAGGGCGAGCGACACGTCGGCCAGGACCACGGCCTCCGCGAGCTCGCCCGGCGTCAGGCGCCCCCGGGCGTGGGTCTTTCGCGGCCGCTGCATCCAGACAGGTTCGCGTACGCGGGCGACCCAACCCGTCGCGGGCCCCGAGGCTGCGTTCAGCGGGTCGGTGCGGGCGCCGGGCTCAGAGGGGTGGACCGACGACCAGCTTGATGCTCGCGTCGTGACGAGTGCCGGTCGAGTCGACCCAGCCGACGGAGACCGAATCGCCGGGGTGGAGTTTGACGAGGATGAGTCGGAGTGCCGCGGAGTTGGCGATCGGCTTGCCGTCGACCGAGACGAGCACGTCGCCGGTCTTCATCCCCGCCGCGCTCGCGCCCGTGTTGTCCTGAACGCCGACGACGAGCGCGCCCGACGAGATCGGAGCGGTCTGTCCGTTGATGTCCTGCACTTGCACACCGATGAGGGCCCGGTCGCCGATGTGGACCTTGTCGGTATCGGTACCGGTGCGGATCTGGCTCACGATGCTCACCGCGTTGTCGACCGGGATGGCGAATCCGATGCTCGATCCGACCTGGGGGTTGAAGCGCCCGCCGCCGGCCGCTGCGGTGTTCATGCCGATGACCCGGGCGTTCCGGTCGACGAGCGCGCCGCCGGAGTCGCCGGGCTGGATGGGCGCGTTGATCTGGATCATTCCGACGAGGGTTTCCTGCGTCCCGGCCGAGTCGCCTGCCGTCACCTGTTGATCGAGAGCCGTCACCCGGCCCTGCGTGGCTTTGGGCGTTCCACCTTGCCCGAGCGCGTTCCCGATCGCGACGACCGGGTCGCCGATCTGGACTTTCGACGGTTCGCCGAAGGTCACGGTCGGCAGATTCGAGACGCGGTCGGTGATCTGCAGCAACGCGACGTCTTCGGTGACGTCGTACCCGATCACCTTGGCGGTGTACGACGGGCCCGTACCTCCGGGGGTCACCTTGATGCTGGTCGCCTCGGCGATGACGTGGTTGTTCGTGAGGATCTCACCGGTGGACGAGATCAACATGCCGGTGCCCGCGGCGCGACCTTGCGCGAGCGTCGTGTTGATGTTGACGAGCGCGGGGTTGACCTTGGCCGCGATCGCGTTCACGTCGAGCGCGCCCGTGCCCGGGCTGGTCGTCCCCGTGTTGCCATTGCCGAAGCCGCCGCCGTTGCCGCCGAGGCCGCGCACACCATGGCGCTTGCCGATCTGGAAGCCGCGCGCGCCGCGTCGGCTGAATCCGAAAAGCGCGTGCAGCNNCGAGCGCGAGCGTGGCGAGGACGGACAGACCGCGCCGGGCTTTCGCCGCGGTCGGCGGTGTCCGCGGTGCCGGCGGCGGCGCCACGGGGGACCAGCCACTTACGGGCGGCGCCGGACCCCAGACTCCGCCGTAGCCCGCGTTGGGGTCGTAGGGGTAGGGGTTGGGGGCGGGCGCGGGGGCGTACGGG